>JBBSKN010000008.1:0-66594 GCA_038256265.1 Phormidesmidales cyanobacterium
CAGGTCAAGGTCAACGATGGTTTTTTGGTCAAAGGCCTCGGGCACGATGATCTCGGCAATGCAGTGGTTGGGGTCGATCTCAAAGCGGTCGAGAATGCCGGGGGAGGTGAGCGATCGCGCCAGTTCGCAGCCCATCTCGTGTTCAGGAAACACCACATGGTCGGCCCCGACCCGATCCAGCAGCTTGCCGTGGATCTCAGACGATGCCTTGGCCACCACGTTCTTTACCCCGGCCTCTTTGAGATTGAGAGTGGTGATAATACTCTCTTCAACGTAGTTGCCGATCGCCACAATGACGGTGTCAAAGTCAGTAATGCCCGCCTCGCGCAGAGCCGAGGGCTGGGTGGTGTCGAGCTGAATGGCGTGGGCGGCAATCTGGTCAGTGAGGGCCTGGCTGACCCGGCGCTCGTCGGTGTCGGCGGCCAACACCTCGTAGCCCAGGCCGTTGAGGGTACCGCACACCGCCCGCCCAAAGCGCCCCAGCCCAATCACCGCAAACTGGCGATTGGGCGATCGCATTTTGCGCAAAAATGACAGCGACGACAGATTCACAACCGATTTTCCCTGCTAAAAATATGGTGCGCTTGGCCCAGTCTGACCAAATACTATCACCCGCTGTCGGCATCCCCACTAACAGCGGGGTTTCACCAATGGCTATACGGCGAGAATTCTTTTTTGCTAGGCTAGCTGAATGATTTTGGCCTAGAGGCTTGAGAGGGACGTGAATATACAACTTGGTCGCGGCAAAGTAGTCCGCAGAGCGTACGGCATTGATGAGATTGCCCTGGTACCGGGGCCACGCACCCTGGATCCAAGCCTGGCCGACACCCGTTGGCACATTGGCGGCATCGAGCGTGAAGTTCCCATTTTGGCCAGCGCCATGGATGGGGTCGTAGACGTGGGCATGGCGATTCGGCTGTCTGAGCTAGGGGCGGTCGGGGTGCTCAACCTAGAGGGCATTCAAACCCGCTACGACGACCCCGACCCCATCCTCGACCAGATTGCCTCAGTGGGCAAAGACGAGTTTGTCGGGCTGATGCAGAGCCTCTACGCCGAACCCGTGAAGCCTGAGCTGATTACCAAGCGCATTCAGGCGATCAAGGCGGGCGGTGGCGTGGCCGCTGTGAGCCTCACCCCCGCCGGGGCGGCTCGGTTTGGCAAGACGGTGGCCGAGGCTGGGGCCGACCTGGTGTTTGTGCAGGCCACGGTGGTCTCCACGGCCCACTTGTCTCCAGCAGATATTAGCCCCCTCGACCTGGCAGCCTTTTGCGCCGAGATGCCGATGCCGGTGATCTTGGGCAACTGCGTCACCTACGAGGTCGCCCTCAATCTGATGAAGGCTGGGGCCGCCGCCGTGATGGTGGGCATTGGCCCCGGTGCCGCCTGCACCTCGCGCGGGGTGCTGGGCATTGGCATTCCCCAGGCGACGGCGGTGGCCGACTGTGCCGCTGCCCGTAATGACTTCTTTGCTGAAACCGGGCGCTACGTCACCATCGTGGCCGATGGCGGCCTGGTGACCGGCGGCGACATCTGCAAGTGCATCGCCTGCGGGGCCGACGGCGTGATGATTGGCTCACCCTTTGCCCGCGCCGCCGAAGCGCCGGGGCGCGGTTTCCACTGGGGCATGGCCACCCCTAGCCCCGTGCTGCCCCGGGGCACCCGCATCAAGGTGGGCACCACCGGCACTCTAGAGCAGATTCTGCGCGGCCCCGCTGGGCTAGACGACGGCACCCACAACTTCTTGGGGGCGCTGCAAACCAGCATGGGCACCCTGGGGGCCAAAGATCTGAAGGAAATGCAGCAGGTCGAGGTGGTAATTGCCCCTTCGCTGCTGACCGAGGGCAAGGTTTACCAGAAGGCTCAGCAGTTGGGTATGGGCAAGTAAAAGCAGGCTCAAAAAAAGGCCCAGGGGTTGCATAACCCCTGGGCCTTTTTTAAGGCTAGGCGAGCAGGACTTTGCCCGCTGCATTTACCCCGGCTCCAGGGGTGAACTGGTCGTAGCCCAGCTTGGTCAGCGTGGCCTCGATCGCCGCCACGGCGGTCAACACGTCGCGATCGCACACAAACCCCAGGTGGCCAATGCGGAAGATCTGACCCTTGAGATGGTCTTGGCCCCCGGCCAGAACAATGTCAAACTGCTTTTTCATTACCGAGCGAATTTGCTCAGCCTCGACCCCCTGGGGCATGACAGCGGTGATCGCCGGGCTGGCGCAGTCGTCGGCCCCAAACAGCGGCAGGTTGAGGGCGGTCATGGCGGCGCGGGTGGCTCGTTTCTGGCGATCGTGGCGGGCAAAGATCGCCTCTAGCCCTTCTTTTTGCATCATTTGCAGGGCCGCATGGAGAGCAAAGAACAAATTCACGGGCGGAGTGAAGGGGGTGGTGTTCTTAGCCGCATTTTTGCTGTAGGGCTTGAGGTCGAGGTAGTACTTGGGCAAAGTCGCCGTTTCGTAGGCCTCCCAAGCTTTGGCGCTGACGCTGACAAAGGCCAGCCCCGGCGGAATCATGTAGCCCTTTTGGGAACCGGAGGCAACCACGTCTAGACCCCACGCATCCACGGGCACCGATGTTGCCCCCAGACTGGTAACAGCGTCGACCATGATCAGCGCCCCGTGGGCTTTGACGTGGCGGTTAATGACTTCTAAATCGTTGAGCACCCCGGTGGAGGTTTCGCTGTGGGTGACGATCACCGCTTTGATGTCTTTAGCGGTGTCGGCCTCTAGGGCGGCCTTAATGTCGTCGGGGTTGAGGGGTTTGCCCCACTCGGCGGTAATGTCTTGCACCTCTAAGCCGTAGGCACGGGCGACCTCGCCCCAGCGCTCGCCAAACTTGCCGTTGCTGCCCACCAGCACCTTATCACCCGCGCTGAGAAAGTTGATGATACCCGCTTCCATGGCCCCGGTGCCGCTGGCGGCCAGCACCAGCACGTCGTTTTGGGTCTGGTGCAGCCACTTGAGGTTTTCGGTCACCTCGCCCATCAGAGCGCTGAATTCGCCGCTGCGGTGACCCATGGGGTGCTGGGCCATGGCCAACAGCACCTGCTCGGGTACAGGGGTCGGCCCCGGAATCATTAGCATCAACTTGTTATCCATGCCTTACTGCCCCAACTCTGCAAATGAAGAAACAAACCTTCAGCTTACCAATAAGAATAAAGTCTAAGTATTTTCTTTACGATGTTGTTCAGAACTGGCTGCCGATGCCCCACCGATGGGTATGGGTACAGCCGAAGTTTCGGCACGGCAAACCGTTGGCTAAACTAGCAAATAGATAAAAGGCAGACTATGGAAATTACGCGAGCGCCAGAAGTAGGAGATTATATTCAATTGCCGTGTTCAGCCAACTGCAAGAGCAGCTAAACCAGAAACGCAACCAGACCCTGGGGACAATGTTTGCCGGAACCATCCCGTATCAACATACCGATGCCTCCACCCCTAATCCTTCAACACGTTACAGCGCAGTCCATTACCCCAGAAGCCTTTGCACCCTTTGGTCAGGTGATTTTTCCCAGTACCGACGGGGCCGTCTTTGGCCCCGACAATGCTCAGCTCCAGCTTGATCGCGGCATTCCCCGCCTTTACCTCATGACCTTGGAGCGCAAGGGCACTCGGTTTCGCACCCTTACTCGGCACCAGCGCTGCACTCAGTGCTTGGGGGCGCTAGGGGGCAAGGACTGGCTGATGGCGGTAGCCCCACCGGGGGCGGCAGAGCAGCCCAATCCACAAGACATCCGCGCTTTTCACATCCCCGGCAACTGCTTTATTAAGCTCGAGGTGGGTACCTGGCACGCGGGGCCGTACTTTCGCCACCCTGGCGTCAGCTTCTACAACTTAGAGCTGAGCGATACGAATGAGGTTGACCACCAGACCTGCAACTTGGCGGGGGAGTTGGGGTTGGAGTTTGAGATTGTAGGTGGGTAGGGGGTGTATGGGTAGGCGGGTAGATAGGTAGTTCAGGTCAGGCTCCCCCCACTCATCCACCCGTCCACTCATCCACTAACGTGCTGCCACCCTCACCGCCTCAGCCGCTAGGGGTGGCAGCACGTAGGCGGTGGATTTTTTGATGGCCTGTGATCGCAGCCCATAGGCCACCTTCCCCCCCGTGGCCTCGGCGTACTGGCGGCAAAATTCGGCCAAGTCGGGGGCCGCGTTGTGGGGCGAGAGGTTGTTGAAGATAAAGGTGAGTTTGCCGGGGGCGCTGAGGACGGCGTTGCAGGCGCGATCGCAGGCGGCCATGCAGCGCACCGGCTGAATTGTGATGTCGCCCGGGTTAGCCGCTAGACAGTCGGCGAGCTGATCGATCAGGTGCTGCCCTCCAGTGGTGGCGCTTGGGGACTGGGCGGACTGGGGAAACTTGCACAGAGCGCAGACAAATAGCGTGGCGGGTTGGGTCATTGGGGTCAAATCTATAGGTGAATGGGTTTCGCCAGAGATCCGGGCTTTGAAGAGGGCGGGCGAAACGGGAAAATTTAGGCTGTGGGTGGAATGGTAAACTCGGCGCTGCGATCGCTCATTTGACGCGAGCACTCCGGCGGCGGCACCGCCCAGCCCTTCAAACAGGAGATGTAGGGCTCGGAGTCACCCAGCAGCAGCAGGATGGCATCCTGCGCCGGGTCGTAGGTGGCGACGGCGTTTTCTACTACTGGGCGCTGATCGGCGACTAGATTTAGATCTTGCCAGCAGAGCGCTAGCTGGGACTGGGGCACAAAGCGGGCGGTGTAGGGCACCGCTGTGCGACTCCAGTCCACCGTAGCGGTGACACCGTGGATTTCGCAGACCATCATGCCGGGGCCATGGCGCAAAAAACCCTGCCAGGCTAGGTGGCCCAGGGGCAGCCAATATTCTCGAATAAACAAGGGCTGCCAGTCGCCAAAGCAACCCTGCCAAACTGTATTGGGTACGCGCATGGCCATTACCCTGCGCGACTAAAAACAGCCGAAAAACAGAGCCCAGAGCACCAGCGCTCTAAGGCAAACCAAAGACTATTAGTCATCTGTACCTCGCAGATGGATATGAGGGTAGGCATCCATCGGCGGGTGTTCTGACTGACACAATTTTGGATTTTGGAGTTTAGATTTTGACAGCAATAGCATCCAAAATCTAAACTCGGCGATCTAAAATTGGCTCACAGCTGCGGGACAGTGGCAGATTTGCGCTGCGCTTTCCCCCTTTCCTTCAGCGGCTGATCCCCGCTGAAACCGACAGAGTTGGATCGTAACACCTGGGCGGCGGAGCGGTGGGTCAAAAATATATCGTTTAAGTGCGGCTGACAGGTTAAGGGATTCGCCTCGAAACAAGGTACCAAGGAGAATGAACGCTCTAGGCTAGATTCCCGCCTACGCGGAAATGACGCTGGGACTTTATTTATTGGCTAGTCCCTAAGTGCGCCTTACGAGTTGAGTGCGCCAAGCGGTACCGGCCCTAGCGATGACTCTGGCGGCGGCGGTAGGCATCTAAATAAACCACGTTATCGCCCGCCCGGTGGTCGCCGTGGGTGGCGAGCAACCCCGATGCCTTGACCTGCTCAGCTAAGGCGACGGGCAGAGTTGACCCAGCCTCGACGGGCACAAAGAGTTGTTTGAAGCTGACGTTGATCTCAGCGTCGGGGGCCCAGTCGTGCTGGCGAATCCGGCAGTGATCGCGATCACACCGCGTCACCACAAAATCTGGAATGTGGTCGTCTTGACCCTTGAGGCGAACCCGTGACCCTGGTCGAATCGTTAAGGAAGCCATAGCGCTGCACCTGAATTAGGCTAGCCGTTATAGATCCAATGCTAGTGCATCTGAACTAGACTTGAAGTGAAGAGTATACAAAAAAATAACTGATTTTTATTTTAGAAGATGGCAGGCGGATTTGGGTTGACGGGCGATGTCCCCGCGTTGACGCTAGATTTAGATGGCGGCCCCTAGGGCTGGTTGGCAAAATCTGACAACTCTTACTGGGGGCAGGGAATAGATTTTAGGTTTCGGGTCCTAGGTTCACGGTTCACGGCCTGCTGCAAACCACCAGTAGATGGAATTATCTATGGCTCTTCAGACCCCGGTATTATCTCTGGCCCAAGTGCTAAAGCAGCGCCGCGATCGCCTGGCTGAGCTCTATCCAGGGCCGGTGGTGCTGTGGTCAGGGCGGGCAGTGTCGCGCAACTTTCCGGCCAATGTCTACCCCTTTCGTGCCAACAGCCACTTTTTGTATTTTGCGGGCCTGCCCCTGAGCAATGCTGCCCTACATCTAGAGGCCGGGCGGCTGACCCTATTCATCGATGACACCTCCCCCGAGGCGGCGCTGTGGCATGGGCCTACCGCCAGTCGAGCGGCGATCGCCGCTGCGATCGGGGCCGATGCTGCCTATCCCTACCAGCAGGTTGAAAAGTACCTGGGCGATTCGGCCACCCTGCCCGCTCAGTTCAAAGCTGGTCCGCACTCCAGTCAGGCGCTCATAGAAGCCCTAGTGGCTCTACGCCTGTACCACGACGATCACGCCATCGAACAGATCAAAACGGCGGCGGCGGTCTCGATTGCCGCCCACCGAGCAGGCATGGCCGCCACTCCTGATGCCACCACCGAGGCCCAGGTGCGGGCCGCCATGGAGCAGGTGATCATGGCAGCGGGCATGACCTGCGCGTACAACAGCATTGTTACCGTCCATGGCGAGGTGCTGCACAATGAGCAGTATCACCATCCCCTGGCGGCGGGCGATCTGCTGCTGGCCGATGTGGGGGCCGAAGCCCCCAGTGGCTGGGCGTCAGACATTACCCGCACCTGGCCGGTCTCGGGGCGCTTTACCCCCGCCCAGCGCGATATTTACAACGCGGTGCTGGCCGCTCATGACGCCTGCATTGCCACCGCCCAGCCGGGGGTAGAGTATCGCGATCTGCACCTGCTGGCCTGCCGCACCCTGGCGGCAGGGTTGGTAGACCTGGGTTTGCTCAAGGGCAACCCCGACGATTTAGTTGAGCGCGACGTTCATGCTCTGTTTTTTCCCCACGGGGTGGGGCACCTGCTGGGGCTAGATGTGCACGATATGGAAGATTTGGGGGATGTGGCAGGGTATACGCCGGGGCGGGGGCGCAGCGATCGCTTTGGCCTCAAATTTCTCCGCCTAGATCGTCCCCTGGCGGCCAATATGGTGGTCACCATAGAACCCGGCTTCTACCAGGTGCCTGCCATTCTTGCCCCGGCCCGGCAGTCGGGTCAGTACGACGACGCGGTGAACTGGGGGCGATTAGACGACTTCCAGCAGGTGCGCGGCATTCGCATTGAGAACGATGTGCAGATTACCCCCCCCGGCTGTGCTGTTTTAACTGCCGATTTGCCTACCCACCCCGATGACCTCGAAACGTTGGTTATGGGCTCTTGACAGTTTGTGCTCAAAGTGGGGGTACAGATTGCCCACAACGTCTTAGAGTTCTTATAACAACAATCTACCCTTTGGGGCTGATATGATTGTGATGAACAATCTTTAACCGTTTCCTATGGATTCTTTAGAGCTTTCACCCCAGACCCAGCCCAGTCTGCGAGTTGGTCTGGGCCGCGTATTAGTGGTCGAAGACGAAGAGCTAATTAGAGAAACGGTGGCCTTGGGGCTGGCCGAAGAGGGGTTTGACATTCTCATTGCCGAGGATGGGTTAGCCGCCCTCGATATGCTGGGCGGCACCTCGGTGTCGAGCCGCACCAACCGTCCTGAGATCAACCTGGTGGTGCTCGACCTGATGCTGCCCGGCATGAACGGCTTAGACCTCTGTCGTCTGCTGCGCCACCAGGGCATTGACGTACCGATTTTGGTGCTGAGCGCCAAGGGCACCGAGATCGACCGGGTGGTGGGCCTAGAAATTGGCGCTGATGACTACCTGACCAAGCCCTTTGGCATGCGCGAACTGGTGGCGCGGTGTCGAGCGCTGCTGCGTCGTCAGCAGGGCAAGGACAAGGTCGAAAAAGACAATATTCTTCAGTTTGAAGACATTAACCTACATCCCCAAGAATGCCGAGTGTATCTCAAGGGTGAGGAAATTAACCTTTCACCTAAAGAGTTTCGCATTTTAGAGTTGTTTATGGGCCAGCCCCGGCGAGTGTGGTCGCGCGACCAGATCATCGACCAGGTGTGGGGCCACGACTTTATGGGTGACAACAAAACCGTAGATGTACATATTCGCTGGATTCGCGAAAAGCTGGAGACAGACCCTAGCCACCCCCACTACCTCAAAACCGTGCGCGGTTTCGGCTATCGTCTGGGATAACCCCCTGAAGCATGAGAAAAAATAACGAGTTGTAAACCCTGCCGGAGTAGACGCTTTGGCAGGGTTTAACTTCAGCAACAAATAAACCCAGCCCTTAGTTTCTCGTTTAGGCTAAAAGGGCAAGATTGACGCTAACCGCTGGCCCCATCGTGGGTGTAGGTCATGGCCGCTTGCCCGCCCACAGCTTTACCTTAGTAGAACGCCATGCCGCTCACCATTCTCATTGCCGAAGACGACGAGGGCACTCGCCTGTCGCTGTGCGACTATTTGGAGCTAGAGGGCTACTCGGTACTGATGGCGAGCCATGGTGAAATGGCCCTAGAGCAGGTGTTTAGCCACCAGCCTCAGCTGATTATTACTGACGTGGGTATGCCGGGGCTAGATGGCTATAGCTTGGTGCAAAAGGTGCGGCAGCTGCCGGCGTTTCGGCTGCTGCCGGTGATTTTTCTCACCGCCCACAACGAAACCCAAGACCGCATTCGCGGTTACCAGATGGGCTGTGATTTATATCTGTCTAAGCCAGTTGAGCTGGCGGAAGTGGGCGCGATCGTGCGAAATTTGCTGGAGCGATCGCAGCTCATCCAGTCGGCGTGGATTCAGCAGGTGGCCCTAAGCACGGCCCAGCAGCGGGCGCTGCAAACCAGTGACGCCTCTCCCGATATCACTCCCTGGGTGCCGGACCCGTCAGAGCTGGCGGCTGACTTTACCACCCGCGAGCAAGATGTGCTGGCGCTGCTGTCAGATGGGCTGTCGAATTCTCAAATTGGCGATCGCCTGTTTCTCAGCCCCCGCACGGTGGAAAAATACGTCAGCAGTCTGCTGCGCAAAACTGAAACCAGCAATCGCTCTGAGTTGCTGCGCTTTGCCATCAGCCACCACCTAGTGCCCTAGTACTGGCTGGCAGAAATAGGGCAACCCTTGGGGGGTGGGTAGGTGTCAGGTGCTAGGTTTCAGGAACAGTTGCTGACTTATGCCACAGAGTACTCGCCCATTGCCATGTAGAAAAAATATGCCTGTAGTTAGCTCACCGACACCTTAACGCCGACCGCTTTGCGATTGGCGGCGGGGGCGATCAGGTGGGGGGCGATCTCCTGCATGGGGGCCGTGGTGGTTTGGGTGGTGAGGCTTTCGGTAGTGAGGCTTTGGGCTGCCTGGGCCTCATCTAGTTGGTCGCAGATTGCCTTGGAGAGGGCGATCGCACCGTAGAGGCCCGCCAAATAGAGCACAATATCAAACGCCCCAAAATATAGATGGAACATGGGCATAACCCTCCTAGCTAATTAAGGTTATTGCCGATATTACCGCATCCTCCAGCAGGGTTCTAGGGGGCATAGGTGATATCTGTCGCTAGGACTTTCCTTCCTTGGCCATTCACCATTGACTGTGCCCCCTCCATTACTGTAGAAACTCGGCTAGAAAAGGTGAAACCATAATAGGGCAACCGCAGAGAATGTCCATTCCTTATCCACAACCTTGCAGCCCCACTCCTGCCCATTCCAGGAGGGGCTAGCTGTAACCACACCCGCATCAATAGGAAGTTCTGCTGACCCCTCACCTAGGCGGCGACGAAGTTCGCTGGGTCTTGGTCGCGGCGGTGGCGGGTGGGCAGTCGGTCGGACTGGGCATTTCCCGCTAGAGCAGCCGTAGTCTCCAGAGCCTCGCGCAGGCGTTTGGCGGCGTAGATCGACATGTCGCGGGGCACATTGATGCGATCGCGCAAATAACGTAGCCCCAGGTCACTCCCCGCTGGTGGTTCGCAGACCTCCCCCGTGATTAGATAGGTCAACGCACAGCGCAGCGCCGGGTCGATCACCGCTGTATCTGCCGGGTTTACCTTCACGATGTTCTCCCGGTGCTTCACCACGCGAGCTAGCGCCTCCACCCGAGCGGTCTCCGGTTCTGGGTAGGCCACATCGGGCAGGCCTAGCCAGGGGCCAAGGTCTACCTGGGCCTGGTTGCGTTTCGTCTGGGGCAGGTCATTCTCGTAGCAGCCGCCCATCTGCGGCGGCAGGTCGTGCACGTGGGTGTGAAAGTCGCTCTGGGTGCCGCGATAGGTGGCGCGGCTCTCCAGCCCATCAAACCAGGCCCCCAGACGGGGGTTCTCCTCGCGCAGCGAGTAGCCCTTGTAGTAATAGAGGCTGGCGTTCATTCGCTCCACGTAGGGCACGAACACCACGTCGCCGGTGCTAAACTCCGGCAAAAAGAAGGGGCCAGGGGTGCTGGCCAGGGCCTGCTCAACCCGCTGCACAATGCCCACAAACTGCTCGCCAGCCCGCTGGTCTGCCGCTGCCGACCGGGCTGGCTGACACAGCCACATACACCAGGCCCGAAACAACAGTCGCTCCAGCTGGCGCAGGGGCACCACCTGCGGGTCTTTCATTCCCCAAACCAGCGGGTCAAAAACATTCTCTAGGGCCAGCAGAATGTCGTCACTTTCGGTGATCATACGCCCGTCTAGCTCTAGGGCAGGCAGCATCCCTGAGGGCACCTTGCGCTTGTACCAAGTTTCCTTTTCGCCATAGCAAAACATGGTGACCTTTTCAATCCGGTAGGGCACCTGCTTTTCTTCGAGCCACAGCCACACTTTTTGGCAGTAGGGGCACCAGGCGTGGTTGTCGCGATAGAGCGTGACGCGAACCGCAGACTCGGGCTGGCCAAACAGGCGCAGCCGCGACTGGGCACTGGTGGGGCCATTCACCAGGTCAACGGAAAAATCGGCCATCTTTTCCAGGGCCGACCAGCTCAGGGGGGCAGAAGTCATAAGTCGGAAATACGGTGGGGGAACTTCCCTGATTGTGCCAGGAAAGCAGGGTTTACGGTGTGTGATTACGGTATGCGGTGTGCGGTGCACGGTCTAAGGCCGCCCCGTGAACCGTACACCGTGAACCGTTCCCCCCCCCCGCTATGCCTTATTGTTTTCTATCGCCCACCGGGCCAGCTCCGTGCGGTTATTCAGCCCAGTCTTGCCCAGCATATTGCTCACGTGGCTCTCAATGGTGCGCTGGCTCACCTGTAGCTCGTTGGCGATCTCGCGGTTAGCCATGCCTCGGGCGACAAACTGCACCACCCGCAGCTCTGTCGGGGTCAGCTCCACATCAAAGGGCACCTGAATGGCCGGGCTGCCGCTGCCCTTGATCTGCTGCTTGATCAGTCGTGATGCCTGCTTGAGGGATGACTCGACTTGGGCAACCAATTCTTCTGGCTCAAAGGGCTTAACCATATACACGTCAGCCCCGGTGTTGAGACCCTTAACGCGATCCTGACTTTGGCCTTTGGCCGATAGAAACAAAATTGGAATCCACTCCGTAGAGGGGCTTTCTCGCACGTGGCGCACAAAAGCATGGCCATCCATCTCAGGCATCATCACGTCGCAGATAATCATGTCTGGGCTGGTGTTTGCCAGTACTTCTAGAGCTTCTCGACCGTTGCCCGCCGTGATCACCTCATAGCCACGAAACTCAAGATAGTCCTTGACTAGCAAGATCAGGTTGGGGTCGTCGTCGATCAACAGAAGCTGCTTCTGGTCGCCGGGGGTAGAATCCTTCATGCTCTGACAATCACCGCGATTAGCTCTTACGTTTAGCTTGTGCTTTTTGTCTTGACACTTTGTCTTATACCTAAAGTATGCCCTTAGGGCCGGTAGCACTCACACCGGAGGCAGCACCAGAATACTTTATCTTAAGCACCCATAACCCCACAGTTACAGTTATCGAGGCGGGCGTTCATTGCTGATGATACTTCAACAATCTACTACCAGTGTGCGATCTGATCCCCGGCGCCGAGAGACTGCGGGGGGTAAGTGCTCTGTAGTCAAAGCCAAAACGAGCGATCGCTTTGACTACAGAGCGCTTACTCATTGTTTAGCCGCCAGGCAGCTAGTGGCATCCATCGCCTAGGTACACTATAGCTAGCAACCTAGGGTCAATCTACTAAAGCGAGAACTACTGGGGCAGCAGCACAGCGTCGATCACGTGAATGATGCCATTGCTAACTTCGATATCGGCGGTCACCACATTGGCCTGGTTGATGGTGACGGTTTCACCACCCACTTCCCCGGTCACAGAACCGCTAGACAGTGTGTCCGCTTCACCAGAGGCCAAATCGGTGGAGAACACTCTTGAAGAGTTGTAACACTCCCGTCAGGGTCGTCTATCTACCAAACGGCGTAGTTGTTTTGTTCCCCAATTGTCAATCAAAACCGATAGTGTTGACATCAGGGGCGTTGGGGCTGCTCAGGCACACCGATTAAATTAAAGTGATTCATCACTTTGACTACGCCCGCCGCCGTCAGTCCGCCAATCACGACTCCAACCGTAATCAGAATTAAAAAGGCTTTTCGCATAGAGCGGCGAGTTTGGGGAGACAAAGGCTTGAGAAGATTTATGGGGGGCTGTGGGGATGATTCACTTTCGGAAAATCTACTCATGGCGGTGGTTAATAAGTTGCTCTCGCCCTGATACGGCTTCTAGTGAAGCGATTACCGCCTGTCGGGCGGCCAAAATATCGCGCTCTTCGCCTCCTAGGTAAAGGCGACCAAAGCTGCCCACCGAACTAATTTGCAGAATATTGATCAGGGCCGCTTTCTCAGCTTCGTTAGCGGCCAAGGAGGCATAGGCGGCAGGCTCTACCTCAAATACATAGAGGGTTTGACCCGCCACAATCATGTTGCCCCGGCGGCTGCGGTTAATTAGCTGAACATGGTGAGGGTCGAGGTTCCGAATCACCTGACTTGAAATAACCCGAGGTTTAAGGCGCTCACGATAGGTAACGCCCAAGGCCTCGAGCATGGCCCCCCCCGCCGCATGTACTTCTCCTTGATTGCTGGCGTGAATCTCAAGCAACCCGTACAGACGCTCGACGATCAGCGTGCCGGGGCGCACCACCGCTGACTTAAGACCAATGTCGAGAATGCGGTTGATTTCAATACCGGGAGAAATCTCTATCCACAGAGAGGCGTCGCCAGGCAGCGGTAAAAACCCCAGCGACACCGTGCCCATATAGGCCGCGTGCTGGGGTTGAAGGTTATCAATATAGACATAGCTGCGAAGATCGACGCCCAAGGCCTGTTATCCTATTTTCCTGCCTTTGTAGTATACCGGGCCTGGGCTAAAAACCTATTGCTCTAGCCCAGACGACAGGTTCGCATCAGACCCTGCTAGAAGTTGGTGCCAAACCCCACTGAGGTGGTGCCCATGGCGTCATAGACGGTCAAACCCAAAGGCAGCTGTAGTTCTCCAGACTCGTCTAGTAAGTCGTTGAGCAAGGGTATATTTAGGGACTCAAGAGATTCAGTGCTTTCACGGCTTCCCTGAGGGCCAACCTGCTGACCTACTTCGTTGGCAAAACGGGTAAGACTAGCTTGACTGTGTTGATCCACAGCTAGAGCATCGGCCATGTTCAAGGGCGTGATTTGCAGCTCCTGGGGCGAAGCTACAGCTCGGATGGGCAGGCTGCAAACCCCTAGGGCTGCTGCGGCTATGAGCCATTGTGAAGTATTCATAATGATTACGGTGTGAGGGTGATCAAAGAATAACGACTAGGAACTCCAACCCTTTGGCCCTGATAAAAAGGCAGCGAGTTTCTCTAGGTATAGCCTGTCAATTTAAATTGTCAAAGCAAACGTACTCACGAACTAGGCCGATGGATATAGGGGTACACCCTCTTGGGGAAGCTGGCAGTATGGTTGAGAGAACAGCTTTGAGGATGGCGCTGAGATGACAAAAGCTAACGACAGTAGCCCCGACGAGAAAAAGGGTAAAAAAAAGTCGCAGTCAAAACACTCTAAGGCTAAGCAAGCCGAACAGGCTAAGAGTCCCGGCCAGTTGGCCTTGGATCATATCTCTGAAGCTGAGGGCAGCTCTAAGCTGGCGAAAAAAACCTACAAACAGGAACTGGCTCGATTGCAGGTGGAGTTGGTAAAGATGCAGTACTGGGTCAAGCATACGGGCCACCGCATTGTGATTATTTTCGAAGGCCGGGACGCGGCGGGCAAGGGCGGCACCATTAAGCGCATTACCGAACCCTTAAACCCGCGTGGCTGCCGGGTGGTGGCTTTGGGTACCCCCAGCGATCGCGAAAAAACCGAGTGGTACTTTCAGCGCTACGTGCCCCATTTGCCCGCCGCCGGAGAAATTGTCTGCTTTGACCGCAGCTGGTATAACCGGGCCGGGGTCGAGCGGGTAATGGGCTTTTGCACCGATGCTCAGTACAACGAGTTCATGCACACCTGCCCTGAGTTTGAGCGCATGCTGGTCAGGTCTGGCATCATTTTGCTGAAGTACTGGTTTTCGGTAAGCGACGATGAGCAAGAGCGGCGGTTTCAGTCGCGCATTACCGACCCGGCCCGGCGCTGGAAGCTCAGCCCCATGGATCTAGAGTCGCGCGATCGCTGGGTGGAGTATTCCCAGGCCAAAGACGCCATGTTTGCCCACACCAACATTCCCGAGGCCCCGTGGTTTACCGTCGAGGCCGACGACAAAAAGCGGGCGCGGCTCAACTGCATCAGCCACGTGCTCAGTAAGCTCGACTATGTAGATATGACCCCAGACCCGCTAGAGCTATCGCCTCGTAAGAGCGCTCCAATTGATTACGTGCGGCCCCCCATCAACGAGCAGTTTTTTGTGCCCCAGCGGTATTGATCGGCTTCACCGATGGGGATTGCCGGGCCATTAGCTACAGCTCGCTGAGCAGGGTCTTGATATCGGGCAGCTTGAAGAAGTCAGTGGTGGAATCGATCAGACGATCGCCCCAGAGATTGGTGCGCAAAAACTCGAGGTCAGCGTAGCGGCTGTCCTGTTCTAGGGCTTCTACCCCCAGGCGCAGGGCCTCTTGGCAGCTGGCGTTGGCGGCCCTGACCACGGCCACGCCGCAGTTTTCTTGGCCGTGGAGAGCAGCGGCGATCGCCAGCTTAGGCTCCGGCTCATTGGCCGCCAGCTCCAGGCTGGCTTGCCAGTACTCCACCGCCTCGGGGGTGTCGCCCTGTTCGTAGAGCACCAGGCCAATGTTGTTGACCGCAGGCCAAAACTTAGGCTCAGCCACCACCGATTGCTCAAAACTAGCGATCGCTTTGGAGTACTCGCCCAGCTTGAAGTAGGCATTGCCCAAGTCAAACAGGGCATTAGGGTTCTCAGCCTCTAACCGCAGCCCCTGCTCTAGGTAGCTAGAGGCCAGTCGGGGATTGTCTTGCTGTAGATAGGCCGATCCCAGGGCAAACAGCACCCGCGCATTGTCGGGCAGCAGCTCCTGGGCGCGCTCCAGCAGCGGCAGCGCCTGCTCAAGATCGTTATTTTGCAGGTAGAGGCCCCCGAGCAGCGCCAGCACCTGGCCCTCGTTGGGCGCCAGCTGGGCCGCCAGCTGGGCCAGGGCCAAAGCCCGACCAAACTGCTGAAACTCTGCCAGCTGCTGGGCTTCGTTGGCCAAAAACAGCCCCTGCTCAGCCATCAGGTCGTAGTCAAGGGGCAGCACGTAGGGGGTGAGCGCCTGGGCGCGGGCGGGCAGAGCGGTGCTCAGCAGACCACAGAGAGTCAGCAGCGGCAGGAGAGAGAGGCGTTTTAGCACAGCAGCGATGTGAGGTTAGTTAACAGAAGAATATATAGAGTGTACTTCGGTTGTGGGCGGCTGATGCCGGTCAGGGCGATTCAGGGTGATTCTGCTGGGCGGCCTGGGCATTGCGTCGCCACATGGCCGGTTTTATCCGCCGCAGGGCCGAGGCCCGAAACCGCTGATCCCACTCGGTCTCCGATAGGTTAGCTAAGTCGTTTAAATTCGGTGCCAGGTTCCCTGGGTAGGGCTGAAATTCTGTCGCTGGGGTGGGCTGGGCAAAGCGCTGGTTCCAGGGGCAAACGTCTTGGCAAATGTCGCAGCCCGCCACCCAGTTTTGCAGGTGCGGCGCAATCGTCTCGGGCAGGGTCTCGGCCCGGTTTTCGATGGTGTGGTAGGCGATGCAGCGGTTGGCATCAACCACGTAGGGCTGGGTAATGGCTCCGGTGGGGCAGGCCTCTAGGCAGCGGGTGCAGGTGCCGCAGTGGGATGCGTGGGGCGGTTCGGGGGCGAGGGCGAGGGTGGTCACCAGCTCGCCCAAAAATACCCAGGAGCCGTACTGGCGGGTAATTAAATTGCCGTTTTTGGCCACCCAGCCCAACCCCGCCTGCTGGGCCCAGGCCTTATCTTGCACCGGGCCAGTGTCGGCGTAGTAGCGCACCTGAACTGCGCCCTCCCCGGCGGCAATCAGCCAGTCGGACAAGGCCTTGAGCCGCTTGTGCAGCACCCGGTGATAGTCGCGCCCCCAGGCGTAGCGAGAGATCTTGCCGTGGCGGGGGTCGGCGGAGTGGCGGTGGGGCGTGTAGTAGTTGAGCGCGACACAGATCAGCGATCGCGCCCCCGGCAGCACCTGGCGAATATCCTGCCGGCGTGGGTTATCCATCCAGCCCATAGCGGCCTGGTGGCCCTGGTTAAGCCAGGTTTGCAGATGTGCCACCGCTGTCGTTTCGGCGTCGCTGGGGTCTGTCTCCACCGCCGCAATGCCCACTAGGTCAAACCCCAGCCCCAGAGCTTGGTCAATTACCGCTTGGCGGTCAGGCAAGGAAACCAATGGGGCCATAACCCAAATCCTCTTATATCCTTGTACAAGACACTATATCTGCTACTATCAGCCCCACGTACCCAAGCAAGGGCACTATGTTCAAGCTTCTGACTAAGTCTGACTATCTGCTGCGCGAGACCTTTTTGGGGCTGCGGCGCGGCGGCTGGATGAACTGGGCAGCCATCAGCACCATTACCGTGCTGTTGTTTTTGTTTGGCATTAGCCTGCAATCGACCTGGCAGCTAGAGCGGTTGCTCAACCAGTTTGGCAGTCAGCTAGAGGTGTCAGCCTACCTACAGAGCGGCTTTCAGGCCAGCGACCTGAAGCCTGTAGTTGAGGCATTTCCCGACGTGGTGGGGGTGACTCCGGTAACTAAGGAGTCGGCCTGGGCCGCTCTGGTTACCGACCTGGGCATGTCTGAAATCGCCGGGGCCACCGACCAGCTTAAAGGCAACCCCCTGGTCGACGAACTCAAGGTCAAGGCTAGAGATTCTGAGGCGGTACCGGTGATCGCCTCCCAGCTCCAGCAGCTCGACGGCATCGACGAGGTGCGCTACGTTGACGAAGCCGTTACCCGTCTGGCCCAGCTCAACGATGGTCTCAAATGGACCAGTCTGTTTGTGATCACCATTCTCACCATGACCGCCACTGCCGTCATCACTACCACCATTCGCTTGATTGTGTTGGCCCGTAAGCGCGAGATCGAAGTCATGCAGCTAGTCGGCGCTACCCGAGTTTGGATCTATCTGCCCTTTATTTTGCAGGGGGCCGCCTTTGGTCTGGCCGGGGCTACCGTGGCCTGGGGGCTGCTGCTGGCCATTCAGCGCTTTTTAACTGAGCTGGCCACCCAGCAGGCCGACTTCATTCAGTTTGTGGTGGAAGGGCTACGCCTTACCCCCCGACAGCTGATTTTACTGCCTGCCGCCCTGCTGGGTCTGGGTACCCTAGTGGGGCTAATCGGCAGCCTGCTGGCGGTGCGAAAGTTCTCCCTGCGATAGCCAGGGTTTACAGCTTCCCGAGCCGGAGACAGGTTGATGAATAAAGGGACTACCCCAGGGCAGAAATTAAAGTGTTAGAGTTTGCCCAAATTGGCCATAATAGCTACGGAGCAACGGACGGTCTGCTTACCGTCAGCGAGGCATCAGTATGAGTACAGTGCTAATTGTCGACGACAGTTCAACCCTGCGGGAAATGATTGCGGGGCTGCTGCTCAAGGCGGGCCTGACGGTGGTAGAAGCCAAAGATGGAGTAGAAGCTCAGGATATGATTCAAGCGACACCCCCCGATCTGGTGGTGCTCGACATTGTCATGCCCAATATGAACGGCTACGAGCTCTGCCGGTGGATCAAAAGCACCGTCGCCACCCAAAATATTCCCGTGATTATCTGCTCCAGCAAGGCTGAAGAGTTTGACCGCTACTGGGGCATGAAACAGGGGGCCGATGCCTATATCACCAAACCCTTTCGCCCTGCCGATATGATCAGCACCGTCAAACAGCTGCTGCGCCAGTAGACTGCTCAGCTAAAAAATGACAAGTAAGTGGGGTATACGGTTCAGGGTTTCAGGTGCTAGGTTTCAGGCATCAGGAATGGCTGGCTGATTAATGCGGGGCTGCACTAAGTTTTTTCCTGACCTTCTGGAGAAACGGTTGAGGAAATTTCTTCCTCCAGATTTTCTTTTAGGGCTTCTAGCAGGGCCAGGGGGTCAGTGGAGACCTGCATGACGGCGGCCTCGTGGTCGTAGCGCTGCTCCATGTTGGGCAGATCCTCCCTCAGCTCTTCTATCAGGGCGATGATCTTGGCAATTTTTTTTTCAGACAGCAGGTTGAGCTGAAGCATAAGCTGAGTGCGCTGTTCGGCAAAACCCTCTTGGCGGGTTTGCCGAATTAGCACTCCGGTCGAAATCAGCAAAGCCGCTGCGTCAAGCCCCTGCTCTGCCCAGCTAAAGGTGGGCAAGGCAAAGGGCAGCAGCCCGGTTTGATTAAGGGCATCGCCCCCGAGCCAAAGCCCCAAGCCCAGCAGCAGCAGGTACAGAAAGCCCGGTCGACTAAACTTAGCCGCCACCACTTCCAAAACCTTCTCGGCGGCGGTAGCATCCTCAGCTTCCCGCCGGTGAATGGCAATAATTGCCTCAATGTTTTCGGCAATGGGGTCAGGGAAAGGTGCGGTTAAGATGCGCTGTCGGGAACGACGGCTAAACCATGACTTAGACGAAGACGGCGAATGTGACGGTATGGGGTTAACCATGGGAATTAGGCCCAACGGTGCGGGTAGCAATCGCTTGAAAGGCGACTTGGGAGGTCTCGATTTCAGCGGGGCGATTTTGCAGCCATGCAAAAGAGGCCGCCGCCCCCGTGAGCACCAGGGTCGTGGCGACAACCAGTTGCAGCATGATGCTGTAGCGCATGGGTTTTGATTGGCGGTGGGTCGCCTGTATTCTATCAGGGGGATGGGCCAAAGGGATGGGCCAAAGGGATGGGGCAGGGAGGTGGCGGCGGCGGTTGGTGGATTGGGCAAATCTGGATATGCCGTTTGGGCCACCTTGCAGTACCATTCCGAAGACTGCGGCGATCGCCCTAGGACTTGACCAACTTAATTGTGGCCGGCTCCAACGGCTAAACGGTGTAGGGTATACGGTTCAAGGACTGCCTTGAACCGTATACCCTACACCTCGAACCCTCCCAACCTGTCACCTTTGGCTTGGCAGACTACTAGGTGCGCTAAACGCTGTCCCTTAAAAATTCGACTGTCCTGAGGAGGACTGACCTTGGCTGGCCCGATTGTGTTAGCGGTGTTTAACGGCAAGGGCGGGGTCGGCAAAACGACCACCGCCGTCAACCTAGCGGCGGTGTTTGCCCAGACCCAGTCGGTACTGCTGGTGGATGCTGACCCCCAGGGGTCGGCCCTGTGGTGGACGGGGCGCAGCCCAGTAGATCTAGGGTTTGAGGTCAAGCAAGAGATCAACCCGGCCCGGCTGGGGCGACTCCAGCAAGAGCACGCCCACGACCTGATCGTGGTAGATACCCCGCCAGCGCTGGGGTCAGCCATTCTAGCTGCGGTGATTCCGGCGGCCGATTACCTGCTGCTGCCCACCCCGCCCGCGCCGATGGATCTAGCCGTCCTAATTACTACAGTGAATGAAGCGGTATCGCCCAGCGGGGTATCCCATCGAGTATTGTTGACAAAGGTGGATTCCCGCAGCGTCGGCGAAGCCATTGAAGCCCAGAACACGCTGCTAGAGCTAAAAATTCCCGCCTGTAATGCGTTTATTCGCACTTATAAAGCCCACGAGCGGGCCGCACTAGAGGGGCTGCCGGTATTCAAGTGGCGGGGCAAAAACAGCCAGGAGGCGCGTTCTGACTACTGCCGAGTTGCCGAAGAACTACAGCGAGACTGGACCCAGCCATGACGAAAAAAAGCCTCTCTGACCTGCTGAAAGAAGAAGTAAACAAGGCTGACGCCCCAGACCCAGCGGCGACTCCGGCAGTAGACGCTGAGGAAAAAGAGGCTGCCAAGGCCGCCCCTAAAGCCGTCTCCAAGACTGCCAAGGCCGCCCCTAAGGCCACTGCCAGCCGTCGCTCTCGGACAGGTTCTAGCCGCCGCACCGCCACCAGCCGCCAAGCCGCCAAGCCAGAGGACAATGCAACAGCGCCTGTCAACGCGGTGGCGGGGATACCGACTCCGGCAGAACCAAAGACTGAGTCAATCGCCCCCGAGGCTGACCCGGCCCAGCGGCTGAGCGCCCTAGAGAAAGACCTAGCAGCTGCCCAGAAAGACAAAACCCAGCTCGAAAAAACCGTCGCCGGTCTGCAAAAAGATTTGGCTACCCAGCAGGAGCGGCTGTTTGAGCTAAAGGACAGCCTCAGCCAGGCCGAGGCTGCCACCAAAGCCAAGGCCGAGGCTCTGACTAAAACCCAGGCGGAGCTAGATGAAGCAAAGCAAACCATTTTGAAACTGGCAGAGACCCAGGCCCCGGCTCCGGCCCTAGCTCCAGCTCAGGCCTCCCGCCGCATCTCTGGGGTAGACATCACCCGCCGTCGCCCCGCAGATGTGGAGGCCAACAAGGCCAAGCCCAGCATCTCTGGGGTAGACATCACCCGCCGTCGCCCCGTAGAAGCCAACCAGGATAAGCCCACCTACCACCGAGGGGTGCCAGAGACCACCCTGGAGAAGGGGCAGCCCAACCCCATGCTGACCGATGCCGATATTGGCTGGGTAGATTAGTACTGACTAGCAGAAATAGGGCAACCCTTACTGCGGCGTCAGGTTTTGGGTGTCAGGTTTCAGGAACAGTTGACTGATTGACGCCGCAGAGTACTAGAAAGTCCATCTAGGGAATGTAGTCGAATAGGGTGTCGAGGTAGATGCGATTGACGTCGCGATCGCATCTATTATCCTGCATTAAAAACAGCGATAGCGCGGCACAGAAGACGCGGTGCTGGTTCCAGGCGGGGTTGCCCTCCAAATATACCTGAAGCGCGTCGTAGAGTTCTTCGGGTACTTCGGCCATCAGGCTGACTTTGGGGGTGGTGGTATTCAGGGTCATGGGCGCTGCCTTCTCAATGGGGAATAGAATGCGGACGGACGGTTAGAGGGGTAAATAAGGTTTGACTATAGGGCAATGCGCGGGGCGTTTAGAATCTAGCGTCTAGAGGTTAGCGCTTAGAACTGGTCGACTAGAACTGGTCGGCTAGAAGCTGGCGAGAGCCTGCGACTCTCGCTGACCTTAGATTCAGATGGGGAACAAGCTGTAAAACTTTAGGCAGAACCACCTGGGCGGCGTCGATCCAGGGCGAGGGGGCAAACTGTCCACTCTGCCACTGCTAATGACCTGAGGACAGGCTTTGTGAGCGTTAGAGGAAGATGATTTGCTGGGCTAGTCGAATCATTCTGCCGAACTCTTCCGGGGCTGTCAATCTTGCTTTAAGGGCCAGTTTAGGCTAGCCAGCCCGATGGCTCTACGGAAACATAGGGGGTTTGGCGATCACCCTTGGGGGGTAAGACTCCCAGGGACAAAAAGAAGACTGGGGGTCGCCGCGCTTGGGTTTTCCCCAGGGATGCCTAACCCTAGATCACACCGTGGCAGCCTGTGGAAAACCTGTGGAAAACCTGTGCAAGCTTGGGGGAAACCCGTGGAAAACAGAGTTTAAATATTTCTTTTTGTAAATTATCGGCCGCCGCCGGCTTGACAGGATGAGACCCCTCGTTTTGTGCTTTGCCAAAGGTTAAGGGACTAGCCAATAAATAAAGTTCAGAATCATTGAAGGGCAGCGTAAATCCCACAGGGCCCAGCTGGCAACAACCAGCAGCAGCGCAATGGTCTGGGTGCGCCAGGGCAGCCAGCGGCTGGTGCTCGACCAGATCAACTGAGGGCCGCCTTCTCCAGCCGTAAACTGGTGCAGCTGGTCGGTGATTGCCTTGGCCGACAGGGGAGTACGCACTTCGGGTAGGGTGAGCTGTCGCCCCGCCCCCAGCAGGGTGAGGCGGTGGCAAAACCGCACGCCGCCCTGGGGGTTGTTGTCGCACAGGTCTGAGGAAATGGTGAAATTTTGCAGCACGAAGGTATGGCTGGCCTGGGGTAGCCAAGCCCAGGGGCTGGGTAGGGTAGCTTGACAGTAGACCTGCCCTGGCGCGGCGCGATCGCACACCACTCCGTTCGGCCCAGGCATTCTCAGCCCCCATAGCCCTATCAGTAGGGCGCTAATCACCACCACCACCGGCACCCGCCGCAGGTATGGCCCCCACTTCTCGATTACTATTTTGATCATGGCGCTCAGGAGTTGCCACAAGTGATTTTATTGTGCGATTTCTTTTATTGTGTGATCGCACCGTGTGATTTCACTGTGCCACAGTGGCCAGCACCGAGGGCGACTCCTTGCCCCCCTGGATAGATTAGGGCATGCTCAGCCATAGACGCTCAGCGGCAGACGAGTCCTCGACGGTATAAGTCAGCCAACTTTCCCTACCCGCTGAAACCCAACCCCTGAAACCTGAAACCTGAAACCCTCAGCCAGGGTTTCAGGTTTCTGCCAGCCACTAACTGTAGTTCTTTCGCCTGTTCATACCAATCACACCAACCACACCATGGGCAAACACATCGTTCTTACCGGCGTCAGCCGCGGCCTGGGCCGCGCTATGGTCGAGGGGTTTATTGCGGCAGGCCATACGGTGTCGGGCTGTGCTCGAGGAGCTGAGGCGATCGCCGCCCTAGCGGCCCAGTACCCGGCCCCCCACCAGTTCACCGCCGTGGATATCAGCGATGATGCAGCGGTGGCGGCCTGGGCTCAGGGGGCGATCGCCGCCAACGGCCTGCCCGACCTGGTGATCAACAATGCGGGCCTGGTCAATCACCCAGCCCCGCTGTGGACCGTGCCCGCTGAAGAATTCGACGCGGTGATTGCGGTCAACCTCAACGGCACCGTCAATGTGATTCGCCACTTTGCGCCGCCCATGGTGGCGCAAAAGTCAGGGATTTTCATTAATTTTAGCTCCGGCTGGGGGCGCTCCACCTCACCCGAGTTTGCTCCCTACTGCGCTACCAAGTGGGGCGTCGAAGGGCTGACCCAAGCCTTCTCGCAGGAGCTACCCACCGGCATGGCGGCTGTGGCCCTCAACCCCGGCATCATTCACACCGAAATGCTCGAAACTTGCTACGGCGAAGGGGCCGCCGCCTATACACCGATTGCGGCCTGGGTGAAGGCCGCAGTGCCCTACATTCTCAGCCTTCAGCCGTCGGACAATGGCAAGGCACTGACGGTGCCGGGGTGAGGGCCAAACGAAAGGATCGTCGCTACTTTAATCGTTACCCTCCTAGACGTTGCCAGCACCCATGACATCTCCCCCAGAAAACCCCTTCTCAGCTCCTACCCCGTCGCCCCCACCCCGCCGCACACCCTGGGTCTTCATGGGTCTGGGGTTAGGTTGTGGGTGTTTACTGGTGCCATTAGTGATAGTCGGGCTGGGGTTCACGGGCATGGTTTCTGTCGGTTGGCGCTGGTTTCAAGCTTCGGGGGTAAATCAAACCTATGAACTGGCGGTCGATCGCCTGGCCCAGGATCCCCAAGTGGCTGAACTGCTAGGGGATGGGGTAACCTCGGGCTGGATGAGCAAAATCGTCAGTCAAGGGTGGGCGGAGGGGGCTGTGGCCTGTTTGCAGTTTCCGGTGTCGGGCCAGCAGGGCCGGGGCCAGGCTTACGCCGAGGGCGCACCCCGAGGATCGACCTGGGAACTGCACTACTTGACGGTAGTGGTGGATGGGGGCGATCGCAGCGTTAACGTGGTAGAGCCTGCCCCTGATGAGCCAGCGCGGCTCTGTCCTGACTTTGACCAAGAAGAAACCGATCCCCTAGAGCCAGACATGGAAGTCTAAATCCCTCAACGAACTCAAACAATCCATCCTGCAAAAAGCCTTCACTGACGAACTCACTGCAGATGTGGGCGATCCGATAATAGAAGCCGATAAAGAGTCGGTAGTAGCATGATTACCCTCGAAGACCTCGACCACTGGCTTAATGCCCCTGCTGAAACTGAACAACTTGAATTTAAGCAAGCCAAGCAGAGTTTCAGCAAAACAGATCTGCTGCGGTACTGCGTCGCTTTGGCGAATGAAAGGGGAGGTTACCTTATTTTAGGTGTGACCGATAAGCCACTGAGATCACTGGCCAGCGGGGATACGCAGTGGGCTTTGAAGGCTTAGTCGATTTTGTGCACAGAGCAGCTCCACAAAATCGGTTCATCGAAGAGGTTGTGCGGGAAGAAGTAAAGATGTTCCCCAAGCAGGCCCTGCGGGAGTTGATTGCCAATGCCTTAGTTCATCAAGATTTCTTGGTCTCCGGGGCATCCGTCATGATTGAGATGTACAACGATCGGGTAGAAATTTCCAACCCCGGCATGCCGCTGATCCCGGCTGAACGTTTCATTGACGACTATCGCTCCCGTAATGAACAGCTAGCCGACATCATGCACCGCTTCGGCATCTGCGAAGAAAAAAGCAGCGGCATCGACAAAGTTATTGCGGCTGCAGAGGTTTATCAATTGCCAGCGCCAGACTTTCGGGTAGGCACAACCCGCACTACAGCCATCCTATTTGCCCACCAAGACTTTGCCGACATGAGCAGAGCAGACCGCATTCGGGCTTGCTACCAGCACTGCTGTCTGCTCTATGTCAGCAATCAACAAATGTCTAACCAAACGCTCCGGGATCGTTTTCACCTTCTTTCTGCCAAGACGGCTACGGTGTCACTGATTATTGGCGCAACAAAAGAGGCCGGCTTAATCAAAACCGATGACTCCGAATCAGCTTCAACTCGCTACGCTCGCTATCTACCCTTCTGGGCCTAGAGTGCTTTAACGCAAATTCAAATTAGCCCTTATTAAATCCTGAAACCCTTATAAGTCAAGGAGTAAAGTGCTTTAAATCAAAAACCAGGCACCATCAGCTGCCTGGTTGACGCTGAGAACAGTGATTTATACGACGTGCTGGCCTATATCGCCTATGCCAATGCCCCATTCAGCCACCGCGAACGAGTTATGGCCCACAAGCAAAACCACCTACACCTGTTCACAACTGCCAATACTCACCCAACTGGTTGAGCCATCTTCCCACCACTCCTTCTTCCAGATCGGGGCGTTGTGCTTGAGGGTGTCGATCGCATACTGGCAGGCCGCAAACGCCTCGGCCCGGTGGGGGCAGCCCACCGCCACCAGAACGCTGATATCGCCCACCGTCAGCTTGCCGGTACGGTGGTGAATCGCCACGCGGGCGACCTCGGGCCAGGTGGTGCGAATTTGGGCCGCGATCTGCCGAAATACTTCTAGGGCCATCGGTTCGTAGGCCTGATATTCCAACGCAACCACCGCCTTGCCCTCGCTGTGGTTACGCACCATGCCGCTCATCACCACCACCGCTCCGTTGGCAGGGTCATCGGCGGCCCCGTAGGCCTCCGCTAGCGACAGCGGTGCAAAGGTGATGCGCAAACTGTCGCGCAGACGGGCGTGGGCTAGAGAAACAACAGCAGGTTGCATAAAGAAACGGTGAGATGTCGCAGAGACGGCACTGGTTTAATAAAACGTCGTCTACTGTAATGAACGGCAATGGTTGGTCTTTCGGTCTCGTGATGCCCGCATTATAGGGCGACTCTTGAAGTCTTGGCAGAGTCGGAGGTGTATATTGGTCGATCTATCTATTTGTCAGGCCACAGTGGCGGGGCAGTGGGCCGGGTTGAGCTGGCGGATCTACAACTTGCTGATCCAGCCCCAGCTGGTGATGCCCATCCTGGCGATCTTGATTGCTGCCCCCTGGGCGCTCAGATCCTGGCGATGGAAGCGACAGGCCAGTCTGGCAGGGGTGCTGCTGCTGCTACTTTACAGCCTGGGGCTTTCTCCCCTGGGGGGCAGGGTGGGCAGCAAAGGGCTGGCGCTGCTGATTCCGGCAGATAGCGGTCAGCCCGCCGATGCCATTGTAATTTTGGGTCGGGGCGGAGACTTTCGCCCTAGTCGGGTACAGGTGGCCGCTGACCTGTGGCGACAGCAGCGAGCGCCGCTAATCTTTACCAGCGGGCGTGGCGATGCCATCGAGATTGGTCAAATGCTAGAGGCTGCCGGGGTTTCTGCCAGCGCTATCGACGGCGAGCCCTGCTCGGCGACCACCAACGAAAACGCCCTGTTTACAGCGGCCTTACTCCAGCCCCAGGGCGTTAAACGGCTGATTTTAGTCACTGACCCGCCCCACATGGCGCGATCGCAGCTCACTTTCCGCAGCCTGGGGTTTAAGGTGATTCCCCACCCAAGCCCAGTGCCCAGCAGCTTGAGCTTTGAGCAGCGACAGTTTATTGTCATGCGAGAATGGGTCGGGCTAATTAGCTATGGGGTACTCGGGCGCTACTTTAGTCGCTCCGCCGAGGCTCCAGCCTTCAGTGCTCAGGTAACGGAGGGTAGCGCAACCCAAGGATAAGTTAACCCTAACCTGCCAGGTAGGCCCGTAGATCTTGGCGGGCGTAGCGCAGCTTCTTGATGGCGTCGCGCTCGATCTGGCGCACCCGCTCGCGGCTAACGTTGAGCTGCTGGCCTACCTTAGAAAGCGAGAGTCCCTCCCCATTGCTGAGGCCAAAGCGCAGCACTAGAACCTCCCGCTGCTGGGGGGTAAGTCGGTCTAAAATGCGGAAAATATCTTGTTTGAGGCTGGTTTGGGCTGCAAATCCTTCGGGCGACTGCCCTTGCTCATCTTCTAGCATGTCAGCTAGCTCGGTGTCGCCCTTGTCACCCACCAGGGCGTTAAGCGACATCGGCTGCTGCGACTGCGCCAAAAACTGCCGCACCTGGGTCAGGGGGATTTCTAAATAGTCGGCTACCTCAGCCAGGGTAGCGGTGCGACCCAGCTCTTGGGCCAAGATCCGCTGGGCGCGCTTGATTTTAGTCAGCTTTTCAAAAATGTGAATGGGCAGGCGAATGGAGCGGCTCTTTTCGGCGATCGCCCGCGTTACGGCCTGACGAATCCACCAGTAGGCGTAGGTCGAAAACCGAAAGCCCTTAGTGGGGTCAAACTTTTCCACCCCTCGCTGTAGGCCCAGGGTGCCTTCCTGCACCAAATCCATTAGTTCTAGGTTGCGCTTAGTGTATTTTTTGGCGATCGATACCACTAGGCGCAGGTTAGCTTCTACCATGCGACGACGGGCCGCTTCTCCAGAAGTGATGATCTGCTGCAACTCCTCCACAGATAACTTAGCGGCTGCTGCCCACTCTTCTAATGAAGGCTCGCGGCCCAAAGACTCAGCCAGCGGTTCAACATGCTCATTCAGCTCGTTCAGACACTGCACCCGCTTGCCGAGAGAAATTTCCTCTTCGCGGGTGAGGCGAGAAATGCGGCCAATTTCTTTCAGATAAGACTGAACAGAATTGCTCGATGCGGATGTAGTTTGAGCCATGGGGCAATTAAAAATAGGGGCGATTGACTTATGTGCCACTATGACAAGCCCAACAAAAGCACACCTCTACCCAAGGGGGGGAAGGCTAAATGATTCTTTAAGAATTGCAGCCAGCAACGTCATACTGCACCTGCACGGGTAGCCAGTAGCCCCTCGGATTAGGTGCACTACCCGCCGGCTGAGCCGGGAAGGCGCGCTCTAAGACCATTTCTATAGCCTTGTCGTCGAGCACCGAATAGCCGGTACTGTAAAGCAACTCGGGAGCTTGCAGGCGCTGCCCAGCGCTATCTGCAACAACGATTACCATACCTTCCGCTGGGGGCGGCACCAAACAGGTGTTGAGGGGATACAACACAGATAGCGGAGCCAGCTTTTCGCCAAGAACCGGAATTAGATCGTCATTGGTAATGCCTTGCTCCACAGCCATTTCCTCTAGCCGGGTAGACACCTCAGCAAAGGTAGACACTTCCTGTAAATCGAGGCTAGCGCCCTCTGCCATCGCCGCTTTAGCCTGCTCGTTGAAGGCGTAGGCTGCAGGGTCGCGTAGGCGATCATCTAGGGTTTGGGGCGGGGGTTCGGGGGGCAGCGGCTCTAGATCAACCGGCGCGGGAGGCGCGGGGGCCGAGGCGGCAGGTCGGGGGGCTGGGGTTGCCGGGGCCGCCGCCGTTTGGGGTGCAGCTGGGGGAGCCGCCGGGGGAGTGATCGCCGCAGGCACTACGGTCTCTGGTTGCACCGTATCAGGGGCCGCAGTATCTGGGGCTACTGGCAGACGCACCACATCAATTACCTCGACTGGCTCATCTGGCTCGCTGCTCAAGTCTGGAGAAGCGGGATCAGACTCGGCCAGGGGGAGGCCCAACAGCAGCCCGTGCAACCCCAGGGAAACCAGCAGCAGCAGCCCGCCCCCTGACCACCCCAGAGAGCGCTTGCCAATCCTCAGCTGAAGGGGAAATGCCATGGTCATGCCCATCGCCCAAAGACCGTGAATGTCATCGTTTGCCGTTTCTAAGATGGCACAGGTTTTAGCGTCGGTTGCCTGTGAACAGACAGTTTTTGCATTGTCGGAATTTGCCGCTACCCTAGGCTGTGAGGGCGCTACCCAAAAAGGGCCAAAACCATGCGGCGAGAAGACAAGACCTTGTTGACAGCGGGCCTGCTACTGGTGCTAACGGCCACTCTTTTGATCGTGCTGGAGCCGCGTTTGTCCACCGTTGCCCCCACCAGTGAGGTCACTGCTGTGTCTACCCAATTGCTAACCGATCCGTTTTTGCAGTACCCCACGCCCGGCGCGGTGCGGGTGGTGTGGTTTACCGAGTTTGAGGGCCGAAACCACCGGGTGTTTTGGGGGTCGTCGGGGCAGACCAATCAGTCCAGTTTGCCCAACCAGGCGGTGGCCATCACCACCCGGCTTTCCCGCACCCGCGAAGACGGCCAGTCTCGCTGGGACCAGTACGATGACTCTGGCGACCCGGTGGTGACGCGCCCGATTTGGCGGCACGAGGCCACCGTAACGGGCCTGGTGCCAGGGCAGCGGGTACCCTACCGTGTAGTCAGCACCGCCGCCGACGGCTCCGAGGCCGAAAGCGAGGTGTTTACCCTAGCGGCAGCACCCACAGCGGGGCAGCCCCTAAAGATTTTGCTCACCTCTGACCACCAAAATATGCCCATGACCGCCGCTAACCTGCAAAAGGTCAGCGAAACCATGGGGCGGGTGGACGCTGTTTTTTTTGCAGGCGATCTAGTCAACATTCCCGATCGCGCCTCGGAGTGGTTTGACGACAGCCGGGGCTGTGCGTTCTTTCCCTGTCTCCAGGGCAAAACCAGCTATGCCCTAGAGCGCCAGGGCCGCACCACCCGCTACCAAGGCGGCGAGATTATTCAGCACGCGCCGCTGTTTGCGGCCCTGGGCAACCACGAGGTGATGGGGCGCTTTGTCGCCACCGCCCCGCTGGGGGAACAGTTTAATCAACCCATACCGCGATCGGCGGCGGTGGAGCTGTACGAAGCCAATGCCGAACTGTTTAACCCCAGTGGTGACCCCGCCGTGCGACGCCAGTGGATCATTGATAATTCCTTCAACACCACCACCTACGAAGAACTTTTTAGCCTGCCGGTGAGCCAGGTGCCCAATCCTGATCGCCCCGAGACCACCAGCCGCTACTACGCCACCACCTTTGGCGATGTGCGGCTAGTCTCGCTCTACGTCACCCAGATTTGGCGACCCTACGACCTCTCGCCCACCACCCGAGGCCGCTACCAAGAGCGCGAGGCCGACCTCGGCACACCACAAGCTTGGGGCCACGGCCAGCATATTTTTGAACCCATTGAGCGGGGCAGCTTGCAGTACCAGTGGCTAGAGCAGGAGCTGGCTAGCGACGCCTTTCGCCAGGCGAACTATAAGGTGGTAATGTTTCACCATCCGCCCCACACCCTGGGCGACAATATTGTGCCAGCATTCACCACCCCGGTGCGCCACTATGATCGCGACGACGCGGGCCGTCTAGTGGCCGTGCGCTACGAGTATCCCCGCGATCAAGACCACATCATGCGCGATCTGGTGCCCCTGCTAGAGCAGGCCGGCGTTGACCTGGTGCTCTACGGTCACTCGCACCTGTGGAACCGGTTTGTGTCGCCCCAGGGCACCCATTACCTCGAAACCTCGAACGTGGGCAACACCTACAACGCTTTTTGGAAAGAGCGATCGCGCCCCGTGCCCCCAGAGACCATTGAGGGATCTTCGGTGAGCTATCCTCCTACGGACTACATAGCCCAGGGCAACCCCAACGGCCTCGACCCCGTGGTGCCTACCCTAGCGCCGCTGTTAGATGACGCGGGCAACCCGCTGCCCTACTTGGCCAGCAACGACATTACCGCCTTCAGCATTTTTGAGACAGAGACAGGCACCGTGAGCAGCTACTACTTCGACACTCGCCAACCCCGGTCGGCGGTAGTGAAGTTTGATGAATTTGTGCTAAGGCGATAGGGCAGAAGGCAGAAATGTCACGTTCCTCTCCCCACCTCCCTATCTCCTCCACTCCCCGACCCCTCGTCACCATAGGGTTCACTAGCGAGAAAATGGCCAATTAGATAGAGGGAACCGCACAGCACGCGCAGCTGGCTGGAACTGGCGGCGATCGCCCCCAACCCCGCCCCTAGAGAATCGTGGATCTCACACTGGGACAGATTTGGGCAAACGGAACGGGCGATCGCCGCCAGTTCCTCCGGCAGTGCCGTCTCGTGGCCCGGTACAGGCACCAGGTGCAAACTATCCCCTGGACGCAGCAGCTCAGCAAAAATATCGCTGTGGTCTTTAGTCGCCAGCATGCCCATTAGCCACACCGTCCCCAGGGTCGCACTCGGCTGCTCAGCCCACCAGCTATCGACATACTGGCGCAGCACCTGGGCGGCGGCGGGGTTGTGAGCACCGTCGATCAGCAGAGGGTAGTCCTCAGGGGCCTGGCCCCAGCGCACCCACTGGAGGCGACCGGGCCAGCGGGCCTGGGCCATGCCCTGGGCGATCGCGCCATCCGCAATTTCCCAACCCTGGTGGCGCAGGCTTTGCAGGGCGGCGATCGCCACGGCAGAATTCACCAGTTGATGATCGCCCAACAGCGCCAGGGGATAGGTCACGTCCCCGTAGCGAGCCTGCCCCTTCGACTCGGGCACCGCCGGGGCGGGCCACACTGCTGGACAGCCCAATTCCTCAAGTCTTACCTGCACCACTGCTTTGGCCTCCGGAGGCAGCGGGCCAACGATGGCGGGCCGCCCCGGCTTCAGCACCCCGGCTTTTTCGCGGGCGATATCCGCTAGGGTGGGGCCAAGGCGCTGCCAGTGCTCGCGACTGAGGGAAGTGATAATGCTCACCAGCGGTGCATCCACCACGTTGGTGGCGTCGAGGCGGCCTCCTAGCCCCACCTCCATCACCGCCAGGTCTACCGAAGTTTCGGCAAAGTGCAGCCAGGCGGCGGCGGTAAACACCTCAAACTGGGTGGGCGAGGGCTGGGCGGGGTCAATGGCGGCAATCACCTGCTCTAGCCGAACCATGAGCATATCTGTATCAATGGGTTTCTCGTTGACCGTGATTCGTTCTCGCCAGCTCACCAGGTGGGGCGAGGTGTAGCGCCCCACCTGGTAGCCCGCCGCCGCCAGCACCGCCGACAGGTAAGCGCACACCGACCCCTTGCCATTGGTGCCCGCCACATGCACTAATGGCACCCGGTCTTGGGGATTGCCCAAATCATTCAACAATCGCTGAATGCGGTCTAGCCCCAGCTCTACCCCAAAGCGCCCAAAGGGGTCAAGTAGGCGCTGAATCTGCTGTTCACTCTGCTCAAAGTTTGCGGTCTGCAACACGGGCGATCTTTCCTGCGGGCGGGTAATACCGGATTTTATCTGAGGGCGATCGCTCTCGGTAGAGTTTTGGCTAAGGCGATCGCTCTCGGTAGAGTTTTGGCTAAAAAGAATGCTGCTCTACACCTCCAGAGAAAGCTGTCTGTAGTCAGGCTCGACCATAGGTTCCAGGTTCGACAGGGTGAGGCCCAGCAGGCGCACAGGCTGCCCCCGGTCAAGATTAGCCATGAGCATTTCCTGCGCCCAGGTCAGCAGGGGCGACTCGGCCCCAATGGCGGTGACGAAGGTGCGGCTGCGGGTGATCTGCCGGTAGTTGGCGTATTTGACCTTGAGGGTGAGGGTGTGGCCCCGGCGGCGCTGGTCTTGCAGGCGGCGCTCTATCTCGGCGGCCACCCGCTCTAGGGCGGCGGTGATCTCGGCCAGGGTGGTGAGGTCAGGCGAGAACGATCGCTCGGCCCCAATCGATTTACGAATGCGGTTGGGGTTGACTGGGCGATCGTCTTCGCCCCGGGCGACGCGGTAGTAAAAGCGGCCCACCTTGCCGAAGTGGCGCACCAGGTCGGCCTCGGCCCACGGTTGCAGGTCGGCCCCGGTGGCAATGCCCAGGCTGTGCATCTTGCGGGCGGTGACCTGGCCAATACCGTGAAATTTTTCAATCGGCAGGGCGGCCACAAAGGCCTGGGCCTGCTCGGGCAAAATCAGCGTCAGGCCGTCGGGCTTGTTTTGGCCGCTGGCCATTTTGGCCAAGAATTTATTCACCGAGACCCCCGCTGAGGCGGTAAGCCGGGTGGCGGAGAGAATGTCGGCCTTGATGCGGCGGGCGATCGCCAGGGCTGACGGCTCGCCCAGGGCGTTGACCGTGACATCCAGGTAGGCTTCATCCAGCGACAGCGGCTCCACCAGGTCGGTATAGCGGTGAAACACCTCCTGAATTTGGCTCGAAACTTCTCTGTAGACCTCAAAGCGCGGCGGCGCAAAGATCAGCTCTGGGCAGCGCTGCTGGGCGATGCGAGCGGGCATGGCCGAGTGAATGCCATACTGCCGCGCCTCGTAGCTGGCGGCGGCCACCGCCCCCCGCTGCTCAGGTCGCCCCCCCACCACGAGGGGCAGGCCCCGATATTGCGGAAAGTCTCGCTGCTCCACGGAGGCGTAGAAGGCATCCATGTCAATGTGGAGGACTTTTTTCGTCATCGAGAACTTTTTCTACCCCATTGGCGCCTAACCCTGTGGCGGTTATACCCCCTAGTGCTGAGGGCTTTCCCGACCTGCCAAATCGGGGGCTAACCGCGATGATTTAAGTATAGAAAGAACCGCAGAAACCACAGGAGTTAGGGCTATGGCTCAGCCATCCTACAATCAGTCACCGATAGGGCAGCCGCCGATCTGGAGCTTGGGCGCAGCCCAGGCGCAGATGGATGCGATCGCCGCCGCCCTCATGCCCCTGGGTATCTCTGCCTCGGGCCGTACCCAGCTGCCCTCCGTCGAAATTGAAACCACCGCCGAAGCCCTGATCGTCACCGCCTTTTTGCCGGGGGTAGCCCCCCAGGCGGTGCGGGTGCGGGCCTCTAGCAAAACGCTCACATTCTCGGGCCAGCGGCAGTCGAGCCACGGCAGCCCGCTCATGCAGGGGCTAGGCCTCAACTACTTTCAGCACACCGTGCCGCTGCCGGTGCGGGTGCGCGATCGCCAGGTGAAGGTGACTTATCAGTCAGGGGCGATCGTGGTGACGCTGCCCCTGGTGCGCGGTTGGAGGCAGCCGCTAGAGCAAGGTTGGCAGCTGTTGTCTCAAAATCTGGGGCAGACCCTCAAAGCCTGGGGCCAGCGCCTGTTAGAAGATCGGTAACAGAATCTAAAGCCTGGGTAAGAAAACTATGCAGTGTCACCTATTTGATCGACACTAGAGGTATTGCAAGACCTAGGATTCCCGCTGTTATATGACCGACTTCGTCGATTTTCTCCGCCATAAATACGCCTATGTAGCCATGGGTGAATTTAAACCCGGCTGCTTCAGCGAGGCCCGCCAACTCTACGAAAAAGCCGTATCGACCTACGAAACAGGCTTTCAGGGCGCTTACCTGCTGCAAGAGCCCGGCAGTGATCGTGGCATCGCCATCATTCTGTGGGATAGCATTGAAGACATGGACGGCCACCAAGATGCCGTCTACGAGCAAACCTTGGGCAAGATCGCCCACCTGTTTGAGACGCCGCCCGTGACTTCGTTCTACGAAGTGTGCAGCGAGATCGGTCTACCCCAAATTTTGGCCACCGTCGGTGCCGCAGCTAAGTAATTTAAGCTGCCGATCATGCAGCCTTGAACAGAGCGCTCAGGGCAGTATTCCGGTGGCCAATGGGGCGCTCGTGACCATGCTGCCACTGCCCCACAAGTCTTTGCGTCCATGAAATACGCTAAGTTTGGCAAGCTATGGAACTCTCTCAACTCTAGCTTTTGGTTTGTGCCCACCCTAATGGTGGGGCTGACGATTGTGTTTTCGTTTTTTACGATCAGCATCGACCAGAACCTAGACCCCAACATCATTGGAAATCTGGTCTGGACCTATTCCCTAGGGCCGAGCGGGTCACGGGCTGTGCTCTCGGCGATCGCAGGCTCCATGGTAAGTGTGGCCACCACGGCATTTTCGATCACCATTGTGGCGCTCCAGCTGGCGTCGTCCCAGTTTGGGCCGCGCCTGCTGCGCAACTTTATGCAAGACACTGGCAACCAGGTGGTACTGGGCACCTTTATTTCAACCTTTGTGTACAGCCTGCTGGTGCTGCGTACGGTCAATGAAACCGAAGACAATGAGTTTGTGCCCCACGTTGCGGTGACCTGCGCCATTGTCCTAGCGATCGCCAGCATTGGCGTACTGATTTACTTTCTCCATCATGCCGCGTCATCCATTCAGGTTGACAACATCGTTCACCAAGTCGGCAACGATCTCCAGGATGCGATCAATCGCCTGTTTCCAGAATCCATCGGGCGCGGCTTTACCGACTCCGAAGCCGAGACGGCTAGTCTCCCGGCTGACTTTAACCGCAACTCTTACCCCGTCTACACCAAAAACAGCGGTTACATTCAGGCAATCGACGAGGGGCAACTCATGGCGATCGCCAAAGACCACAACCTGATTCTTCAGGTGCGGCAACATCCGGGCAGCTTTGTGGTGCAGGGGTGCGAACTGATGCGGGTTTTTCCTAAAGCAAACGTCACCAAGCCGTTGGCCAGCCAGATTGATCAAGCCTTTGTGCTGGGCTCAAAACGCACCAATCAGCAAGATGTCGAGTTCTCAGTCAACCAACTGGTTGAAATTGCCATGCGGGCGCTGTCCCCAGGTATCAACGATCCCTTTACGGCGATTCGCTGTATCGATCAGCTCAGCGCGACCCTATGCCAACTCGCTCAGCGAGATATCCCGTCGCCCTACCGGTACGACGACCAAAACCAGCTGCGCCTAGTGGCGTTACCGCTGACCTTTGCCGATATCACCGATACGGCCTTTAACCAAATTCGGCAATATGGGCGCTCAAGCGTGGCGGTCACCCTGCGGCTGCTAGAGGCGATCGCGGTAATTACCCCGTTCACCCACCGCTCCACTGATCGCGCTGCCCTGCGACGCCAGGCCCAAATGATTAACCGCGGCAGCCAAGACGTCATTGCCGAAGACCTAGACCGTCAAGACATTCAAAAGCAGTATTTAGAAGCCATCCAAGCCATTGAGGAATTTTGATAGGGGGTATGCGGTTTGAGGTGTACGGTTTGCTAAGCCCTGTGCTTAGCCTTTGTAAAGACCCCGGAGAAATACCTAAAAAGCCGTGAACTTCGCGGGAGACTGTGGGTGCGATCGCTCTACCTGTGCCACCATCAGAACTATCAAAGGGGCAACCGTGAACTCAGTTTCTACCCAGCATCTCGCAGACATCCATTCCACATCTCTCTAAAGTTTTGCCTGAGATCGGTCACTCAAGCAGGGGCAAGGCAAATCCCAGACGTTGCCGCTGCCTCCACCCATAGCTACTCTCGATGTCTCTCTCGCTAACCGTAGCGGGAACCCTTTGGCCATCAATCTCACTCCAGTCAATCAGGGATGAGGTTATCGGCCCAGCGGTGCCCACAGTTTTTAGCGCCAGAGGTTCCTCGGAGCCTGAACTCGGCTACGACAGGCTCCCATAGTCTAAAAACCCGTGCTGATGGGGAAAACTCTTCCCGCCAGCACCTGCTTTTTGACGCCAAGACTACCGTAAACAACTATCGAAGACTGTAGGTTGATATGACTCTAGCTAAAAATCGTACTAAACAATCTGCTCACGGCGCTGACCGCGATGTTTCTGCCCAGACCGTCGCTCAGCATTACCCTATAAATCAGCCCGAACATCATTACCCTATAAATCAGCCCGAACATCAGTCCGAACATCAGCCAGATATTGCCCCCGATAGCCCACCGTTTTGTCGCGTGACTAACAACATCAAACCTCTGCTAGAAAGAGTCTACCCCTCCGAAACGGCGGAGTGGTTGACCACCAAAATCTTTGCCCTGATCAAAGACACCCTGTGCCCCTCAGGCCGCGAAGATCTGAAAAAGTGGAACCACAACAACGTGCTGCTGATCACCTACGGCGACACCATCGTCGACGGCAAGCGTGCCCCCCTGTCGGTGCTGGCAGATTTTCTTGAAGCCCATTTAGAAGACACTATCACTGGCGTCCACATTCTGCCCTTCTTTCCCTACAGCTCTGACGACGGCTTTGCCATCATCGACTACCTCCAGGTCAACGCCGAGCTGGGCAACTGGGAAGATATCAAGCGCATCGCCAGCCACTTCAACCTGATGGCCGACCTGGTGGTCAACCACATCTCCAGCGAGCACGAGTGGTTTCAGCAGTTTCAGCAGGGCGAACTGCCAGGCCGCGACTACTTTATTACCGCCGACCCCAGCGAAGATCTCTCCCAGGTCGTGCGGCCCCGCAGCACACCCCTGCTCACCCCGGCCGAGACCCCCGAGGGCGAAAAGCACGTGTGGAGCACCTTCAGCGCCGACCAGATTGACGTCAACTTTGAGAACCCCGATGTGCTGATCGAGTACGTCAAAATCATTCTGGCCTACGTCGAGGCCGGGGCGCGCTACATTCGCCTCGACGCCGTGGGCTTTTTGTGGAAAAAGCAGGGTACCGACTGCATCCATCTACCCGAAACCCATGCCATAGTGCGGCTGTTTCGGGAGATTCTACAGTTGGTCGACCCCGGCATTGCGCTGATCACCGAAACCAACGTGCCCAACCGCGAAAACCTGAGCTACTTTGGCAACCGCAATGAAGCGCACATGATCTATAACTTCAGCCTGCCGCCGTTGCTGCTGAATGCGCTCATGCAGGGCCGCGCCGATCACCTCAAAACTTGGATGATGAGTATGCCGCCCGCCCCCATCGGCTGCGCCTACTTCAACTTCACCGCCTCCCACGACGGCATTGGCATGCGCCCCGCTGAAGGGCTACTCACCGGCGACGAGTACGAGCAGCTGATCACCGCCATGCGCAATTTTGGCGGCAAGATCAGCATGCGTAGCCGCCCCGACGGCACCGAGTCGCCCTACGAGATCAATATCTCGCTGTTTGACGCCCTCAAGGGCACCGTCAAAGGCGAAGACCAGTGGCAGGTAGAGCGCTTCCTCTGCTCCCAAACCATCATGATGGCGCTGGAGGGCATTCCTGCCTTCTATATCCACAGCCTGCTGGCCACCCACAACTACACCGAGGGGGTCGAAGCCACCGGCCACAACCGCACCATTAACCGCTACAAGTGGGACTTGGAAAACCTGGAGAAAAACCTAGCTGACCCCATCACCCCCCACGCCCGCGTGCTCAACGAGCTCAAGCGGCTGATCAAGATCCGCCGTCAGCAGACCTCCTTCCACCCCAACGCCACCCAGTACACCCTGCATCCCATGAACCCGGCGCTGTTTGCCTTTTGGCGGCAGAGCCTGACCCGCGACCAGAGCATCTTCTCGGTACACAATCTCAGCGACCAGCCCCAGGAGCTAAGCCTGAGCGACCTCAACCTGGTCAGCACCGACGACTGGTATGACCTGATCAGCGGCCACCGCTTCACTGATAAAAGCGAGGTCTTCGACCTGGCCCCCTACCAGTCGGTGTGGATCACCAACAAGCCCAACTCCGCCCACGACGAGACTATGCCCACGTTGTTATAGCCTGACGATTTGCTCTGGGCTAAAGCGGTGCGGGTGAGCCATCAGGCGGTCAGTGAGCGCTTTTTGAGCTTTCCCTAGGGGTTGTTTGAGCAGGTGTTTTGGGCGCTGATGCCCGAGTTATATCAAGTCCGGTCAATTAACCTCAGAATTGTAGGCCGCTAACCCTGGTTCATCCAGGGTTCATAGTCAGGTCGATTAAGCGGACTTGATATTAACCGCACGATCACCCTAGATTCTGTTCTGGGTGCCGTTCTCTGAAAAACGTCCTAGGAAACGGTATCTGGTTCTTAGATGCCGCTTTCTAGCGCTTCGGTGAGCTTGTCGAGATAGAGCATCATCAGGTTGCTCTGGTCGCCGGGCATGGTGCTGCGCACTTCTTCTTTGAGCAAGCGGTAGGCGACAACGCAGGCACTCTGGCGTTTAAACGAGCGAATGATATTTTGCATCCACACCAGGTAGTCTTCCATGAAGCCGTCTTCGTCGTGGAGCAAAATGCCCTTAGACACGTATTCTAGGGTAAAGAGCATATCGCGCTGGCACTGCTGTCCGTGCTCTTGCACCACCTGGCGATGGGGGGTTTGCATCAGTCGCCGCAGGCTGTTGAGCACCAGGGTTTGGCCGTGGTCGCGCACGTAGTTGTAAAGGGCTACCCGGGTCTGAAAGTCCTCCGTCATTTGGTCGAAGGGTCGCAGCTCGGCATCGGTGAGGTAGCGCCCGTCGGCATTGCAAATGGAGGCAAGTAGAGCATTGTTCATAGCGGTTAAGGGCGCGATCGCGCAGCCTCGATGGGTGCTCTCCCAATGTACCCAGGCAAGCATTTGTAGTTCTTGATACCGAAATATTTCTTTGTACTGAGCAATTGAGCAATCAGACGGTATTAACCAGCGGCGGTGGCCCTGCTCAGCTCAGCGACGGCGAGCAACAGGGCCACTGGCTCAATCGGTTTGGTGACGTGTTTTTGAAAGCCACTGTCTAGCGCCCGTCGCTGATCGTCTTCTCGGGCATAGGCAGTGACGGCGATCGCCGGCACCCGGCCCCCTTTGTCAGGAGGCAAGCGGCGAATCTGCTGCAAAAGCGTATAGCCATCCATAGCGGGCATGCCGATATCGCACACCAGCACATCGGGCGCGAAGCTAGACAGCTGCGCCAAGACCTCATGCCCTGAGGTAGCGGCCCTGACCTCAGCGCCATAGCGTTCGAGCAGCGCTACCACCAGATCTCGGGTATCTTCGCTGTCGTCCACGGTGAGAACTTTAACCCCGCTGAGGTCAATGTCTGCTGGGGGCGGGTGCGCCACCAGCGGCGGCAATGCGCTTTGCTGCACCAGCGGCAGCCGTAGGGTAAACGTAGCCCCCAGGCCCTCGCCGGGGCTGGCGGCAGCAATGCTGCCGCCATGGGCTTCGACCAGGTACTTGACGATCGACAGGCCCAGCCCCAGACCACCGTACTGACGGGTGATCGACACATCTTCCTGGCGAAAGGAGTCAAACAGCTGGGGCAAAAATTCAGGGCTAATGCCTTTGCCAGTATCGGCAACGGTGATCTGGGCGCAGTCGTTCACCGACTCTAAACGAATATCGATTTGCCCCCCCGGGGGCGTAAACTTGATCGCGTTAGAGAGCAGATTCCAGATCACCTGCTGCAAGCGGGCGTCGTCGCCGGTCACCAGGCAGCCCTCGGCCAGATCTGTCTTTACCACAATCGATTTGGCCTGAACAGCGGTTTTCACCACCTCCATGGCCGCCTTGATTACCGTCGTCAGATCGATGGAGATATCGTTGAGTTCGAGTTTGCCTCGCAATATTTTGGCCACATCTAGCAGGTCGTCAATAAGCTGAGTTTGGAGCTGGGCATTGCGCTCAATGGTGGCCAGCGCCTGCTGGGTTTTTTCGGCATCAAAGGTTCCCATCTGCAAGAGCTTGGCCCAGCCCAAGATGGGGTTGAGCGGCGACCTGAGCTCGTGGGAGAGAATGGCTAAAAATTCGTCCTTAGTGCGGTTGGCCAGCTCGGCATTTTCCCGTGCCGCCTGCTCGCGCTCTAAAAGCCGCTGGCGCTCTGCCTCAACCCGCCGCTGCTCTAGCAGATCGGCCGTCTGACGCGCCAGCAGGTCTAGAAACCGTAGCTCGCGCTGGGTCGGTCGATGGCGATGCCGCCAGTGGGTAGACACCATGCCGATAAAGCGGCCCGTGCGAGCGATCAGCGGGGTTGACTGCCCTGATCGATACCCCGCCTCTGCTAGCCACGACAGCCCCCCATTGGGGTTTTCATCCGCATTTTCGCCCAGAGGCAGATCAAAATCAAACAGGCATCGAGCCCCTGTGACTAGGGTTTTGCCACAGGGGCTTGCTGAACGGGCATCGACCCGCCCAAAGGCGTCAACAATGGCTGGGTCAAACCCCTGGGCGGTGAGCAGCACCAGCTCCTGGCGAGCTTCGTCTAAGGTTTGCAGGCTGCCGCCGTCGGCTCCCATGAGGGCGATCGCGGCATTCAAAATCTCGTCGTAGAGCACCTGAATATTGGCTTCGGAGGTCAGCTGGGCGCTTAGATCGCGCAGCAGCTGCGTGTCTTTTAGGTTGGCCGCCACGGTGGTTTCGGCCTGGGCCCGTTCCACAGCGGCCCAGGTGCGCTCGGCGGTCTCTTGGATGAGGGCAATCTCGAGGGTAGTCCAGGGGCGGGGCGAGATCTGGCTGACGTTAAACACCGCCACGAGTTTTTCATGCTTAACCAGGGGCATGCAAACCAGGGCACCAAACTCCATGGCCTGAAGCCGAGAGCGTTCTGCCGCCGTCAGCTCGGGCGCGTTGGCGATGTCTGCAATTAAAAGAGTATCCCCCTGGCGCAGCAGCGTATGTACCGACGGAAATTCCTCAAAACTGTAGGCCCCAGCAATGCTGGCCGCCCCGTCCCGCACGTAGTCATGGTGCACTACGCCTGCTGATGTCTCCTCGTCATATTCGTAGTAAAAGACTCGGGTCACGCCGAGTTCTTGCCCCAGCAGGCGGCAGGCGGTGGCCTGTACGGCAATGGGGTCGTGAAGCACTCGCACCGCATCGGATAGAGCCACCCGATACGAATCGATTTGGGCCGCGTCATACAGTTGGGCCTCGGTCTGTTTGCGGTGGGTAATGTCGCGAAACAGAACGGCTACCTTGCGCTCGTGGGGTTCACCGATGCGAAAGGCGTTGACATCAAACCAGCGGCCCATGGACTCAGCGTAGTCTTCAAACCGCATGGGGTCGCCCGTGAGGGCAACTCTGCCGTAGCAGTCAAACCAGAACGGCTCGATATTGGGTACTAGCTCTCGAATGGTCTTGCCGAGGGCGTTTTTCAAGCCGCTTTTTTGTGCAAAGGCCGGGTTGGTTTCTAGATAGCGGTAGTCGATGGGCCGGTCGGTCGGGTCAAAGATCACCTGCAAAATGCAGAAACCCTCATCCATGGAGTTGAACAGCGATCGGTATTTGGCTTCTGAAATGCGCAGGGCGGCTTCGGCCACCTTGAGATCGTGAATATCGACCAGGGTGCCAAACCACCGAGTGATCACCCCCGTTTGCTCATCGGTGTAAGGCTCGGCCTGAATCAGAAACCACCGATAGACGCCCGCTGCCGACTGGATACGGTGCTCAGTCCGAAAAGACTCTCCCGCCCGCAGCGCTCGATTGAAGTTCTCCAGAGTAGGGTTAACATCGTCGGGGTGCACGAAGCTGATCAGGGCTTCGATCGCAGTGGTGGGGTCATGGCGAGCGCCAGTGTAGTCTTTCCACTGCCGGTTGACAAACTCAACTCGACCCTGGGCGTTGGTAATCCAGATGATCTGCGGCACGGTGTCTGCAATCAGCCGCAAATGCTCTGCGCTCACGTTACTGGCCCCACTTGCTGGGCTGTAGGGCGTTTGATCGTTGGCCATATTCAAGCTCTGTAACCCCAGTATCGGATGATCGCAGCCTGATGCCGCAGCGGTCTGCCATGGCAAAATTGCTGACCCCTTTGCGGCCAACGTCCTGGAAGCAGGGGCGCGGATAGAGAGGGTGCCAACTTCGCCAGCATAGCTTTAGCGATTACCAATGTCGCTCTGGATTCTATAGCGGCTGCGCTGGCGCATAATCCACCCGGAGGCAGGGCTTGGGGCAATGTGCCCTGTAACTAAAGAAGAGTCGGCTATTTTAGCCGACGCGCCCTGGGCTGCACTACCAGTTGACATGGGTTCATTTCGTGGGTTTGTTTAACGGGGCCATACATTCGGTCTATTCTTGAGGGATGCCGTGTTAAGCCCAGCCCTAGCCATGCCCAACTTTTTACCCGTCGCCTACTTCGAAGGCCAGTTTTGCGACTTTAGCGACGCCAAACTCTCCATTGCTACCCACGCCCTGCACTACGGCACCGGGGCCTTTGGCGGGCTGCGTGGCATGCCTGACCCGGCGGGGGGCAACCGCATTCTTCTCTTTCGCCTTGACCGCCACTGTCAGCGGCTCAGCACCAGCGCCCGGCTGCTCAACTATGACCTGCCCGCCGACAAAATTCAGGCGGTGATCGAAGATTTTGTCCGCAAAAACAGTCCCGACAAATCCTTCTACATTCGCCCCTTCGTGTACACCTCAGACCTGGGCATTTCGCCCCGGCTGCACAATGTCGAGAAGAGCTTTTTTGTCTATGGCCTAGAGCTGGGCGACTACCTCTCGCCCGAGGGCGTCACCTGCCGGATTAGCTCGTGGTATCGCCAAGAAGACCGCAGCCTGCCCCTGCGCGGCAAGATCAGCGGGGCTTACATCACCTCGTCGCTGGCCAAAACCGAGGCGGTAGAGTCGGGCTTTGATGAGTCGATTTTGATGAACTCTCAGGGCAAGGTGAGCGAAGCCTCGGGCATGAACGTGTTTATTGTGCGCCACGGCAGGCTGATCACCCCCGGCTATGAGCAAGACATTCTTGAGGGCATTACCCGCGACAGCATTCTCACCCTGGCCCGCGACCTGGGCATTGAGGTGGTCGAGCGCCCGGTGGATAAGTCGGAGCTGCTGATTGCCGACGAGGTGTTTTTGAGCGGCACGGCGGCAAAAATTACCCCGGTGCGTCGGGTGGAGTCGTACAGTCTGCCCAGCGATCGCCCCATCACCGACCGCCTGCGCGACGCGCTCACCGCCATCACCGAAGGCCGCGACGAACGGTACAAAGACTGGGTGTTTGCGATTGACCTGTAGCAGGAGCGAGATCACAGGAGATTCTTAAACAGCAGCGCCATCTGGCCCTGGAGCTTTTCGGCGCGGGGGCGGTTTTGCCACTCGCCGTAGCTGAGGCACAGGCTGTTGTCTAATGCATCGAGAAAAAACTGCTCGACCTTTTGGGCCAGCTCGGGGTAGGCCCCCGAAATGTTTAGCTCGTCGTTGTGGAAGTAGCTGCGGGGGTCAAAGTTAGCGCTGCCGGTGCTGACCCAGTCGTCGTCGACCAACACAAATTTGGCGTGCATCATGCTGGGCTGGTGCTCGCAGATTTTCACCCCGGCCCGCAGCAGAGGGCCGTATAGCTCGCGGCTGGCCAGATGCACCATGAGTTTGTCGGTGGCGGCCCCCATGGTCAACACCCGCACGTCTACGCCCCGTTGGCAGGCCTGAATCAGGCAGTCGGTGGTATTTTGGTCGGGCACAAAGTAGGGGCTGCCAATCCACAGCCGCCGCTGGGCGGTGAGCATCTGCATCTGCATCAGCAGGCGAATGGACGATTCGTTGAGGGTGGAAGAATTGTCGGTGATAAAGAGAGCGGTGGTGCCCGCTTTTTTCACCGCATGCAGCCCCTCTTTTAGGTCAATATTGCCGCCGGTGCTGGCCCAGTTTTGCATGAACTTACCCTGGAGCAGGCTGACCACTTCGCCTTCGTAGGCCAGCTCAAAATCGACCCAGCCGCAGGTATCGTGGGCAAACTCGGTGCCATCCCAGCAGTCGGAGATGCCCGCGCCGCCAATGTAGACCCGTTCGCCGTCAAGAATCAGCAGCTTGCGGTGCGATCGCGCGTTGTACTCTAGCGGTGCCCGCCAGTTTGGCTCGCGAAAAAATTGAAGCTCAATGCCCACATTGCGCAGCCGCCGCCAGTAGATCTTAGGCATTTTGCTGGTGCCCTGGTGGTCGAGCAAGAGCTGAATTTTGACCCCCGCCAGGGCCCGATCGGTGATCGACTCGGCAAAGGCATCGGCCCGGCGGCCTGGGGTCATGTAGTAGGTTTCGTACTGAATCAGGTGCTGCGCCTGGGCGATCGCCGCAGCGCGAGCGGCATAGATTTCATCGACGGTGGGCCAAAACCCCACCAACCGTCCGGTGGTGTCGGCAGAGTTGGCCAGCCCCTCTAGGCTGAGGGCAAAGCGCGGGTCTTGCAGGGTGGGAACATGGGCGATCGCGTAGTCGGGGGCGGCTCGAAAAGCACCGCTCAAATAGAGGGAGCCAGCGGCTAGCAGCAACAGCAGCGGCACCACGGCCAATATCCACCACGCCACAGGGGGAGGTTCTCCGTCAGACTCTGAAGATTCTAGGGCTGCGGGCGGGGTAGACATCGCCATTTGTTACCGCGACAACAATGCTAAGTTATCGCATAGCCACTACCGCTGTTTAGTTCTCTATGTAAAAGAACGGCCCTACTGTAGATAGTGCAGCCGCAGTGTAGCGATCGCGGCAACGGTGAGCACCTGCCACTATCTCTGTCCGAATGTCACTGAATTAAGACTGGTGGGCAGTGCCCACCCTACGGCAGATCAAGGCTTTCGGCGATTTGTGAGAGCTAATTTCAGCTTATGTCAGTGCCACCGATCTCTGTCCTGCTCTAGCGCTCTACCTACATTAAATTCTTAAACAGCAGGGCGACGCGACCCTTGAGAGTTTCGAGCCAGGGGCGGTCTTGCCAGTCGGCATAGGTGAGACAGTTGCTGTCGGCCAGGGCATCGGTAAAAAATTGCTCGATCTCGCCCGCCAGCTCTGGATAATCTCCCGAGATATTTAGCTCGTCATTGTGGAAGTAGCTGCGGGGGTCGAAGTTGGCGCTGCCGGTGCTGACCCAGGCCTCGTCAACCAGCACAAACTTGGCGTGCATCATGCTGGGCTGGTATTCGCAGATGGTGATGCCCGCCTCTAGCAGACTGCCGTACAGCTCGCGGCTGACCCGGTGCACCATGCCCTTGTCGGTGGCGTCGCCCATGGTGAGCACCCGCACGTCAACGCCGTTTTTTTGGGCGGTGAGCAGAGCGCGGGTGGTGTTGCCGTCGGGCACAAAGTAGGGGCTACCAATCCACAGACGCTCTTGGGCGCTCAGCATGCTGAGCTGCATCAGCATCCGAATCAGCGATTCGTTGAGGGTAGAGGTATCGTCGGTGATGTAGAGGGGCGTTTCTCCCTGGCTCTGCACCGGCTGAATTTGGGTGCCTAGGTTGAGCTGCCCGCCGGAGTAGGCCCAGTTTTGCAGAAACTTGCCCTGGAGTAAGTTAACCACTTCGCCCTCGTAGGCCAGCTCAAAGTCGAGCCAGGGAGCGGTGTCGTGGTCAAACTCGGTGCCATCCCAGTAGTCGGAGACACCCGCGCCGCCCATCAGCACCTGCTCTCCGTCGATGATCAGCAGCTTGCGGTGCGATCGCGAGTTGTACTCCAGCGGTCGTCGCCAGTCGGGTTCGCGAAAAAACTGGATTTCGATACCCAGATTGCGCAGCCGCTCCCAGTACTCAGCGGGCATGGCCTCGGTGCCGTAGTCGTCGAGCAACAGCTGCACCCGCACCCCAGCCAGAGCGCGCTCAGAAACCGCCTCGGCAAAGGCATCGGCCCGGCGGCCCGGCGTCATAAAGTAGGTCTCGTACTGAATCAGCTGCTCGGCCCCAGCAATGGCGGCCTCGCGGGCGGCGTAGACGTCGTCAACATTGTCCCAAAAGCCGGTCAGGCGGCCCGTGGTGGCCGTAGAGTTGGTCAGCCCCACCAGACTAAGGTCAAACTTGGGGTCGTCAAAGGCAGGCACATTGGCGATCGCATAATCAGACTCGACCCGAAAGATGCCTCTTAGGTAGAGAAAACCGCCGATGCCCAGACCCAGACCCACTAGACCAAGCAAACCCCACAGCCAGGGCACCGCAGCAGCCCGACGTTTAGCAGCCTTGTCTTTGGGCGGAGAAGAATGACGCATGGGCAGCAGGGAATAGGACAGACCAACACCCTACTGTAGCCATCAATCGGTTTAAATGTACTTAGACGACTTCTGAAAAATAGTTTTCCCTACGGCTACGGTCACTGAATTAAAGCTGGTATCTGCTTTTCTAGAAATCTCCTTATTGCGGGGGATGAGACGAGATCTCAGATCACGGCTTTAGCCAGCACCATATACCCAACACCCAGCACCATATACCCAACACCCAGCACCCAGCACCCAACACCCAGCACCCAGCACCCAACACCCAGCACCCAACACCCTTGTTTATCCCCGTATCAGTAGCACCCGACTCAGCACCGCATAGATCACCAGCGCCGACAGTACGCCGTTTATGGGCACAATGCCCCAGCCCGCCTGGCCGCTGAAGTAGGCGACCGCCGAAGCCACCCCGTAGGCAATCACCCCGGCCCAGTTAAACGCGGGCTGAGGCTCAGACAGCGCTGGAAACTGCTCGCGGCGGTTAAGCCAGTAGTCAGCCATGATGATGCCGCCAATGGGCGGAATAAACGTGCCCAGCAAAATTAGGTACTGCACCAGGCCCTCGTAGATGCCGCCCCAGGCCATAAACAGGGCGATCGTCGCGCCGCCGAGCACAAACAGCGTGCGGCGACTGCTGCGAAACATATTTGACCCGGCGATGGAAAAGGCGTAGATCGTGTTGTCTTGGGTGGTCCACATATTCAAAAAGAACAGCACCAGGCCGCCCAGCAGCAGCCCCTGCTGGGCCATTACCTGCACAATGTCGGGCTCGCCGTAGACCTTGGCGCAAAACGCCCCCGAAAAAATCAACAGGCCGTTGCCTAAAAAGAACGCCATCAGCGTGGCGATGAAGCCCGCCTTGCCGTCTTTGGCAAACCAGCTCCAGTTGGTGGCCTGGGTGCCCCCCGACACAAAAGTGCCGACAATGATGGTGATCGCTGACCCTAGCGGCAGCGGCTCGGCAATGGTCGCCGCCTGCAACCCCGCAAAGCCGCCCACATCGCCAGCGGCGATGGTCAAACTGATCAGCATCAGCAGCACCATGGCGGGCACCGCCAGCCGACTCAGCCAGTCCATCGCCTGGTAGCCAAAGTAGGCGGTCGAGCAAAAGGCGTAGGTGAAAAATAGAATGATCAACCAGTTCCACGCCTCGGGCACCCCGGCCAGGGTGTTGAGCAGGCTGGCCATCAGGGCAGAACCCCAGGCATACCAGCCAATCTGCGTAAAGCCGAGAATAAAATCGACCCAGCGCGACCCCACGTTGCCAAAGCTAAACCGCGCCATCAGCACCGTCGAGAGCCCGGTCTCGCCCGCAATGTAGCCCAGCAGTGCCGCGTACAGGCCCAAGATCAAATTGCCGATGACAATTAGCCCCACCAGGTTGGGCCAAAACTGAAACGAGGGGCCAACTAGCCCCCCGGCAAACAGGGTGCCAGAGTAGAGGGTAAAGCCCACCAAGATCGGAGCCAGGGAGATCAGCGATCGCCGCGCCCCCTCCGGCACCGGGCTGAGGGGATAGTCTTCTGAACCGCTTCCTTGTTTACTCGTGGAAGTTTCTGTTGTAGTCGTCATGGCACATCCATTACGAGTTAAAACTCACTTTAAAGATAGGCCAACCCCCAAAAAGTATTCCAGCAAACAGTAGCCGTAGAGACGTTGCCTTTACCCGAGATGGGTGGTGCAGGCCGACGGTGTGGGCTGCATCTAAGATAGACATCAATCACAGCAAAGCATTGCATTGAGCAGACATGAGTATCACCGGCATACTTTTGAAATCACTCTATGACAGCGACGTTGGATATAGAGACAGAGGGCAGTTGGGCCATTGAGCGATGTTGTTGGGTCGCAATCGCAACCGCCGAAAATTTTTGCCCGACAGAGGGCGATTCCGCCCTTCGATACATGGCGAGAGACAGGCAATCACCCACGCTTAAAAGAGAACAAAAGCCACTATCTATCCCCTAAGGCGGAATCTTTAACCAACCAACGCCACCAGGAGGATGACCAGGGCTTGACGATGCTTTTGGGGCGTTTTTGAGCGAACGAACTGCAATTCTTAAACCAGGAGATATCTTGTGAAAAAAGTACTAGGCATTGTGCTCGGCGGCGGTGCCGGAACTCGCCTCTACCCGCTGACCAAAACCCGTGCCAAGCCAGCGGTGCCCCTGGGCGGTAAGTACCGCCTGATCGACATTCCCATCAGCAACTGCATTAACTCAGATATCTCAAAAATCTACGTGCTGACGCAGTTCAACTCGGCCTCGCTCAACGAGCACATTTCCCGCTCCTATAGCTTTTCGGGCTTTCAGCAGGGGTTTGTGGAGGTGCTGGCGGCGCAGCAAACCCCCGACAACAAAGAGTGGTTTCAGGGCACCGCCGACGCGGTGCGGCAGTACCTCTGGCGGTTCCAAGATATGGATGTAGATGAGTATTTAATTCTCTCAGGCGATCACCTCTACCGCATGGACTACCGCGATTTTGTGCGCCACCACCGCGAGACCAATGCCGATATTACCCTGTCGGTGTTGCCGGTCGACCACCAGCGCGCCTCTAGCTTTGGCCTAGTCAAAATTGACGAGGCGGGTCGCATTCTCGACTTTAGCGAAAAGCCCGAGGGCGACGCTCTCAAACAGATGCAGGTTGACACCACCACCCTGGGGCTCTCGGCAGAAGACGCCCAAGCCAAACCCTACATTGCCTCCATGGGCATTTACCTGTTTAAGCGAGAGGTGTTGATTGACCTGCTCAACCAGCAGCCCGAGCAGCCCGACTTTGGCAAAGAAATCATCCCCAACTCGGCCAAAGACTATCGGGTGCAGGCCTACTTATTTAACGACTACTGGGAAGACATTGGCACCATTGAGTCGTTCTTCAACGCCAATTTGGCGCTGGTGAAGCAGCCCAACCCGCTGTTTAGTTTTTACGATGAGGCAGCCCCGATCTACACCCGAGCCCGGTACCTGCCCCCCACTAAACATCTCCGGTGCGAGATTGCCCAGTCGATGGTAAGCGAGGGCTGCATCCTCAAAGAATGCCGCATTACCAACTCGGTAATTGGCATTCGATCGCGCATTGAGTCGGGCTGCACCATCGAAGACAGCTTGATTATGGGGGCCGACTATTACCACGACCACTTTGAGCGGCCCAGTAACTGTGACCGCACCACGGTGCCCCTAGGCATTGGGGCCAACAGCACCATTCACCACGCCATTGTCGACAAAAATGCCCGCATTGGCTGCAATGTGCAGATTCTCAACAAAGACCGGGTCGAAGAAGCCGACCGAGAGAGCCAGGGGTTCTACATTCGCAGCGGCATCGTCACGATTTTGCGCGGCGCTACTATTCCCGATGACACGGTGATTTAAGCCTAAATCCGACTCTCAAAACCCTGATTCATTATCGATATCCCGTAGGGGCATTGCAGTGCAACGCCCCTACAAAGTAGGGGTATACAGACAGGATTTGGTATTACGCCACTGATTCACATAAAAAGCATCCCCGGCCAAGGCCGGGGATGCTTTTTGCGTTTAGCTATTCAAACGGCGACTGGGGTTTACAGCACCGCCAGGGTGCCCCCCACTGCGGCACAAATAGCCGAGACGGTGGCGGTGGCAAAGATCCACCAGGCGGCGGTTTCGGCAGTTTTGCGGGTATCTTCGACCTGCTGATAGGCCTGGTGCTTGATCTCCGCCAGGCGGTTTTCGACGGCGTGCTCCAGCTGTTCGGCTTTGCTGAGAGCTGAGTCGCGCACGTCTTCGACTTGGCCCACAAGGCGATCGGCGTCGGCCTCTGAGATCGCGTCGTGGGAGCTGAGCAGCGCCACCAGGGTGCCGCGATCAACCTGACCCAACCTCACTCGCAGCGACTCTAGACCCGCCTGGGGGTCGTCCATCAGCTGCTGAAGGTCACGGCGAATGCCGTAGTAGTCTAGCTCTGGGCGACCGAGGGATTCGAGGTAGTTGCGCACCCGGGCAAAAATGCTGCGCACCGCAGAGCTAACGCGTTCTTGTACCTTGCGGATCTGGGCGACGATTTGGTTGCGCACCGCCAGCACCTGGTCGACAGCGGCTTCGGCCTCGGCCTGGGTCATGTCGGGGCGCTGGGCCAGCAGGGCCACCACGGTGTCGCGATCAATGTGCGAAAGCCGGGTTTGTAGGCGATCGGCCCCCAGGCGAGGGTCGTTGAGCAGCAGATGCAGGTCGCGCTTGATGCCCTCAGGGTTGAGGGCTTCCTTGTCGGTGCTGCGCAGGTAGTCTTCGAGCGCCTGCTCAAAGGAGACCACCTGGGCCTGGGCGCGGCGGGCCAGGCGCTGGGGCATGTGCAGAATGTCGCGAATGTTGCCCAGCAGGTCATCGATCACCTGGTTGACCTCGTCTTCGCTGAGGTCGCCGCGCTGGCTGAGCAGCTGCACCAGGGTGTCGCGATCCATAGCGGAGAGGCGATCGCTCATCGCCTGTAGCCCTACCTTAGGCTCGTTGACCAATAGCCCCAGATCGCGCTTGATACCCTCGGGGTTGAGCTCGGGCTTGCCGGTTTCGAGCAGGTAGCGCTCAATGGCGCTAGTGGCTTCGTCGTACTTAGCCTGGGCCTGGGCGGTAAGGGCCGCCGGGGCGTTGATCGACTGATACCAAACCGACTCCACCTGGTCGAGGGTGTGATTGATTTCGGCCTCGGTCAGATCTTGGCGCTGGTTGAGCAGCTGCACCAGGGTGTCGCGGTCAAACTGGGCCAGCCGCTGCCGCAGGCGATGAATGCCCGCATCGGGCTCACTCAGCAGGGTTTTGAGATCGGCCTTGATGCCCTCGGGGTTGAGCTCGTTCTTGTGGGTGTTTTGCAGGTAGTGCTGCATCGCCTGCCACTGGTTATCGACCTTGGCCTTAGCAGAGGATTGCACCCCGGCGGCATCGGCCCGCACGGTGTTCATGACTCCCTCTAGGCGGCTGGCGATCGCATTGACCTCGGTTTCGCTCAGATCATTGCGAGTCTTAAGCGCTTGGGCAAAAGCGTCGTAGCCAAAGGGCGCAAACCGCTCTTGCAGATCGTCGGCATCGGCGTAGGGGTCATCGAGCAGGCTGGCAAACGCTTGGGGACCCATGTCAGACAGCAGCTCTTGGCGGGGGGTCTGGCGCAAAAAGGTATAGAGCTTGGTCTGGGTATCTTTAGCCGCTTCGAGCCGGTAGCGCTCAGAAACTTCGCCCAGAGCCTGACAGCGCACGGCCTCTAGCTGGCGCGACACGTTGGCAATTTCGCCCTGGGTGAGCAACCCTCGGGTGGCCAGAGTATCGGCAAAAAAGCTGCGATCTAGCTCCATTAGCTCCTGGCGCATCAGGCCGGGGGCGGCGAAAGGGTCGTAAATTACGTCCCAAAACTCTTTCTTCATGCGCTGGGGGGTGAGCTGCCAGGGATAGGCGTTGAGCAGGTAGGTCTCCACGTCGGCCTTGACCACGCTGTAGCGATCGCTGCCGCCCACCTGGCTAGACAAACTGTCTACCTGACTGCCAACCACTTCCTTGACCTGCTTCAGCCGGCCAGAAATTTTCTCTACGTCTAAATCTGAAAGGTCGGCCCGACCCATGACGATCGCCATCAGGGTGCTCATGCCCTGGCTCATCAGGCCGCTTCCACTTTGAGAGCCCTTGCGCTGCTGACGAAACTCGTCAAGAAAGGCATCGAGGCGATCGCCCAAAGCGCCGGTCACCAGCTCTTCGGGGTGGGCCGACTTGAGGTAGTCCACCAATTCTCCGAGAGAATCATTGCCGGAGGACTTGCCCATGGCCTTGCGCCAGGTGCCATAGAGGCGATCAGCAATCCGGCTGACCTCCTTGCGGGATAAGTCAGTGCGGCTGCTCACCAGCTTTTCAAAGCTGTCGCGGTTGAGCTGACCCAGGGTGTCGCGATCGGCAATGGAGGTGAGATCCGACTCTTTAATTAGGCGCTCAAACTCAGCCTCTAGCCCATCGATTTCGAGGGCGGGCGAGCTGAGAGTTCTAACGTAGTCTTGCAGGGTTGACTTGATATCGACGCCATCCCAGCCGGAGGTCAGCTCTCGGCGCACGGCGGCGGCGGTGGCTTCGGCAGTTTCGACCACCTGGTGGCTGGCCATTTTAGCCCCCATGGCCCCGGTGGCTGCACCCAGCAGCGACTGAAAACTGGAGGTGGCAGTTTTAACCACCGAGCCGATCAATGACCCGACGGTGGTGGAGCTGAACCAAAACAGCAGGCAAAAATACAGGCCCCACACCACTAAACCCGTGATTGCCCCCAGGGTCAAACTGGTGTAGAGGCTGAGCTTAACGGCTAAAAAGCAGGCGAAAAAGAGCGCCAGACTGACGGTAATTAGAGTCCAAACACCAAAGGCGGTGCCAATTTTTTTAGCGCCGCTGCCACTGCCTGACGAGCTACTCGACGACGAAGACGAGGACGAGTTACCCACGTAGGACAGCCCCGCCGCCACCGATAGGTTGGTCAGCAGCAGTTGAAAGCCAAAGGCCAAGATCAGTCCTGAAAGCAGGGCAATAAAAAACTGCGGCCCCGAGAAAACGAGGGAGGCCTCTTCTGGGGTCGTAATGACTGGCGCTGGTACGACTGGTGCTAGTACCTGGGCCAGGGCGTCTGGCAGGTTGAATGATAGGTTGAGGAAATGTTCAATCACGATGCTCTTCCTTTGAACAATTGCAAATATCTAGATGTCGATTTATCAGCCCAAGCCATGCGTTCTTACAATTCAGGCAGTTGGCCCACTGCTAAAAATCACTTAATGTACGGGAGCAAGCCCAGCACGGTTGTCTCACACCCCGTAGGGATATTCGAAGACAGGGCTGACGCATAAGACAAATAACTGAGCTGTCAATCTTCAAGGATCTAAGTCCTCAAAACTCTAAACTTCAAGATTCTAGTACTGCGTACAGTCCTTAGAGCCTTAATCAAACCCTACGGGAACCAATAAAACATCCCTCTCTTTGCCTAGTCCTTTAGGGAGAGATGGCCATTTTCTCGGCTCATTAGGCTGCTGCTGCCCACCTGATGTCTTTACTTGATGTCCTGTCTAAGGGAACCACGGCTATCCATCAGCCGAGCCTTTAGAGCGATCGCTCCGCCAAATGAGGGAGGCTGCTGAGCAGGCCGGGTAGCAAAAAGTGTTCCTATTGACCGATGGGGCTATTCAAATAGTCTTCTACTCTAAAAGAGTGTTAATCAACTCAGGAGAACACCCCATGGGTATTCAAGATCGCGCCGAAGCTACTGCCAAAAATGTTGAAGGCAAAGCACAAGAAGCTGCTGGCAAAGTCACCGGCAACAGCTCTGACGAAGCGAAAGGTAAGGCCAAGCAAGGCCAAGCCAAAGCTGAGCACGCCAAAGAAGACGTGAAAGATTCTGTCAAAGACGCTATTGACTAGTTTTTCCCTAAGTCGCTAAGTAGAGGAGCAGTACGGTACTGCTCCTTTTTTAATGGGCTCATTAAATCAAACTCCGCAGAGGGCGATCGCCAACTGAACCGATGGGGCAACGGAGGCTATGACACCTGACCGTCTAAACTGGCGCTTGCTGGTGAATATGAACCTGGGCTTTTGGGGGGTGCAGATCGGTAACGGTCTGCAAATTGCCGATGCCAGCGCTATTTTTGAAGCCCTAGGGGCCGAGGCTAGCCAGCTGCCGCTGCTGTGGTTGGGGGCACCCCTGGTGGGGTTGCTGACCCAGCCTATCGTTGGTCAAATGAGCGATCGCACCTGGGTTTGCTGGGGAGGGCGCTGGGGCAAACGACAGCCCTATTTTCTCGGCGGGGCGCTGCTAGCGGCCATCATGCTAGTGGCCATGCCCCAGGCGGCCAATCTGCCCCAGGCGGTGGCCATGTACTGGGTACTACAGCTGGCGTTAAATATCAGCATTGCCCCCACGCGACCTTTTGTCGGCGATCTGCTATCGCCCGGTCATCGCACTCTGGGCTATGCTTTGCAGGGCTTTTGCATCGGCCTTGGAGCAATTTGCGCCGCCGGGCTGCCCTGGGCGTTAGAGCATTTGCTGCACCTAGCCCCGGCCCCAGAGGCAGGCATTCCGGCGGTCATCACCTGGGCCTACCGAGTGGGGGCGGCGATCTGCCTGGGCAGCGCCCTATGGACCTTTTGGCGGGTGGATGAACCGCCGCCCGCCGACGGCCCTGAGCCAGCGCCAGTAGTTCCTGAGCCAAAGAGCGATCGCCCACCCCTGGCGGCCCTGGTGGAGGCAGGTCACGCCATTGCCCAGGCCACCGCCACCATGCCGCCGATCATGCGTCAGCTGGCCGGGGTGCAGACGCTCACCTGGGCGGGCATCTACTGCATCTTTTTGTACCTGCCGACGGCGATCGCGCTGAATATATTAGAGGCCCCCAACCGCCAGTCGCCTAGCTACGCCCAGGGGGTGGAGTGGGCGGGCCTCTGCATTGCCTTCTACAACCTGATCTGTCTGGGGGTTTCGGGGTTGATTCCGGCCCTGAGTCGGCGCTGGGGTCGGGTCGTCACCCACGCGGCCTGTCTGATGATGGGCTGTGGGGGGCTGATCTCGCTGCTGGGAGTGCACAGCCGCTACCCGATCTTGCTGTCAATGGTAGGGGTGGGCATTGCCTGGGCCAGCGTGCTGTCGATCCCCTACTCGCTGCTGATGGAGGAGTTGTCCGAGGGTCAGAGTGGGGTCTACATGGGACTATTTAACGGCTTTGTCACTCTGCCCCAGATTGCCATGTCCCTGGGGTTTGGCTGGGTAATGCGCACCGTCCTCCAGGGCAACCGGCTGTGGGCCTTAGCCCTGGGGGGCTTTTCCCTGGGCCTGGCTGCTCTGCTGATGCTGCGCATCCCAGAACCTGTAGCTGAGGCCAAAGCGGGCGATCGCCGTCTCGCCACCGTGCCCAAATCATGAGCTTCTAGAGAGAGATTTTTGGCCCGCTCAGGGTCTTTTCCCAGGGCTGGTAGAGAGACCGAACCTGTTACCTTAGGGCGATGTTGACAGACCGAGTGGCTGGTTAGATTAGGGGTAGTTGTAACTCGCTGAAAAGAACTATGAATACCGAGAATTCTCAAGAGCTTGATCAGCAAAATCATGAGAAGCAAAACGATCAAAAAAGAATCCCCATTCACCAGCCCCTAACTCCTGAAGACGTATCGCCGGAGCAGAAGGCCGCCAACAAAAAAATGACGGAAGAAAATGAGCTAGTGCTCAATGCAGGTGATCACGTCGATGGCGAGAAAACCCTGGAAGAAAAGTCTAAGCAGGTGGCGGTAGACACGGGCGATATCACGGGCGATCGCATCGTGGTGCCGACCTACTTTATCGTCGATGACCCGGAGGAAGGTCAGAAGGCGCTCCACCACATCACCGATGCTGAAGAAATTTCCGACGTCATTCGCCAAGCCCGCGTCGATGAATCGGGTGAGCGCACCTGGCGGTAGGCCACAGCGCGCCGCACCGATGGCGTTAGTTTTGGTGCATCATGCAGAGCCATGACACACCCCCCATAAACCCGAAGCCCTGAGCCTTCGGGTTTATCATTTTTTATTTCAAAGCGGCCTCAGCAGCAGCACCCGCTCTGGAACTAAATGCACATACCAGGGCAAGGCCCGCTGGTTGAGGGTTTGCCAAGCCTCCTTAGACAGCTCTGCTTGCAGGTGGTAGTCCGTTGTGGGTGGCCCTAAGGCGGCTGCATTCGTGGGCAGACAGCCATTGGGCCAGCGGTCATCTGGCGGACTGTGGAGCTTGAGAAACACTGTCATCCGGTGGGGCGTTTCGCTGGTAGACATCACCCAGCAGCGAAAGGTGTTAGCCCGATCCGGTGCCTCGACAAAAGTGAGATGGTGAGCGCGAAACCCCACTTGACTGAGGTCAGCGGGGACTGGCTCCGTCACCTCCAGCACACAGTTCCAGTCTTTGGCCCTGACGGTTGTTGACGATACTTTGGTAGCCCTAGACAAATTCTTGCAGCCGGTGATCTGGGCGGCGATCGCACTGCCCGGTCGCTCAAACACCTCATGTCTGGTGCCAGTGATTACGGGTCGCCCCGCCGCCATCACCATGATTTGAGGGCACACCCGAAACACCTCCTCCAAATTGTGGGTGACCACCAACGTCACCCCGCCATAGCCCGCCAGCGTTGTCATCAACCGCTGTTCTACCTGGCTGTGCAGGTAGGTATCGAGCGCCGAGAGCGGTTCATCCAACAGCAGCACTTCTGGTTCCGGGGCCAGGGCGCGGGCCAGGGCCACCCGCTGCTGCTGCCCACCCGAAAGCTGCTGCGGATAGCGATCGCCCAGCCCCTCCAGCTGCATCGCCCCCAGCCCGTTGTTCACTCGCTGAAGCCGCTCTACCCTGGACAATCGCTGTAGCCCAAAACCAATATTCTCAGCCACGGTCAGATGCGGAAACAGCGCATAGGTCTGAAACAACAGCCCCACCCGCCGCCGCTGGCTGGGCAGATTAATCCCCGCCCCACTGTCAAAAAGCACCCGACCGTTCAGCACAATGCGCCCGCTGGCCGGCGTTTCTACCCCCGCAATGCACCGCAGCGTCATCGACTTACCTGCCCCCGAGGCACCGAGAATGCCTAGAGCCTCCGCGCCAACCTCGAATGAAACATCTAGAGGAAAGGTAGCCAGTGGTTTGTGGATATTGACGTGAAGCGATGGAGAGGTGGAGGGATGCGGAGGGACGAACCCACCTGGAAGGGGTAAGGGTGGATCATTCCCGATATCGGGCAGCTCAAAATTCATCCGGCACTGGCGCTGGGCCTGCCATAGATTTACCCCAAAAATCCCCGAGAGCGACACCGTTAGCATAATCGCCACCCAAACCCACGCCTCCTCCATGGCCCCGGCCTGCACCGCAAAGTAAATCGCCATTGGCATCGTCTGAGTCCGCCCCGGAATATTGCCCGCCACCATCAGCGTCGCCCCAAATTCTCCTAGGGCGCGGGCAAAGGCCAGAGTGAGGCCCGCCAACAGACCCGGCACCGATAGCGGCAGCACAATCCGCCAAAAAATTCGAGACTCCCTTGCCCCCAGGGTACGCGCCACCTGGATCAGCGCCGGATCAATCTGCTCAAAGGCCCCCAGCGCCGTGCGATACATCAAGGGAAAGGCCACCACGGTGGCGGCAATCACGGCCCCGTACCAGGTGAAAATGACGCGAAATCCGAAAGCCTGGAAAAACTGACCCAGTGGCCCACTGCGGCCCAGCAGCAGCAGCAGCACAAACCCCACCACCGTCGGCGGCAACACCAGCGGAGCCACCAAAACGCCCTCAATTAGCGACTTCCCCGACCCCCGATAGCCCAGCATCCAGTAGGCGGCGGCAATGCCCGAGAAAAAGGCAACAACCGTAGCCAAGCCAGCGACCTTCAGCGAAATCCACAGCGGCGACAGGTCTAAGGGCATAGGAAATGGTTAAAATCAGCCTTAATCCAGCAGGGGGAAGCCAAAATTTTCAAACACAGCCCCAGCCGCACCACTGAAAAGATAATCAACGAAAGCACGGGCGGCATCGGGGCTAGCAGTATGGTTCATGATCGCCACCGGGTAGATAATTGGTGCGTGCAGGTCTTTAGCCGCCGTCGCCACCACCGTCACCTGGGCTGAAATCGCCGCATCGGTGGCGTAGACCAGGCCAGCCTCCACATTGCCCGACTCAACGGCGGCGATCGCCCCCCGCGCGCTGTTGGCAAAAATCAGCTTAGGCCGAATCTCCGTCAAAATGCTCAGATTACTCAGCACCTGCTCGGCATATTGCCCGGCAGGCACGCTGCGAAACTCACCCACCGAAATCCGCTCGACGCCCCCCTGGGTGAGGTCAGAGAAGTCGGTCAGGCCTAGGGTAGAGTCGTTGGGGGTAATCAGCACCAGACGGTTGCCCAGCAGGCTGGCGCGAGTATTGGGCAACAGCAGATCTTTTTCCGCCAGGGCATCCATTTGGGGCACCCCCGCAGAGATAAAGACATCCACCGGGGCGCCCTGCTCGATCTGCTGCTGTAGGGCTCCCGACGAGCCAAAGTTATAGTTAACAGCGATGTCGGAGTACTCTGCCTCAAAATTGGCTTGCACCACCACTAACGCCTCCTCAAGGCTAGCCGCCGCCGAAACCAGCAGCGTAGTCTCAGCTGCATTGACCCAGGGGAACCAGGGTTGAAGGGCTATCCCCAGAACTAAACAAAAGCCCAAGGCGGTGGCCAGAGCCAGAAAACGGCGTCTTCTCATCATCCAGAATAGTAACCAGGGTCAACGATAGCTCTTTCTATAGGCATCTCAGGGCAGGCAGGCCAAGCCCGCCCCGGCCAGGTAGGATGGATAGGATCTTATCGATGACGCATCCCATGGGCTGGAACCCTGAATTTAATAGCGCGATCGCGCAGCTGGCCTCTCCGGGGCCAGTGGCCTTTGAGCTAGGGCCAATCACCCTACGCTGGTACGGGCTGCTGATTACCGGGGCGCTGCTGCTGGGCATTACCCTGGCTCAAAACCTGGGGCAGCGGCGGGGCATCGACCCAGAGCGGATTGGCGACCTGGCGATTTGGCTCGTGATCGGGGCGCTGCCAGGGGCCAGACTATACTACGTGCTGTTTGAGTGGGATCGCTACGCCGATCGCCCCCTATCTGCCCTGGCGATTTGGCAGGGAGGCATTGCCATTCACGGGGCAATTTTGGGCGGGATGATCGCTACCCTGCTGTTTGCCCGTCGCTACCGGCTTTCATTTTGGCAGTTGGCCGACGTGGTAGCCCCGGCCCTGATTCTGGGCCAGGCCATTGGCCGCTGGGGCAACTTCTTCAACTCCGAAGCCTTTGGCCGTCCGACCGATCTGCCCTGGCGGGTGTTTATTCCCCCCGCCCAGCGGCCGCCGGGGCTGGTCGATGTGGCCTACTACCACCCCACCTTTCTCTACGAATCGCTGTGGAACCTGGGGGTGCTGGGGCTGGTGCTCTGGCTGTTTTTCTGGGGTTTGCGCCACCCTAGGCGACTCAAGCCCGGCACAATATTTTTGGTCTACTTTGCTGCTTATAGCCTGGGCCGCCTCTGGATCGAGGGCCTGCGGCTCGATAGCCTGATGCTGGGGCCGCTGAAAATTGCTCAGATAGTCAGTCTGGGTGGCATTGCCCTGGGCATGATCGGTCTGCTGTGGCTCTATCGGCTCAAGCGATCGCTACCAGACGTGGTAAAGCCCGAAGGGAAAGGAAGCTAACGAGAAAACTGGGAGCTACTTGCTTAGGGTAGCCAGCAGCGGCCCCAGAGCTTGCCTAGGGCGCTTTGGAGCGGGCACCCAGGCACAGGCTGGCCAGGGAACAGCCATGGGCAATGGCCCTGCACCAAGAGCTGCGAAAACTACCCCAGCCGCCAGCCGAGACTCCGCCCCTCCCGCCCCTACGGAATAGCGCGGGAGGGGGGAAGCTGAGGACTACCGCTGGTGGGCACAGGCGCTCCTTCCAGCAGCAGCGTGCGAATCAGCCGCGCCAGCCCCCGCTGGGCCAGCCCAGCCACCACCTGCTGCCCCATGGCCTGGGTTTCGGGCTTAAACAGCAGCGCCGGAATCCGGGTTGCCACCTGGGCGGCATCAAACCCAGGCGTATCCTTCAAAATATCGAGAATGCGGCGCAGGTGGTCGAGATCGCTGGGGGCAGCGGTGGCGACGACGGAAAGTTCTTTTTTCAGGCCCAGGCGGCGCTGCACGGCGGTGGTGAAATTTTGCACGGTGTTTTGGCCCAGGCTGTCGAGGCCGTTGATGAGTTCGCCGACGATGCGATCGCGCAAAAACGACCCCCGCTCTGAGAACAAAAACTCTAGGGTCTGGTCGATCAGCCGATCCATGTCGTACTCATCGCTGCTGCTGGCGTTGCGCAGCAGGTTTTCTAGCCGGTTCCAGCGAAAGCTGCCGTCTTTAAATAGAAGGTCTTGCAGCGAGGCCCGCAGCTCCGGCGACTGGTCGGTCAGCAGCCGCTTGGCCACGTAGGGGTAGGCCTTGCTCAGCACCTTAAACTCAGGGTCAACGTTGATGGCGATACCCTCTAGGGTCACTAGCGAGCGAATGATCAGGGCGTAGTAGGCGGGCACCCGAAACGGATACTCGTACATCAGCGCCGAAAACTCATCGGTGATGCTCTTAAAGTTGAGCTCGGCGACGCTGGCCCCCAGGGCGTTGCTAAACACATTGGCCAAGGCCGGAATAATCGGCGTCAGGTCGGTATCTGGGGTCAAAAACTCCAGCTTTACGTAGTCACCCGCCAGCCCTTCAAAGTCGCGGTTGACCATGTGTACCACCGCCTCGATCAGGCCGTAGCGCTGGTAGGGCTTAACCTCGCTCATCATGCCAAAGTCGAGGTAGGCCAGTTGGCCGTCGGCCATGGCCAGCAGGTTGCCGGGGTGGGGGTCGGCGTGAAAGAAGCCGTGTTCTAGCAGCTGCCGCAGTGAGCACTGTACCCCCACCTCGATTAGGTGGGTGGCGTCGATGCCCAGGCGATCTAGCTTGTCGATGTCGGTCAGCTTGGTGCCCTCAATCCACTCCATGGTCAGTACCCGGCGGGCGGTGTACTGAGGGTAGATGTAGGGCACGTAGATATCGGGAATATGGCTGTAGAGTTTGGCAAAGCGCTGGGCGTTTTCGCCCTCGTGGGTGTAGTCCATCTCTTCAAAGATGCGCTCGCCAAATTCGTCCATGATGGCGACTAGGTCGCTGCGAATCAGGCTAATGCGGTTGGTGGCAAAGCGAGCCAATCCCCGGATAATGAAAAGGTCTAGGGCAATGCGCTGAGCCAGGCCGGGGCGCTGTACCTTAATGGCCACGTCTTCGCCGCTGTGCAGCTTGCCCTTGTAGACCTGCCCCAGGGAGGCCGCCGCGATCGGGTTGACTGAAATTTCGGCGTAGATCTGGCTGGGGGGAGCGCCTAGCTCTTCTTCGATGAAGCGGTAGGCCGTGGCGTTGTCAAAGGGCGGAATCTGGTCTTGGAGAGTGGTGAGTTCTTCGAGGAAAATCGGCGGCACCAGGTCGGGCCGGGTGGAGAGCGCCTGGCCAATTTTGATGTAGGCAGGGCCAAGGTTAGTCAGCATTTCTCGCAGCTGGGCCGCCCGCTTGGCCTCGTTTTGAGCAGTGCGGCCCGCGCGGCGATCTAGCCAGAGTTTCACAAAAAAACTAATCAGCGGCAAGAAAATGCCCACAAACCTGCCCCACACCTTAAACGGGCGACGGCGGTAGTGGGCGGCGATCGCCTCAGGGTCGTAGCCAAAATACTCAAAGGGATCTTCGGCCTTAGTGGCCAGCGTGCGCGGCGACCCAGCCAATGGCTCAGCTAGCGGCCTTTCCAACGGCTCAGCCAAAATTTCCTCAGTTACCGCGATCACCTCAGCATCAATAATGTCTACGGGGCCATTAAAGTGCTGAGCCGAATTCTGAGTAGTATTTAAGGCCATAGCAAGCTCAGAGAATTGTGTGGAGAACCGAAAAACCGAAGGCGACAGGCAAAACCTTCCCGTAAACTATTGTAACGGGTTAGCTTCAGAATCCCAGGTAGTAACCTCCTCACTTGCGCCAGGTGGGGCAGATTCGCAACAAGAGTAGTCGGTAAGATGAGGCGATTTTATGGGCCGGGAATGCCCCTACGATATGACGAATGCCTCAATCTAAGCAGCAGCCCACCCTACTTCCCCACATTCAGAGGCGTATCGACAGTGGTTCCAATTAAAATACGTGGGTACTAGACCATTGCCCCTATGCTAACGACTCTATGCTAACCGCCCTGCACATCGAGAACTTTGCCCTGATCGATCACCTGGATCTGCGGCTAGAGGCGGGGCTAAACGTGCTGACGGGCGAAACCGGGGCGGGCAAGTCGATCATTCTCGACGCGATTGATGCAGTGCTGGGGGGCAAGGCAAACCAGCGACTGGTGAGATCGGGCAGCCAAAAAGCCCTGGTTGAAGCCTCCTTTGACGTGTCCGCCGAAGTCCACGCCTGGCTGGCGGAGCAGGAGTTTCCTAAAGTTGACGGTGCCCTGGTGCTGCGGCGAGAACTCACCCTGGGCAAGACCCTGCGCAGTCGCTCATTTCTCAACGACAGCCCCGCCACCCGGCCCCAGCTAGAGGGGCTGCGGCAAAAGCTGGTGGAGATCACCGCCCAGGGGCAAACGGTGCTGCTGGGGTCGGGCGATCACCAGCGCGAATGGCTCGACGGCTTTGGCGGTGCCCCCCTGGTGGCCCAGCGGCAACAGGTTGCCCTGGCTTACGAGACCGCTGCCCAGGCTAAAAAGCGCCTAGAGACCCGCCGCAAGGCCGACCAGCAGCGCCGCGACCAGCTCGACCTGCTGCAAATGCACCGCCAAGATCTAGAGCAGGCCCAGCTAGAGGATCCGCTAGAGCTAGACAATCTCGCCCAAGAGCACGATCGCCTCAACCACAGCGTCGATCTTCAGCAAAACAGCTACGCGGCCTACCAAATTCTCTATGAAAGCGATGCGGGGGGCAGCGCCTGCGCCGACCTGCTGGGCAAGGCCGAGGCTATTCTCGTTGACATGGAGCGCTACGACCCAGCCATCACCTCTATTTTGGGCATGGTCAGCGAAGCCCTTACCCAGGTCGAAGAAGCCGGACGGGCGATCAACGCCTATGGGGCCAGCGTCGAGGCCGACCCCCAGCGGCTCGAAGATGTGGAAGAGCGCATGCGCCAGCTCAAGGCCCTGTGCCGCCGGTTTAGTCGCACCCTGCCGGAGCTGGTGGCCTACCGCGATGAAGTGGTGGCCACCCTGGCGGAGCTATCCGGTGACGGGCAATCGGTTGAGGCGCTAGAGGCTGAGGTGGCCGCCGCCCAGGCAGAGCTAGAGAAAACCTGTGGCCAGCTCACCCAGCTGCGCCAGGGGGTCGCCCAGCAGCTAGAAACGCGACTGATCGGTGAACTCAAGCCCCTGGCCATGGATCGGGTGCAGTTTCAGGTAGAGCTAAAGCCGATGGCACCCACCGCCAATGGGGCCGACGGCATTCGGTTTTTGTTTAGCCCCAACCCCGGCGAGCCGCTGCAACCCCTGGCGGAGACGGCCTCGGGCGGCGAGATGAGTCGGTTTTTGCTGGCGCTGAAGGCCTGCTTTTCGCAGGTTGACCCGGTGGGCACCCTGGTGTTTGACGAAATTGACGTGGGGGTGTCGGGGCGGGTGGCCCAGGCGATCGCCGAAAAGCTCTACCAGCTCGGTCGCCAGCACCAGGTGCTGTGCGTCACCCACCAGCCCATGGTGGCGGCCCTGGCCGATGCCCACTTTCGGGTCGGCAAACAAGTAGTAGAAGCCGCCTTAGCCCAGGGTGCTGAAGCAGGCGAAGGCGAGCGCACAGTGGTGCGGGTGCTGCCCCTGTCGCCCACCGAGCGGCGAGAAGAACTGGCCGAATTGGCCGGGGGCGAGTCGCATCAGCAGTCGCTGTCCTTTGCCGAGGCGCTGTTGTCTCAGGCGAACGGTATTCGAGGAAAAAAGTGAATAGACGACTTGCCCCTGTCAAGGCTTAAAGGGTTCTTGCTAGGGGGTTTCTGCTCGGCATAGGCAATATTCTCGCTAAAATAGTGTGCTGCCTCTATGAAACCCAAGGCTTATGGTTACGCTTCCCTCCGATTCACCCTCTAGCGTTCAGGCTGATCTAGCCACGATACTTGAGCAACTGCCCCACATGGAGCATGGCAAGCTCATTCGCCAGGTGCTAGAGACCATTATGCGCATGGTGGGGCGCGAGGCCGATCGCCTAGACTGGAAGATTTTGAACCACGCCCTGTTGGATATGGAGCAGGGGTTTCAGGTGTTTTATCCCTACCGCCACACGCGCAAGATTACGATCTTTGGCTCGGCCCGCACGGGGGCAATCAGCCCCGACTATCAGCTGGCCGAGCAGTTTGCCAAGCAGGTCACCGAGCTGGGCTTTATGGTCATGACCGGGGCCGGGGGCGGCATTATGGAGGCGGGGAACGCCGGAGCTGGCCCAGAGCAGTCCTTTGGGCTAAATATTCAGCTGCCCTTTGAGCAGGGGGCCAACCCGGTGATGACGGGCGACCCCAAGCTGATCAACTTCAAGTATTTCTTCACCCGCAAGCTCTTCTTTTTGCGGGAAAGCGATGCTCTGGTGCTGTTTCCGGGCGGGTTTGGCACCCAAGACGAGGCCTTTGAGTCGCTGACGCTGATTCAAACCGGCAAGGCCGACCCCATGCCCATCGTGCTGGTCGATCACCCCGGCGGCAACTACTGGCAGGGCTGGGATGGCTACATTCGCACCCACCTGCTCAGCCGGGGGCTGATCAGCCCCGATGACCCCAGCCTCTACACCATCACCGACAATGTCGATGATGCCTGCCACGCCATCAGCAGCTTTTACCGGGTGTATCACTCCTGCCGCTACACGAGCGATCGCCTGATCATCCGGCTCAAGTGCAATATATCCGATGCGGCGGTGGAGCTGCTCAACCAAGAATTTAGCGATATTTTGGCCAAGGGAACTATTGAAAAATCTGCCCCCTTGCCCGAAGAGCAAAAAGATGAAACCGCTGACCTGCCCCGGCTGATCATGCACTTCAACAACCGCGACTTTGGTAAGCTGCATCGGTTTATCTGGCGGCTCAACGACCTGGGCGACCACCGGCCTGAGGCGCAGCATCCGGAGAAGAAGTAGGTGAGGTCGGCGATGTGGCGAGATGGGAGAGGATCTACGTTGCGGCTTCCCACAGCTGCATCAGCGTCACCTCCCACACCAGCCGAGGATTCACAAACCGACGCAAATGGCCCTTGGCGGCTTCAAAACCCGGCAGCCAGCGGGCGCTGGCGGTGGGGTGGCTCTGCCAGTACCAGTTCAGCAGGTAGTCTAGCAGCCAGAGCTGTGACTCGGTGTCGAGCGCCTTGGCCACCTGGCGGGCCTGGTCGAGGGCATCGCGCAGGCTGTGGGGCGGCTGTTGCAGAGCGGTAAGCAACTCGGGAGGAATGGTTTGGAGCTGTTGGTAGGCGGCGATCGCCCCCCCCGGACTGCCCTGGGCCATGGCCAGCATCTGTGGGTGCTGCAAGACTTCCCCCTGCCCTACCCGGCTCAGCACCGTCGCCATATCTGCCCCATTGAGCCGCTGAAAGGGAATCGTCTGGCAGCGGGAGACGAGGGTGGGCAGCAGCGCCTGGGGGCCAGGGGCCAGCAGAATGATCGTGGCCTGACCGGGCTCTTCTAGGGTTTTGAGCAGGCCGTTGGCGGCCCCCTCGGCCATGGTCTCGGCGGCTTCGATCACCACCACCGCTCGGGGCGCTTCAAGGGGCGGGCGACCCAAGAATTGGGCGATCTGCCGCACCTGCTCTAGGCGAGTCTGGGGCGGGCTCTTGCGGGATAGCCCCGCTTCTGCCGCCTGGGATGCGCCCACAAGCTTGCCCTGGTGCAGGTAGGTCGGCTCCACCCACAGCAGGTCGGGGTGGTTGCGCTGGGCGATGCGCCGCCCCAGGGCCGGCTCCCCTTGGGAGGAGGCAAACAAGACTTCGGTAAAGCGCTCTGCCGCCAGCCGCCGCCCGACCCCGTGGGGGCCAGCAAACAGGTAGGCGGGGGCCACTCGCTGCTGGTCGATCGCACGGCACAGCAGGGCCACGGCGGTGGCCTGGCCCACTAGGCTGTCAAACTGGGGGCGTACCACTGCTCTAAATACCTATTGACAACAGCAAAAACTTCGGCGGCGACGGTGTCTACATCGGCCGCCGCATCGATGGCCACGATTCGCTCGGGGTGCTGCTGGGCCAGAGCCTCAAACCCTGCCTGCACCCGCTGGTGAAAGGCCAGATCGGCCTGCTCCATGCGATCGGCGGCCCCGCGCTGGCGGGTGCGGGCCAGCCCTACAGTGGCATCGAGCTGGAGCCACAGGGTGAGGTCGGGCACCAGCCCCCCGGTGGCGACCTGGTTGAGCTGGTCAATCAGCGCCAGATCGAGGCCGCGCCCGTAGCCCTGGTAGGCCACGGTGGAGTCAATGTAGCGATCACACAACACCCAGCTCCCCGCCGCCAGCGCGGGCTTGATCACCGCTTCCACGTGCTGGGCGCGATCGGCGGCGTAGAGCAGCAGCTCGGCCCGGCTGACCATTGGGGCTGCCCCCTGGTAGCCCAGCAGCAGCTGCCGCAGCCCCAGCCCCAGCTCTGTTCCCCCCGGCTCACGGGTGGTGAGCACCTGGAGCTGCTGTAGGCGATCG
>JBBSKN010000009.1:0-61437 GCA_038256265.1 Phormidesmidales cyanobacterium
CTCTTTGGTCACCCGTTTCCTGACCTCTTTGAGTCTGTCTTGAGTACTTTTACAGAGTTACCTATGCCTAGACGGTCTTCTTCGTCACAACAGCCCAATCCCTGGTACGGTCAACCTGTCCCGGCTTAAGTTGATACCCTATATTCCTTCGACGAAGTTTGTGGGGCTGAGGGTGGGGGGGGACCGCCGTCGTGGCCCCGGAAGCGGGCAAACAGCTGTGCGATCGCACCATTGACCTGCTCAATGTAGGTAAACAGCACCGGCACCACCACCAGCGTCAGCAGCGTTGAAGTGGTAAAGCCGCCGATCACGGCGATCGCCATCGGGCTTCTGGTCTCGCCCCCTGCCCCTAGCTCCAGGGCAATGGGTACCATCCCCGCCATAGTCGAAATCGAGGTCATCAGAATAGGTCGCAGGCGGGTTATGCCCGCCTCCATCACCGCCACCTTGCGGGTTTTGCCCTGCTTCAGCGCTATCAGAGCATAGTCCACCAGCAAAATGGCGTTTTTGGTCACCAGGCCCATCAGCAGCACAATGCCGATCAGGGCAAACAGGCCCAGGGGCTTTTGGGTAATCAGCAGGGCCAGCAACGCCCCGCCTACCGACAGGGGCAGCGCCGCCATAATCGCCATCGGGTAGATAAAGCTGTTGTAGAGCAGCACCAGCACCGCAAAAATCATCAGCACCGCCGTCCCCAGGGCCAAAATAAAGCGGCTAAAAATATCCCGCATGATTTCGGCATCGCCCGCGGGCTGCTGGGTGACGCTGGCGGGCAGGTTTTGCATGGTGGGCAGTTCGTCTACCAGGGCTAGCCCCTGGCCTAGGGTAATGCCCTGGAGATTGCCGCCAATGGTGACCTGGCGCGAGCGATCAAAGCGGTTGATCTGGGCTGGGCCGCTGCCAAAGCGCACGTCGGCTACCGCAGCCAGGGGTACCAATCCGCCGCTCTGGCTGGGCACCCCCAGGGTTTGCAGCAGCTCTGGGTTGTCGCGAAAGGCCGGATCGATCTGCACGCGGATGGGAATCTGGCGATCGCCCAGGTTGAAGTCGGCCAAGTTGGCATCGGTGCCGCCCAGGGTGGCCAAAGCTGCGGTGGCGGCGATCGCCTGCACGGTCACCCCCAGGTCAGCGGCACGCGCCATATCGGGCACAATCTGCACCTCAGGCCTCACGAGGCTGGCACTAGAGCTAACATCCACTAGCCCCGGCACACCGCGCATCTCCCGCGTCAGCGAGTCTGACACCTCCCGCAGGGCCAGGGGATCGTCACTCTTGAGCACCACGCTGAGGTCTTTGCCTGGCCCCGAGGCCCCGCTGCTCTGAAAAGTAATGCGGGCACCGGGCACCCGCTGAAAAATATCGCGGGCCTGCTGCTCAAACTGGGACTGAGATACATTGCGATCGCCCTCGGGCAGCAGCCGAGCGTAGAGAGTGGCCTGGTTAACGCCGTCATCACCGCCCTCGGTGGCCAAAACCGTGGACACCGCCGGATCGTCCAGCAGCCCCTCGCTCAACTGGGTCGTCACCCGCTGGGTATCGGCCAGGGTCGCTCCCGGCGGCAGCTCGACCGCAACGGTAGACAGACCCGAGTCGCTGCTGTCAAACAGGCTGGTAGGAATGTAGGGCACCAACCCCAGACTGCCGACAAAGAACACCAGCGCCAGTGCCACAGTCACCCCCCGATGCCGCAGGGCCCAGCCCAGCAGACTGCGGTAGGGGCCACGGCGCGGTGCCCTGCCATTGCCGTTGCCGTTAGAAAACTCGCCGTTGCCGTTAACCGTTTCAAAAGACTCTCCCGCCGCTCCAGGCCTGCCCTTGAGCAGATAGGCCGCCATCATCGGCGTCACCAGCCGGGCCACAATGGTCGAAAACACCGTCGCCGTCACCACTGTCACCCCAAAGGGCTGAAAAAACTGCCCCGGAATGCCCCCCATAAAGGCCACCGGCAAAAACACCGCCACAATGGTCGCCGTGGTGGTGACCACCGCCAGCCCCACCTCAGCGGTAGAGTCGAGCGCCGCCTGGAACGGGCGCTTGCCCATGGCCATGTGGCGCTCGACATTCTCGATTTCAACGATCGCATCGTCGACCAGGTTGCCCACCGCCAGGGTCAGGGCCAGCAGGGTCATGCTGTTGAGGGTGTAGTCAAACCAGCCCAGCACCAGAAATGTGGGGATAATCGATAGCGGTAGGGCCGTCGCCGTCACCAGCGTCGCCCGCCAGTCGCGCAAGAAAACACCCACCACCACCACCGCCAGCAGGCAACCCAAGATCAGCGCGTTAACTGACGCCTGGTACGAATCCCGAATTTCCGTAGCACGGGTAAAGATCAGCTCAATAGTCACGTCCTCCGGCAGGGTTTCATTGAGCTGCGCCACCGCGGCCCGCACCCCATCTTCTACCGACACCAACACGCTGCCCGTGCTGCGATAAACCGAAAACGCCACCACCGGCTGGTTGCCCAGATGGGCTGACTGCCGCGCTTCCCTAAAGCCGCTTTCGACCGTGCCCAGGCTGGTCAGAGGTACCGTGGTGCCATTGGGCAAAACAATGCGAGCGGCCTGAAAGGCCTCGACGGTGGGGGCGCTGCCCAGGGTGCGAAAGCTCTGCTCTCGGCCGCCCAGGGTGGCCCGCCCGCTGGGCAGGTTGATGTTGAGGGCGCGAATCTGGTCATTGACTTGGGTAGCGGTAATGCCCAGGGCGTTGAGCTGCTGGGGGTCGAGGTCAACGCGAATTTCGGGGTCCACCCCGCCGACCCGATCCACCCGCGCCACCCCCTCCACGGTGAGAATTTCTTGGCTAATGGTGCGATCAACCAGATCGCTGAGTTCTTCCACCGAGCGCTGCTCAGAATTTACCGCGTAGGTCATCACCACCCCGCCGCCAAACTCCAGCCGCCGAATCACCGGCTCCTGAATGCTGCCCGGCAGGTCTTGGCGAATCCGCGTCACTGCGTCGCGCACGTCGTTGGTGGCCCGATCTACATCGGTGCCGAGAACGAACGAAATCACCGTAGTCGAAGCCCCATCTCGCACGGTGGAGTTAATGCTGTCAATGTCGCCCAGCCCGGCGACGGCATCCTCCACCGGCTTGGTTACCTGGTTTTCTAGCTCCTCTGGCCCTGCCCCGGTCTGGGTCACGGTGACGGTAATCGCCGGAAACTCGATGTTGGGGTTCTCGTCGATGCCCAACTGCCCAAAGGAGACCAGCCCCCCCAGGGTGAGCACCAGGAAGAGCACAATGACAGGAATCGGGCGACGAATAGACCAGCCGGAGAGATTCATGGAGAGAGGGGTAGTTGGGTGGAGGGGGGAGGAGGTGGAGGGGTGAAGAGTGAAGAGTGGATGGTTGGGGAGTGGATGGTTGGATGAAGTGGGTAAGTGGATGAAGTGGGTGGGTGGGTCGGTTGTAGGGTGCATCCGCGAAGCAATGCACCGGATTCATCTTGTCAAGCCGTTCTCCTGAGGGAGAGGCTTGTTACATAAGATTTGGTGCATCGCTGCGCGGATGCACCCTACGGGACAACCGTCACGACGTCGCTGTCCTGCAAGAATCCGACGCCGGAGGTGACCACCTGTTCCCCCGCTTGCAGACCCTGGAGCACTTCAACCTGGGCCACGGCGTCGCCGTTGGCGGCGATCCGGTTGCCCAGCTCCACCGTGCGAGCCTCGACCACGTCCCCCTCGGTGAGCACGAATACCTGGGTAGCGCCGTCGGGCTGGGGCTGGAGGGAGGCAGCGGGGATGGTTAGCCCCTGGCGGGAGCTAGTGGTGACCTCACCCCGCAGAAAAATGCCGGGCCGCAGCAGGTCGCTGGGGGGCAGAGTAATATTCACCGTCGCCACCCTAGTGGCCGCATCCACCACCGGGTCGATGGACTGCACCGTCCCCTGGAGCTGGATGCGGCTGTCGGCGTTGGAGGTGACCGCGACCGGGGCACCGATCGCCACCTGGTCGAGCTGGGTCTGGGGCACCTCGGCGGCCAGCTCTAGCTGGTTGTTCTCAATCAGAGTCACAATCGGGCTGCCGGGGGCCGACACATCGCCGACGGTGGCGAGGCGTTCGGCAATTACCCCGGCGACAGGGGCGCGCACGGTGGTTTGGGTGAGTTGGGTTTGCAGGCGGTCGATGGCGGCCTGCTGCGATCGCACCCCCGCCTCGGCACTCTGCACCTCGGCCCGCGACAGGCTGATCGACTCTTGGGCGGTGACGGCCTGGGTTTGCAGACTACCCAACTCCTGCTGGCTAATCGCGCCGCGATCGGCCAAGGTTTGGTTGCGGGCTAGGTTTTGCTGGGCCTCGGCTAACCTGGCCTGGGCCTGGGCCAAGGCCGCCTGCCGCTGGGCCACCTGGGCCTGGGAGACCGACAGCTGGGCCTGGGCCTGGCGCAGGTCGGCTTGCAGGGTGGCGTCATCTAGAGTGGCGATCGCCTGCCCAGCACTCACCGCGTCACCCTCGCGCACCAAGATCTGGCGAATCTGCAAACCGCTGGCCTGAGGCGCAATGGAGAGCAGATCGGTGGCCTGAACGCTGCCGTTGATCGCTAGCGTATCGGCCACCGTGGCCGGAGCAGCGGTGGCCACCGTCACCGTTTGGGTCGCCACTGCTGGCGCTTCAGTCGTATCTGACGGGGCAGTCTCTCGGCCACCCAAAATCTGGGTGCCCACTAGGGTGAGCAGCACCCCGCCCCCCACGCCCATCAGCACTCCAGGCCATCGGCGCGGTGCCCCCTGGGCTGCGATCGCTTCGCTGTACTGTTGAGGAGAATGGTGTTGAGATGGCGTTGTATTGTTCTCAACCGGTGCACCAACTGTGGCCTCTAGGGGGTCGGAGGAATGGAGATTCTGCACAAGCACGCCCTTTGGGATAACGACCGGAGTAGGTTACGAAATGTTTACTTTCCCATTATGACGTAAAGCCCCGTCCTCCTTAGGATCGCTTGATTTATCAGGGAAAGTAGCCCCTCAGCCCGTCCGAACGGACTCAGCTCATCGTCTTTAATGACTCGAATCACATCTTCAAATGGGGAAATTTGGTCTAATAGCTAGATGGGCCAAGTCCCGTTCGGGATCTGGAGCTTGCCCGCCAGAGAGAGTTTGCCCGCCGGAACTTTCCCCTAGGCAAACCTCCGCTGCTGGGCTTAGGTTTAGTTTATCTACCGCGTGGGCACCGTTTGCCCCGTCGTCACTGCTCACCGCTCACGCCAACGGCTCGACTTCACAACAGCAGGTCTTGGGACATGTTTAACGCCACCGAAATTCTCATCAGTGACTTTGTAGAAAAGCTGCGGGCCGGCTATCACCGCACCTACGGCGGCCAAAACCCTGACTACGAAGACATCATCGCCTGGGCAGGCGGCATGGCGCTCGAGAATATCGCCAACAGCGACGCCCTTTACCACAACGTTGAGCACACCGTGCTGGTGGCCCTAGTGGGCCAAGAGATTCTGCGGGGCAAGCATATCCGCGAGGGCGGCGTCACCTGCAAAGACTGGATGCACTTCATCATTTCCCTAGTCTGCCACGACATTGGCTACGTCAAAGGAGTGTGCCGCAACGACCAAGACCGCAACCACCTCTACTCCACCGGCCAGGGCGACGATATGGTGCCGCTAAAGCCGGGTGCTTCAGACGCCGCCCTGACGCCCTACCACGTTGATCGGGGCAAGCGCTTTATTGAAGAACGCTTTGGCGGCAACCCGGTGATCGAGTCCAGCATGATCAAGCGCAACATCGAGCTGACCCGCTTTCCGGTACCCAAAGAAGAAGATCACCAAGACACCCAGCACTTCCCTGGCCTAGTGCGCGCCGCCGACTTGATCGGCCAGCTCAGCGACCCCCGCTACCTCAAGAAAATTGGGGCGCTTTACTACGAGTTTGAAGAAACCGGCCAAAATAAGTTCCTCAACTACGAGCACCCCGGCGATCTGCGGGCCAATTACCCCACCTTCTACTGGAAGGTAGTGCACCCCTACATTCAAGACGGGTTGCGTTATTTGTCGCTGACCCAAGAAGGCAAGCAAATAATTGCTAACCTCTATTCAAATGTGTTTATGGTGGAGAACGAGCAAACCGTAATCCACATCTGATTCGGCCTATGACCTGGTGGCGCAAGCTTAAGACCAATCGCCTGGCTCAGCTGGGCGCTATTCTGCTGATCGTGCTCTACGGCGTCGCCCTAGGGGCCGACTTTTTTGCCCCCTACAGCCCCTACGAGTCGCAGCTCAACGGGTCGCTGCTGCCCCCTACCCAGGTTTACTGGCGCGATGGCGAAACCGGGCGGTTCTTCCCCCACGTCTACCCCACCACCCAGGGCCCGGTGGATATTGACACCGGGGAGCGGGAAATTATTGTTGACCGCACCCAGCCCTCCGCCCTGCGGATCTTTCACCGCAACGACCAGGGGCGGCTCACCCTGTTTGACACCGCTGGCCCGGCTCGCATCAACCTGCTGGGCACCGACGAACAGGCCCGCGACCAGTTTAGTCGGCTGATCCACGGCAGTCGAGTCAGCCTCAGCGTGGGGCTGATTGGCATCGCCATCTCGTTTCCCCTGGGCATGCTGGTGGGAGGTATGGCGGGCTACTTTGGCGGCGCGGTCGACGGGGTGCTAATGCGCTTTGTCGAAGTGCTGATGACGATTCCGAGCATTTATCTGCTGGTGGCCCTGGCGGCGGTGCTGCCAGCGGGCATTTCGAGCACCCAGCGGTTTTTGCTGATTGTGCTGATTACGTCGCTGGTGGGCTGGGCCGGGCTGGCGCGGGTGATTCGCGGCCAGGTGCTTTCGATTAAAGAGAGAGAGTTTGTGCAGGCCACCAAGGTGATGGGGGGGCGATCGCTCTACATCATCACCCGCCACATTCTGCCCCAGACGGCCAGCTACGGCATTATTGCCGCCACCCTGGCGATTCCGGGCTTTATTTTGGCGGAGGCGACCCTGAGCTTTATCGGTCTCGGCATTCAGCAGCCTGACGCCTCCTGGGGCAACATGCTCACCCTGGCGACCAACGCGTCAATTTTGGTGCTGCAACCCTGGCTGGTGTGGCCCCCCGCCATTTTGATTGTGATTACGGCCCTGGCCTTTAACCTGCTGGGCGACGGCCTGCGCGATGCGCTAGATCCCCGCACGCTGAAGCAATAGACAAAGGGGGTGCCAACGGATGGGGTTGATCGAGCTGATGACAGGTCAGGGAGGTATGGGGTTCACGGTTTCCGGTTCAAGGCAGGCTGTATACCCTAAACCCGAAGCGGCTGGTTCCTGTCACAATCAGCTTGGCTAAGTATTAGGCTAGTCTCGCTGTCGAATGGCATCTGCATGGCAACTTTAGGTCAGTTTATGGGCTGGGCGATCGCACTTTTAGCGGCGATCGCCCTGTTTTTGAGCAGCTGGATTGTGGTGCCAGCACCCACTTCATTGCTCTTGCCCCTGGGGGTGGGGGCGCCAGAGGTAAGTCCGTTCTTGCTGCTGGGCCAGGGCATCTTGCTGGGGCTAGCGCTGCTGATCAAGTTTCCTGCCCCCCTAAAAATTCTGGTCATTGCCATGGCCACCATGGGACTGGTGCTGAGCAGCCTGCCGCTATTGCAGGTGCCTGCCACCGTGCGGCGGGCCGAGGTCCAAATGCAAAGCCTAGGGCCAGACTACGGCGGTCAGCTGCCGCCCAACGGTCAGCCCTTTCTCAGGTCTCGCCCCTTTGCCCTGATCGATTTGGTGCGGGGGCTGCCTGAGGGGGCGATCGCCCCAGAGCGCCAGACCGTGGTAACGCCAGACGGGGCTGCCCTAGCTGTAGACATTTACCAGCCGCCCGGCTTCCCAGAGCCGCATCCAGCCATTGTTACCATCTACGGCGGGGCCTGGCAACGAGGGTCACCCGCCGCAACGGCCCGATTTAGCAGTTACATGGCGGCCCAGGGCTACACGGTCGTAGCCATCGACTATCGCCACGCGCCCGAGCACCGATTTCCTACTCAGCTTCAAGATGTGCAGACGGCGCTGAAATGGGTAGATGATCGCGCCTTAAGCTATGGCATAGACCGTGATCGCATCGCTCTAGTGGGTTGGTCGGCAGGGGCGCATTTGGCCATGTTGGCAGCCTATCAGCCTGGGGGACTGCCCATTCGGGCGGTGGTCAGCTACTATGGCCCGGTCAATCTGGCAACAGGTTACTACGACCCGCCCGTGCCCGACCCGATTGACACCACCGCCGTGCTAGAGAGCTTTTTGGGCGGCAACCCCGAGCAGCTGCCCGAGCTGTACCAGCAGGCTTCACCAGTCTTTGCGGTCAGGCCGGGGTTGCCACCCACGCTGTTGATCTACGGCCAGCGCGACCACTTGGTGCAGCTCAGCTACGGCCAGCAGATGTATGAGCGGCTAACTAGCAGCGGCAACCCAGCGGCGCTCATTGTCATTCCCTGGGCCGAACATGCCTTTGATGCGGTGTTTCGCGGCCCTGGCAACCAAATTGCGCTGTACTACACCGAGCGATTCTTGGCCTGGGCGCTGCGGCCACTCCCCTAGCCCGCGCCACAACCCATTTCCTGAAGAGAACCTGAGGCAGTAGCCTAGAGGAGTGGGGTTAACACCGAGGAGGCCTGATGGGTAAGCCAGCGTCAATTCACCTAGGGCGATGGGTCGTAATCGGCTTGCTCTGCCTAGCACTGATGGGGTGTGGTGTGATCAACCCCCAGCCACCGAGGGCGGTGGTGGAGGGCGCGATCGCCCAAAAACTCTCCCAAACCCAGGCCCTGCTCTATCGTCAGTTTGAGCGCCAGCTCAAGGTTGACCCCGCCGATCTGGCCCAAGTGGGTCGTATTCGCATCGCTGACCATCACTGGACTGAGATTGCCGGTCAGCCAGCGGTGGAAGTGGCGGGTACTTACCACCTCAAGGGCGGCGGGCTAACCAGCGCCCAGCGCCGCCAAACCCGAGACTTTGACCTTTACCTACGGCGGGGCACTACCCCAGACCAGTGGCTGCTGCTCGAGGCCGCCCCGGCGCAACCAGAAACATCGCTGCGGTGGCGAGCGACCCCCATAAACTTGAGCCTCAGTTCCCCCGAGGCTCCCATCCCCTAGGAAATGGCTACAAAGCTGTTACTTCCCTGTCATTTTTCTGTCGTCGTCCTGTGAGATTTCATAAAAGAGCTGAGGGCAGCGGTAGGGCAGACCCAGCCCCACCGCTGCGCTGACCCAATTCGCTAAAGGCAAGGCAAAAAGGCCGCGATGACATCTATTAAAAGACAGGTGCTGGCCTGAGAAGTGTAAAGTAAAGTAAACTCAGCAAGCCAGGGGACATAGCACATGGTTATCAGGCGGTTGAGGCAGTCGAAACGCACCCTAGGAACTGCGGCTGGATTTTTACTGGTGGGCGGCGTGGCGATCGCCACCGTAGCCTGTGGAGACTCGGCAGACCCCACCGCCCACGCCCAAAACGAACAGGGTGATCAAGCCGCCGTCGTCGATGTGGTGATTGCCTCCTCTGCTGATGACGATGCCCGCTTGTATACCGGCACCACCCGCCCAGCCCGCCAGGTATCGCTGCGATCGCAGGCCGAAGGTCGCCTCTTAAACCTCGCTGTCGACGTGGGCGACGCTGTGCAGCAGGGGCAGAGGGTCGGCACCCTCGACAGCGTACTACTGCAAACCGCCGTGGGCGAGGCCCAGGCCGAGCTGGCTGCCCGTCAGTTTGAGGTGGCCCAGGCCCAGGCCGAGCTAGCCGACATTCGCACCTCCATTGAAGAAGCTCGGGTCAGACTCCAGCAGGCAGGCAACGATGCCCAGCGGCTCCAGACCCTGGCCAGTCAAGGGGCGGTGTCGACCCAAACAGCCGAGCAGGCTCAGCTCACTTTGGTAACAGCCCAGCAGGCCCAGCAGTCGTCCCAAGAGCAGGTGCGCACCCGGCAGCAGTCGGTCGCAGCCGCCCAGCAGCGGGTCGAGGCCCAGCGTTCAATTTTGCAAGCAGTCCAGCAGCGGCTATCCTTTGCCAACCTCACCGCTTCCCTCAGCGGCATCGTGCTAGAGCGATTAGCAGAACCCGGCGATCTAGTGCTGCCCGGCGAGGCGGTGCTCTCCCTGGGCGACCTGTCTCAGGTGCTGGTGGTGATTGAGGTAGCCGACAGCAACTTTAGTGAATTCACCATTGGGCAGTCGGTTGAGCTGGCGATCGACGCCTTTCCTAGCGAAACGTTCACCGGCCAGGTGAGCCGCATTTCGCCAGTGGCCGACAGCACCTCTCGCCTGCTGCCCATTGAAATTACCGTCGCTAACCCCGGTAGCCGCATCAGCAGCGGTTTGCTGGCCCGCGTCACCAGCACCGGCAACCCGTCAAACATGGTCTCGATTCCAGAAAACGCTCTCGACAATGCCGAGACTGAAGACAACCAAATCTTTGTTGTGGCTAAGGTCGATGGCAACTCAGTGGTCGAAGCCCGCACCGTGCAGCTGGGCGATCGCGCCGACGGCCAGGTGGTCGTGCTCTCTGGCCTAGCCCCTGGCGAGCAGTACGTGGTTCGCAGCAGCCAGCCCTTGGAATCAGGGCAAGCTGTACGACTCAGCCTGACCTCTGACTCACCTGGTTCTTAACCACAACCGACGATAGAGCCAAAAAGTTTAGGCGGGTCATCCTCCCGCCGCCGCTTTCCGCCAAATTTCTTGATGCTAGAAGATTTTCGGTTATCGGTTCTCTCTCCCTCACTCCCCTCGATTCATGACTACCCCCTCCTCCTTCCCCAAAAGCAGCTTTAGCATCAGCGGGCTGGCCATTCGGCGGCACATCGGTACCCTAATGCTGACGCTGACTATTTTTGTCATGGGCTTCTTCGTTACCTCGCAGCTGCCCGTAGATCTGCTGCCCTCCATCACCTACCCTCGCATTGGTCTGCGAGGCGACATTCCGGGGCTGTCGCCCGAGGTGGCCATCGACGAGGTCACCCGCCCCCTCGAAGACGCCCTTTCAGCCACCGAGGGCGTCGTCCAGGTGTTTTCACAAACCCGAGAGGGGCAGGTGAGTATCGATCTCTATTTTGAACCTGGTGGCGATATCGATCAGGCGCTTAACGATGCCACCGCTACCCTCAACCGCGCCCGCAGCACCCTGCCCGACAACATCGAAACCCCTCGGCTATTTAAAGCCGACCCCTCCCAGCTGCCGGTGTATGAGATGGCGCTGACCTCCGACCAAGTCACGCCCCAGGCCCTGCGCATTTTTGCCGAAGAAGAGCTAGAGCGAGAGCTACAGCAGGTTCCTGGCGTCGCCAGCACCGATGTCTCGGGCGGCGTCAACGAAGAGGTGCAGGTGAATGTTGACCTGCGCCGTCTTCAGGCCGCAGGCATTGCCGTGACCGATATCACGAATGCCCTGCAAGAGCGTAACCAAGACGTCTCTGGCGGTCGCCTGCGGGGCGGCAGAGATGAAAGTCTCACCCGCTTAGTGGGGCGGTTTGAGTCGGTGGACGAGCTGCGCAATATTCCCATTACCGTGCCCGGCACCAGCCCCCCCCAGCAGGTCTACCTGCGCGATGTGGCCACAATCATCGACGGCACCCAAGAGCAGCGCGTCTTCGTCAACCTCAACGGCCAGCCGGCGGTGAAGGTCAGCATTCAAAAGCAGCCCGCCGCCAATACCATCGATGTTGTTGATGGGGTCAAGGCCAAGCTCGAAGAAATGCGCCAGGCCGGTCAAATGCCTGATGGTGCCGACATGACCGCCACCCTCGACGAATCGCGGTTCATTCGCAACTCCATCAACAACGTCACGATGTCGGGCCTGACCGGGGCCACCCTGGCCGGGCTGGTAGTGCTGTTATTTTTAGGGTCGCTACGCCAAACTTTCATCATTGTGATCGCAATTCCTTTGGCGACGCTGATGGCTCTAATCCTTATGGGTCTCTTTGGGTTATCGCTCAACGTGTTTAGCCTAGGGGGGCTGGCTCTTGGGGTAGGCATCGTGGTAGACAACTCCATTGTGATGCTAGAAAATATGGCCAAACGGGCTGAAGAAATGGAGCGCTCTCGCCAGGAAGAGCCCTACAGCACCCGTGAGGCGATCTTTCAGGCCGAAGCCAGCAGCCGGGAGCTAGAGAGCGCTCTGCTGGCATCTACGCTGACCAACCTGGTGGCCGTGCTGCCCTTCTTGCTGATTGGCGGCTTTATTTCGCTAATTTTCAATGAGCTGATTTTGACCGTTAGCTTCTCGGTAGCGGCATCTCTGGCGGTGGGTCTGACGATCGTGCCTGCCCTCGCCGCGCGACTGATTATGGGGCGACCGACGCGATCGCTGCAAGGTTGGGGGCCGTTTCGCTGGTTCAACAACCGTTTGGAAGGGTTTACCATCGGCTATGGCCGTGTGCTCAACCGCGTAATTCAGCGGCGAGTCTTTGCCATTGCCTTAGCCATGTTGGTATTTGGTGGCGGCAGCTACTGGATGGTGGGCCAGATCCCCCAGGAAATTTTGCCCCGCATCAGTACTGGGCAGGCCAGAGTTTTTGCCGGTTTACCAACGGGCACCACCGTTGAGGGTAATCAGCGGGTCATGCAAGCCGTCGATGAGGTCTTGATGGCCCAGCCCGAAACCGACTATGTGTTCACAACCGCTGGTGGTTCTCTGTTTGGCAGCAACACCAACGAAAACACCCTGCGAGGTAGCAGTACCATCACCCTCAAGCCCGGCACCGACACCTTGGCCTTTGTCGAACGGATAAATCGAGAACTCAGCCAGCTACCGCTAGTCGATACCCGCCTTAATGCTAGTCCTGAGTCGGTCAGGGGTCTAGTACTGAGCAACTCGCCCGTGCGTTCTGAGGTGGATGTTGGCCTTCAGGGAGAAGACACTGAGGCTCTGATTGAGGCCGGTCAGCAGGTTGAGGCGGCCTTGGCTGAGCGAGCCACCCTAGCCCGCTATCGTCCTGAGGGCGAAGACCCCCAAGAAGAGGTGCGAATTTTCCCCGACTGGGCTAGGGCCACCGATCTCGGTCTCTCTGCCACCGATATTGGCGCTACGATTCAAACTGCCTTGAATGGCTCGATTCCCACTCAGCTCCAGCGCGGCAATCGCCTGGTAGAAGTGAAAGTGCAGCTAGAGCCTGGCAGTGTGCAGCGGTCGTCTCAGCTGCTCGATATTCCGCTGTTTACCGCCGGTGGGCAGCGCATTCAGCTGGGTGACATTGCCACTGTCGCCCTCGGGCCAGCCCCTGGAGAAATTCAGCGCATCAACCGACGAGAGGTTTACCTGATTGGGGGCGACCTCGTGGAGGGTACCAGTCTAGGGGAGGCCATTGCCGAGGCTCAAGCCATTGTGGCCAGTCTCGATCTACCCGACGGCGTCACCCTGCTACCCAGCTCTGCCGGGGCCACCAACAGTGAGCTACAGCAGTCACTGATCGTGCTAGGTTCCCTGGCGGCGTTTCTGGTATTTGTGGTGATGGCGGTGCAATATAATTCGCTGATTGACCCGCTGATCATTATGCTCACAGTGCCTCTGGCCCTAGCCGGGGGGATTTTGGGCCTGTACGTGACTCAGACAGCGATCGGAGCCACGGTGGTGGTTGGGGCAGTGCTGCTGGTGGGTATTGTGGTCAACAACGCGATTATTTTGGTGGAGTTGGCTAACCAAATCTACGCATCTAGCGGCTGCTCGCGTCAAGAGGCCATCTTGCGTGCTGCGCCGCGCCGACTACGTCCCATTTTGATGACCACTTGCACCACGGTACTAGGCTTGTTCCCGCTGGCGTTGGGCATTGGTGAGGGAGCAGAGTTTTTGCAGCCATTAGGTGTTGTGGTGTTTTCAGGGCTGTCGCTGGCCACGGTGCTGACGCTGTTTATCATTCCGTGCTTTTATACCCTGTTGCACGAGGGCTTTAGCTCTGGGGGTAAGCGACGAACTGCGATTGATCTGCCAGAGTCTGCGGATGCCCCAGAGGTGGTACAGCCGTAGACTATAGCCCTCCACCTCTGGACGTGAATGAGGTTTAGTCGGTGTTAATCATGCCTTCTTCGGGGTTGATCAGCCGCCAGAGCTTTTGCTTGATCTGGGTGTCAAATACTTCCCACTTGAGGCGGTTGTACTCCGAGTTTTCGTAGAAGCCCGACAAAAAGCCCACCGGAATCTCAAACCCTCCAGCCATTGAACGACCGCCGCCAAAGAAACGCCCCTCGCTGTCTTGGCCAAAGGCTTCCTTGATAAACTCGTCGGGGTCGAGGGTGATTTTGCTAGTGCGCAGCGAACCAATCACTACCTCTCGCTCTTCATCTTCGTCGTGGACAATGCCGTAAACGACGGCAGTGTGCACGTTCTCTTCGGTGACGAGAAAATCTGCCGCCTGGGGAATCGCGTCGCGGTCATCGTAGCGCAGGTAGCCCACCCCAGCGATCGAGACGTTGTTTTGCACTTTACGGTTGCGTAGCGATCGCTCGATCACATCCATGACCCGCTTAGAGCGCGAGGCCTGCAGCACCGCGCTCAGCAGCTGGCCGTCGTAAAACTGGCTTAGGTAGGCCGCCGCCATAAAGTCGCTGGCCCCGGCATGCATGAGCTGATTGGTGTCGGCCCTCAAGCCATGCATGAGGGCAGTGGCGCACTTGGTGTGCTTGCTGTTGTTGCGATCAAGATCCAGCAGCCCCTGCTGGAGGTACTGGGTGAGAATGGTGGCGGTGGCCCGAATATGGGGGCGCAAATCCATGTACTCGGCATCCAGCTGGCTCTGGGGAGCGTGGTGATCGATCACCAGCACCAGAGGGAGCCCCGCCTCCCGCAGGTGCTCATAGAGCTGGCTGGTGGTGCCCTGGTTGTCGACAAGCACCAGCCCCTGGTAATTGGCCAGCTTGGCGTTATCGGCGGCATTAAGCCAGCGACGAGCCGGCAAGCCAGTAAGGCGCACCAAGGCAATGTTTTCCTGGTGGCTGAGGGTGCCAGCGTAGACAATGTCGCACTCAATTTTGTAGTTGGCCGCGATTAGCTTGTAAGCCCAGGCGGCCGACAGCGCGTCGGGGTCAGGGAAGTCTTGCAGCAGCACCAACTGTTTTTCTTCGCGATGGGCGTCCAACAGGCGGCGTACCGCCTGTACCGGGTCTTCGGATTCGTTGTCGATCTCAGGGCGCGGCACGATGGACATGGTTCCATTAGCGCTGGTGCGGGGCTCGCGGATTTCGTCTGTGGCCTCAGAGGCCGGGTTAAGCGTCATAGCTAGCGTTCTCTTGTGTGACTGCGTGTTTAACCTGCTTAGCCCAGCGCCTTGGGCGGTTCTTATAACCCTGCCCAAGCAACTGCCAACTAAATCCTATGAAGCCCCCAAACCGCTGTGCCTGTAGGCTGCCATGCCACGCACTGTCAGCGGTTCTCCCGATCTCATTATTGCAAATTGTTCCAGAACCGCTACGAAAATCCCCCGCAGGGGGGAAAGCTGTCAGGAGATGCCAATCACGTACTTCTTCCACTCCTGATGTACGCCGCTGTGAATTTGCCGGGAGACCTCAAAGTACAGGCTGCTGTGGGGCTTGCGAGGCTGACTAAACAGTGGCATATTGGCCTCGCGGGGGGTGCGATTGCCCTTTTTGACGTTACAGCGGACGCAGGCAGTGACCATGTTTTCCCAGGTGTCGCCGCCGCCGCGCGATCGCGGTATGACGTGGTCGAGGGTGAGCCCGTCGCCGCTGTAGCTACAGTATTGGCAGGTGTGATTGTCGCGCTGGAGCAAATTACGCCGGGTGAGGGGAATATCTTTGTAGGGCACGCGCACGTAATGGCGCAGACGAATTACCGAGGGCAGCGGAAAATCGGCATAGACAAACTTGCCGTTGTGCTCAACCCGCTCAGCCTTGCCCTTAATAATCAGAACAACGGCCCGACGCCAGCTCGTAATGTTGAGCGGTTCATAGGAGGCATTGAGCACCAGAACCTTACTCATTCCTATGGATGGCTAAAGAATATTAGACCGATGTTAGCACAGAAGCTAAATGGAGGCTTTTGGCCCCTGATACAATGGTTTGAAGCCTTTACCCCGGCTGCGCAGGCATCTGGCGCTATGATGAGTCGCTAGCCCGCCAAAGGCTCACCCGCCAAAGGCTCAACCTGTGGAGGATGAAAACCATGCTCAGTTGGGAACAAACTCCGAGTCTAGAACCGATGCGCTGCTGTCGCGCCTGGGTCGAGATTAACCTGGCCGCGCTGCGCCACAATGTGCAGCAGTTCAAAGGCATTTTGCCCGCCTCAACTCAGCTGATGGCCGTGGTCAAAGCCGATGCCTATGGCCACGGGGCTGTGGCTGTCGCCCAAACGGCGCTCCAGGCTGGGGCGGCCTGGCTAGGGGTGGCAACGGTGCCCGAAGGCATTGAGCTGCGGGCGGCGGGCATTCAAGCGCCAACGTTGGTCATGGGGGCGGTCAACAGTACCGAAGAAATGCAGGCGATCGCCCACTGGCGACTCCAGCCCACCCTGGTTAACCCTAAGCAGGCTCTAGTTTTTTCTGACACTCTCTCGGGTCTAGCCGCAGCCCGCCCCGTGGGAGTGCACCTCAAAATTGACACCGGCATGGCCCGCCTGGGGTTTCCCTGGGCCGAGGCCACCGGTTTCGTTCAGTTTGTTCGCCCGCTGCCCCACCTCAAGATCGACAGCCTCTACTCGCACCTGGCTACCGCTGACGATCTAGACCCGACCATCATGCAGATGCAGCACCAGCGTTTCACCACCGCGGTCGAAAATCTCCGCCAGCAGCATCTATTGCCGCCCCGGCTGCACCTGGCCAATACCGCTGCAGCCTTGGCCGACCCAGCCCTGCACTACGACCAGGTGCGGGTGGGTCTGGGGATCTACGGTCTCTACCCCGCCCCCCATCTGCGGCACCGGGTTGACCTACAGCCCGTCATGCAGGTCAAAGCTCGCATCACCCACCTCAAAGAGGTGCCAGCCGGCACGGGCATTAGCTACGGTCATCGGTACCGGTGCGATCGCACCACTCGCCTGGCGGTTGTCGGCATTGGCTACGCCGATGGCGTACCGAGAATACTCTCTAATCAGCTCCAGGTCATGGTTAAGGGCCGCCTAGTCCAGCAGATCGGCACCATCACCATGGATCAGCTCATGCTAGACGTCACCCACATCCCTAACCTGCAAGAAGGCGATATCGTTACCCTGCTGGGTTGCGACGGGCGCTACACCATTGGCCCCGACGACTGGGCCACCATGGCCAACACCATTAGTTGGGAAATTCTCTGCGGCTTTAAGCACCGTCTGCCTCGCATCACCGTGGAGCAGCCCCTTCACGCTCAGGCGGTAGCCCAGGGCTAGGTTCAAGACGCCTTCAGTGCCGTAGGATGCATAACGCTAAGGCAAGGCTCCGCCAACGTGAAGCAATGCACCAAAAGGTAGCAATTCTAAGGACCGGCACACCCTAAATCTCAGCATTGAACAAAGCGTTAGGTTAAAATCGCCGTAGTCTGCCTAGACGACGACAGGCCTACAGGCTTTCTACCACTGTCAGCAGGGTCTCTGGCGATGCATAGCGGTGCAGCAGCGAAAACAGATGTCCATAGCGCAGTCGCCCCTGGGCATCGAGCACAAACTGGGCCGGGAGTGGTGCCCCCAGAGCCTGGCCGGTTGAGTAGGCGCGAAAGGTAGAGCCGCTGTCGTCATTCAGCAGCGGTAGCGTCAGGCCCAGATCGGCCACTATGGCCTGCCCCTGGCGGTGAACGGTGTTGGTGATCACCAACACTTCGGCCCCGGAGTTGCGGAACTGGGCATAGGCCTGGTTCATTGCCCCCAGATGGGCATATCGGTGAGGGCTATAGGCCAACTCAGCCAAAACGCGACAAAAGATCAGTACTACGGGCTGCTTACCCCGCCAGTTGGCCAAACGCACCGTGCGCTGGTGGGTAGCATCCCACAGGGCAAAGTCAGGAGAAATCTGGCCCAAAGGCAGCGCAATGTTGGGAGGTAGGGGCACCCAATATCGCCAAAAAGGAGCCGTTGCCAGCAGAGAACTGGTCATGGTGATTACTTCAGAACAGCGCTTCTGCAAAGGAACCCAACCTCAGGTTTACCCCAGGGCAGGGCAACGGCGACAGCTATTGGCCCCCAGGTTACCTAAACCCCAGCAAAAAACTCCCGTGACTTAACCGGGTCAGGAATCATCGTCTTGTCACCGGGTTGCCAGTCTACAGGGCAAACCTCGTTGGGGTTGTCCTGCACATGCTGAATGGCCTGCAACACGCGCAGGGTTTCATCCACTTTGCGGCCAAAGGCCAGATTGTTAATTGTGGCGTGCTGCAAGACGCCATCTCGGTCAATGATAAACAGCCCGCGCAGAGCCACCCCGCTCTCAGGGTCAAGCATGTTGTAAGCAGCGCTAATATCTTTTTTGATATCAGACACCAGGGGATAGTTGAGGTCACCGACCCCCCCCTGCTTGCGCTCAGTTTGAATCCAGGCCAAGTGAGCAAACTCGCTGTCTACAGAAATGCCGAGAATCTCAGTGTTGAGGGCTTTGAATTCGTCGTGGCGATCGCTAAACGCAGCAATTTCTGTGGGGCACACAAAGGTAAAGTCAAGGGGGTAGAAAAACAGCACCACATACCTGCCCCGATACTCAGACAGTTTGACGATCTTAAAGATCTGATCGACTACGGCCGTAGCGATAAAGTCAGGGGCCATTTGGCCTACCCGCAAACAACCGTCCTTTATTTCAGTCATAAGCCTTTATTCCTCGGGGTCATACCGCCGTGCGCAGTACTATCATAGTACCTAGACTAAGGGCTAGCCCACCGGGCAACATCGCAAACGTCAACCGAAGAGGTTCCAACTAAATACTTTCCAGGATGTCATTGTGCTCACGAACTCGCGTCCTTGAAAGGGATGCTTTCTTATTCGGATACTCTAAGTATCGCCGTGAAACCTTGACGGCCTATCCACAGGTCAAGACATCCTAGGCAGTATTTCATATCCATTTCTCAAAGCCATTGAGGGGTTCATAAGAACACCTCCCGAGACTAGTCAAAATGGCTCAGGCGTGATTTGAACACGCGACCAAGGGCTTATGAGTCCCCTGCTCTACCACTGAGCTACTGAGCCGTGTACGGGTGCTTGTCGGGGCTGTGATCGCCCGATCAATCAACCAACAGTTAATGAATTTATCACAGAACAGCCGCAATACCAAGCGGAGACCAAGGAATTCTCCAGGGAATTTGCACAGTTGGCCCCAAATCGCTATCAATCGCTATCAAAGGCGGGCCAGCTAAGCTGGCCCGCCTTTGATAGCGTCGACACGTTAATACACGTTAGACCCTAGCGCCCAGGAAGGTAGGCCATGGGATTAGCTGTGCCACTAGCCAGATGCATCTCAAAGTGAAGGTGAGGGCCAGTGCTATAACCTGTACTACCCATCTCAGCAATTTGCTGTCCCTGACCAACCTGCTCACCCTGGCGCACCAGCAGGCGGCTGTTGTGGGCATAGCGGGTCATGCTGCCGTCGGGGTGGCGAATATCCACCAGGTTGCCGTAGCCACCAGAGTTCCAGCCAGCCCGCGCTACGACACCGGGCGCAGCCGCCACAATGGGGGTCCCCACCGGCCCTGCAATGTCAATGCCACGGTGCATGCGTCCCCAGCGCCAGCCGTAGCCCGAGGTCAACGTGCCCTGGGTCGGCCAGATATAGCCGTTAGAGAGAGCTGGAGCCTCGGGTAAGAACTCGCTAGCCCCGGGCATCATCGGCATACTCGGCGACACTGTCTGCCCCACGGGCAGGTTGGGCACTACTCGGTAGGCATCAGCGCCTAGGGGAGCTGCGGCCAGCAGCTGACTCGAAGAAGCCGTGCTCTCAAGCTGTGCTGGCTCCACGGGGGTAGACTCAACCGACGTAGGGGCGATCACTACAGGTTCAACCGACGGTTGAACGGTGGCTAGCTGAGGAGACTCATTCTGAGCCACATCGGTAACTGTCCACTGACTGGTGATCTCCTGGGCACGTTCCCTTACCATTGGGGCAGATTGGCTGGCTGACTCAGCTCCACCCATTATTCCTGAGGCAATTGCCTCCGAGGCCAGTGCCGCAGGCTCAGGGCTGTGGTATTCCAGCGATACAGCGACAGTAGATGCTCCGCTGCGGCTGCGCTCAAGCTCCTGACGAGCTTCGCGGATGCGCGCATTCAGCTCAGCGCGGTCAATTGTTGAGCTGTTAGATTCGCGAATGCGAGCCAAATGGTCACGGATGACCTGCTCACGACGTTGAGGGGTTGCGGCCAACCCAGCAGCGGGCAGGTGGTTCGAGTTGTCTAACTCAGCTGACGCTGACGCCACAGGAATACTTAGGCTGTCGCCCACCGCCAGAGTCTCAGGCTGGTGGACAGCGTGATTGTGGGTTAGCAACTCGTCTAGGGTAAGCCCGTTGCGAGAGGCAATAGACCAGAGCGTGTCTCCCTGCTTTACCTGGTAGGAACGTACAGTACCGGTCTCAGCAACGGCATCACGGGGCGTGGGGCGCAGAGGCAAAGCCACCGCCAAAAGATCCTTCGAACTGTCAATGGTCTCAGCCTCAGCAGTCTCAGCTTCGACCGTTTCTTCAACCCCAGTAGCTAGTTCACTGCTCGGCTCTGGGCTAGGTCCTAGCTGAGCAGTCACTCTAGAGACGGGCCGACTAACTTCCTCGTGAAGAGGCAGACTAGTTACCCGGGTAGGAGACTCGGGAGCAATGGCACTCTTTGAGACACTTGCCAAAGCAACAGGCTGAGGAGCTTCAACCGCTGCCGTCGACCATTCACCCTCAGCTGTGGCCAATGGTTCAGCAATAGGCAGAGCGGCTATCTGGTCAATTTTGGACTGATCCTGTTCTTCAGCAGTATCAGAGATATCTTCAGCTGGCAGCTGTTCGGCAGTGATCAACGAGTCTTCAGTGAGGTCGCCAGCCTTCTCAAGGGCTAGATCATCTTCCAGTTCCTGAATATTTTCGAGATCCTTAACCGCAGGCCTAATCTGTAGGGAATTCAGGCTGCCAGCGGCTACCAGGTCACCCCCAACGCCGCCGAGGACGTCAGCATTGAAAGCTACGTGAGAACTGTCAGCAGCGGTAGCCAAGTTCTCCATGCCTACGGAGGGCACTCGAATAACCTGACCTACCCGTAAAACCTCATCGACTGCAATACCGTTGGCAGCCTTGATAGTCTGAACATCAGCCTCGTGCTGGGCGGCGATCTGCCAGAGGCTCTCTCCAGCCTCTACGGTGTGGTAGGCAGACGCACCTTGGGACTTCGTGGATGAGACTTTTAGAGACTGAGACCCTTCCCGGCTAGCGGAGGGCAAGACGGCTAGAGCAGAGCCATCAGCGGCAAGGGCTAGTTCAGGCTCGGCAAAGAATGGAGCAGAAGCCCCAAACGACAAGGCTAAACCAAGCACGGCTGCCGAGGTTTGAACTCGACGATAACCTCCCGATACCTCAGATTGAGCATTGCCCAACCCTAGAGAGCAGCAATCTACATCAGACTCTTTGGGAACTACGCGTTTCAAGGAACGACCTCCTGTAAACCAGCGCTTGACAACCTGTGAAAGCCTGTCTACTCAGCCAGTGGCGATGCCGCCAGAGCAAAGATGCCCAAATGCTGGAGTAATTTGTCAGACGAGATGTCAGCAGCAGAACAACAACGGATCGATAGAGCGACGCATCGGCTAGGCAAGAATACCGCGCTTCAGCAGCCTAAGCAAGTTTACATGACTTAACAGCAAAAGCAATGCCCGGCCTTTCTCTATCACTTCCCTGGACACTAGGCTCGTGGTCGGGAATTGTGCGAACACAACATCAACGTTTAACCTTAAAAAAAAGTATTTGGCAAGGGTACAACTGCGCTCTTCAGTACCGCAGTGAATTGTGCACAGAGGCGCATAAAGTCTTTACCAGCAGGGGATAGAAGGCGGCTTTAAAAGCTCTTAGCCCTTGATTTGTATGCGTGATCGCCGCTTTCAACCCAGACTCTAAGCAAGCGGTCGAGCCTGGGTCAAACCTAAAACCAGCGGACTTTAGCAGCAGCCATATGAATTTCTTATCTGGCTTGTCCTAACTTTGTATTCTCGGCAACCGCTTATTTTTGCCACTGACTTTTGGCGGCCATTTTCCCTGCAATGGCGACTGGCTAGGCGTTTAAGCCGGTGTATTATCCCCTTCAGTCTGAGGTCAAACCTCGGGCTGAAGGGGATGACGAAAGTATTCACCAGTCAGCTAGACCATCGCTTAATCACTACCTAGAGCTGCATGCGGTGAGATTGGGTCTGCGGAACCACTGCACTGCTTGTAAATGCAAAGATTTGCGGGTTTTAAGGGTGAGGAACCTCTAGCTGACGCAGCGCCTCAAATAGACCGATGGCGGCGCTCACCGACAGGTTGAGACTGCGCACAATGGTTCGGTCCATCGGTATATGGGCGGTTTCGTCACAGGCGGCGAGCACCGCTGGGGGCAGCCCTTCAGTTTCGCTGCCAAATAGGAGCCAGTCGTCCGGTCGGTAGGCGATAGTTGTATAGCTACATCGCCCAGAGGTACTAAAGCCAATGGTGCGTCCCCCCCGCTGGCGTTGGTGATGGTGAAAAGTTTCCCAGTCGGGGTGGAGGGTGAGGTCAACTTGGGGCCAGTAGTCGAGGCCGGCGCGTTTCAGGGCGCGATCGCTGAGGTCAAATCCCAGCGGGGCGACGAGGTGTAGCGGAGTGGCGGTAGCAGCACAGGTACGGGCTATATTCCCAGTGTTGGGGGGGATTTGGGGATTAACGAGGACGATAGCGGGCATAGAAATCAGTGTCAAACAGAAGACTGGGACAGGCGGATGGCGGATTGATCGGAAATAAAAGCGGAAATGTCTAGGGGATATAGATTTTGCTAATACTTCCCTCAGGGGTTTTACCCTGAACAGAAAATGATTTAAAGAAGCGGGGATCGGGTTTTACCTAAGAAGCTTTACTTATAGCCACTATAAGTAAAGGTTTACCCTTAGCGCCGCTGATTGCCCTAGGCGGCGCAGGGCTCGCAGATCTCTTGCGCCAGTAGGCCTTCGCAGTCGGCGACCTCGGCGATCGCCCCCTGCACTACCTGCTGCACCGACTGCCCAGCTTCGTGCTGACGCAGCCAGCGCTGGGCTTCGTTGCCCTCGCGCAGAATTTTTTTGACCGGGCTGAGGAAGCAGCTAATGCCATTGGCCTTGGCGATCGGCCAGACCTCCTCGTAGAGCTGGTGAATCCACTCGCTGGCCAGTAGGGGACGGCCGTCTTGCCAGTGGCGCAGCTCGGCCTCGAGGCTGTGCTTGGCGGCGGCGGCTTCGTTGGCGTCGGTGAGGGCCACCAGGTCTGCGTTGCGGTGCTCAGCCGGGAAAGTGCTCATCACCAGCGGGTCAAGGCTGGGGTCTTGAATTAGCTGAATCAGGCGGGCCTCGATCAGGGCGGCGACCGCCAGCAGCGCCACGGGGTCGCTGATCAAATCGCAGATGCGCAGTTCTAGGCGGTTGAGGTTGTAGGGGCGGCGATCGCCGTTGGGTCGTACCGCTGACCACAGATGGCGCACGTTTTGCATGGTGCCTGCAGCCAGCTGGTCTTCCATCCATTGAATGTGGTGGGCATGGCTGGTAAACAGGGGCACCTGGGCCGGGGTTTTGGGAAACACCTGCCAGCGGCTGGAGTGGGAACCGGTGACCTGGCCGCCTAAGAAGGGAGAAGACGCGGTCAAGGCCAGGTAAAGGGGCGCTTCGACCCGCACCAGGCGACAGGCTCGCATCAGGAGTTCTGGATCGGCGATACCAATATTGATATGGACGCTGGCGGTGACCACGGTGGTGCCGTAGGTCTGCTCAATGTAGCTGTGGTAGGGGTTGCCGGGGTCAGACCGATAAAAGCGATCAGTTGGCCCCAGGGCCAGGGTGCTGCCGGGCACGAGGGTGTAGTTGCCCAGACCGCTGAGATATTGGCGCAGTTCGTGGCGGGGGCGCACTAGCTCACACAGCAGTTTTTCGTACTGGCACAGGGGCGGTGTAGTGTACTCGACGTTGCGGCTGTCGGGTTCGCGCACAAAGCCATTCAGGTCGGCCACAATGCGATCGGAGAGGCCGACGATTTTCCCCGCCGGGGTCCCGGTGTACATCTCAATTTCAAAGCCTTTAGACAGCAGCACGACGTTCCTCGCTGAAGACAGCACTCTATATGTAGTTGGTTTAGTAAATCTCTGTATCATCCTATCGGTAACTCTGCCCTAGGCAGGGGCCGGAGGGCAGAGTGAGGCAATGGCTAGGGCAGCGCCACCGCCAGCTCGATAGAACGTTTGGCGGCAAAGGCGCGAGCAATGGTATCGCAGCGCTCGTTGCCGGGGTCACCGGAGTGGCCCCGCACGTACACCCATTTGAGGGGCCGATCTAGAGTCTGGTTGACCTCGGTGGCCAGGCCGTCCATGACTTCCCACAGGTCACGGTTGAGCACGGGCTTTTTGGCGGAGTTGACCCAGCCGCGCCGCTTCCACCCGGCGATCCACTGGGTGATGCCTTTGAGCACGTATTCGCTGTCGGTGTGGAGGGTGACCGGCTCGGTTTGGCCACTGTCGCGCAGCAGGGTCAGACCGGCGATCGCCGCCTGCATTTCCATGCGGTTGTTGGTGGTTTGGGTCTCGCCACCGCCAATTTCATGCACACCGCCATCGGCCATATAGAGCACAGTACCCCAGCCGCCAGGGCCAGGATTACCGCAGCAGGCACCGTCGGTGTAAATATGTTGAATGATTGCCATTGATGCTAAAAATCCTCAAAATTTGCGGGCTAGCCGTAGGGTTGATGCACCCAGAGGGCATTCTAGCGGTACGACCGGATTGTCCTCTCGAGAGGGTGTATATAAGGTCATGGGCTGGGTGCACCTACCTTCGTCACGGCTACCCTCACGGTGAAGTTAACCCCATGATGCTACGAGAACTAGAAGCGTTTGAAGCCTGCTGGCTAGATCTTAAAGATATTTACCCCACCAGTGGCCATGACAACATGCAGATTGCCCACGCGATGGGCCAATTAGTGGACTTACTCGAAAAACCCGCTCGGGTCGAACAAGCGCTGCCCGACCATCTAAAAGAGTTATTTCGGCGGCTGGCACTGGCCTATTTTCAAGGCTATGCTCCTCCGGCGGAGCGCGGTGAGGCGGCAATGGTGGCCCACCTGCCGATGACGCCGCCCAATCCCCGAGGCGAGCAGCGGCGGCAAGAAATTTCGGCAGCGGTGGATCGCGTTAAAGTACTGGCTCGGCAGACCCAGGCCCGCATGGGCGCGAGGCGGGGTCAAACAAACCAGTGTGCCACCTCTGAAATGGAAACGCTGATCATCAACTTTCCGGAACATTGGCACCCGGTGGCCTAGCCCACCCCCTACACCCACAATATATTGCCCCACTCAGCCGACAGCTCAGGGGGGGGGTGGGCACGGTATCGTATTGCTATGGCTTACGAACCCCTACACCACAAATATCGCCCCCAGACTTTTGGCGCTCTGGTAGGGCAAGCTGCGATCGCCACCACCCTCACCAGCGCCCTCAACCAGCAGCGCATTGCCCCCGCCTACCTGTTCTGCGGCCCTCGGGGCACGGGCAAAACTTCCAGCGCCCGCATTTTGGCCAAATCGCTCAACTGCATTGCCCAAGATCACCCCACCCCCGAGCCCTGCGGCGTCTGTGAAACCTGCCGATCCATCACCAACGGGTCGGCCCTAGACTTCATCGAGATCGACGCCGCTAGCAACACGGGCGTCGACAACATTCGCGAGCTGATCGAGCGCGCTCAGTTTGCCCCGGTGCAGTGCCGCTACAAGGTCTACGTGATCGACGAGTGCCATATGTTGAGCACTGCGGCCTTTAACGCGTTGCTCAAAACTCTGGAAGAGCCGCCCAACAATGTGGTGTTCATTCTCGCCACCACCGACCCGCAGCGGGTGCTGCCGACGATTATTTCGCGGTGCCAGCGGTTTGACTATCGCCGCATTGCCCTAGAGCCAATGATTGGCCACCTGCGAAAGATTGCTGACCGAGAGGAAATATCCATAGACGACGAGGCCCTGCGCCTGGTAGCTCAGGTATCCCAGGGGGGCTTGCGCGATGCCCAGAGCCTGCTCGACCAGCTCAGCCTGATGGAGCCGCCGGTCAGCGCCGACGCTGTGTGGGATTTAGTCGGGGCGGTGCCCGAGCGCGATATGCTGGGGCTGGTGCAGGCTATTGCCAGCGACGATGGCACGGCGGTGCTAGACCAGGCCCGCAAGCTGATGGATCGAGGCCGCGAGCCGCTGATTGTGCTGCAAAACCTGGCGGGGTTCTACCGCGATCTGCTGATTGCTAAGACGGCGGGCGATCGCCACGACTTAGTCGCCATCACCCCCCTCACCTGGGCCGACATGCAGGCTCTGGGGCAGAACTTGGATGTGCGACTGCTGCTGCTGGGTCAGCAGCACCTGCGCAGCGCCGAGGTGCAGGTCAAAAACACCACCCAGCCTCGGCTGTGGCTAGAGGTGACGCTGCTAGGGCTGCTGCCCTCTACGACTAAGTCACAGTTATCAACTACGACCAATAGGGATCTTGAAAAAGAGCAGCAAAAGACTGAATCTTCCTTGGCTTTAACTACACACGTTCATGGGCAAAATAACGACTCACCTCAAGAACTTAGGACGGGATTTGAAGAGATAAGTAACCAAATAAGCTCTCAAGGAAATCGAGTTAAAGATAAATTAGAGGATAGCCCAAAAACCACTCAGGCACCTAAAAAAGACTCGATTCACTTGTCGGAAGTCAATGTTTCAAGCCATTCTAGAAACATTGACCTTCAAACTTTGTGGATAAAAGTCTTAGATACTATTGAATTTTATGGTGCTAAGACTCTTTTCTCCCAATATGGATGCCTCCTGAGCTTTGATGGAGACATTGCTCGTGTAGGAATTCTTTCGCAATGGTATCCAACAACGAAAGAACAAAGGCTTAAGTTTATTGAGGAGGCTTTCAATAAGGTCTGCAGCAAAAGCATTAAGATTAATTTGGAAGCTATTTCAGAGCAACAGAAGAAGCTTACCTCTCAGCAAAATCTGCTTAATAACGATGCAGAAAAAGCTTCTATCAGTCAAACAGATCAGATTTCACCTCTAAGAACACAGACTCTTGATGGTGTGAGTGGTAGTGCTGTTGCCCCTAAAACCTTAGACAGTCTTAAAAAAGAAGACTCGGCAAATGCTGAAGGTAGGGAAAAGGAACTTGAATCTGTAATAGAGTCAAAGCCTCAGGGGCCAGAAGCTACTGCTGATGCTTACTCTACTCTGTCTTCAGACTCCTTACCAGCGATCGCCAGCGACTTTGATAGAGCAGTGAAGAACTTTGCTCAGTTTTTTAACGGCCAGGTCGTTGATATTGACGATGGTCTCGACCTAGAGAAAACACCCCTCAAGCCCTCAGAGGCGGCGGCTAAGCAGCCCTCCCATCGCGACAAAGACGTGCCTTTTTAGAGCTCACCATGCTGGAGTACATGGAACCGCTTGATTTCATCGCACAGTTGATCTTACAGAATCGACCTCACTGTACGACCTACGTGGGCTAGGGCGGACAAGAACGCAGTTATAGATTAGCCAAAGGTGCCGCCATTCCAACCCCACATAGCGCCGGGGGCATCGGCAAACTCAATGTAGGTGCGGTTTTTAGGCACGCCTAGGGCCGTCTCAAGCCGGGTACAAAACTCCTGGCTCATAGCGCGGGTTTTAGCACTGCCCATGGTGCCCACGCTCTTGATTTCGACATAGCACACCGGGTCAGTGGTGCCGCCAAAGGTCATCGGCACCTCAGCCTCAAAGGCCGTCATCACATAAGATTCCGGCTTGCCCAGATGGCTGGCCAAACTAGCGGAAAGCTCCTTCAGTAGCCCTTCCAGCTCGGTTTTAGGGGGAGAGGAGATAGATGTTTGGACTTTGATCAGAGGCATGGGGATGACGTTGGGGGAAATGGGGTAGATAGGTACAGAGGCAAAGCAGATTCCGGTAGAGCAGCGGTGGTGGGATGGTAAGAAGAGAAGTACTCCGGCAGGAGCGGCAAGTTTCAACTTTCCAACGGCCCATCCACCCATCTGCCCATCTAGCCGCCGTAGTTCCAACCGGTGCTTTCGAGCAGCAGGGGTTCGCCTTCGCGGTGGACAGCGGCACTGAGCACTTCACCTACAAACACGGTGTGGTCGCCGTGCTCGACAGCACCCACCACCCGACACTCGACGTAGCCCAGGGAATCTTTGATTACCGGGCAGCCGGTTTCGGGGCCGGGGTAAAACTCAATGTCTTCAAACTTGTTGCCCATCCGGCGCAGGGGCTTAAAGAAGTTTTGGGCCAGGTCTTTTTGCCCAGCCTCTAAAAAGCTAAGGGCAAAGACGCCGCTGGCCTTGACCATGGCATGGGAAGTGGAATCGTTTTTGACGCAGTTGACCACTAGGGGCGGCTGAAAGGAGGCCTGCATGACCCAACTGGCGGTAAAGCCGTTGAGATCATCGCCATCTTTAACACCACAGATGTAGAGACCGTGGGGAATTTTGCGGAGAAGGGTTTTCTTAGCTTGCTCGTCTAGCACAGCGTACCTATAGAATGCGTCGCTAGGGTCAGTGTAATACAGCGATCGCGCCTCAGCTCTGGCCCCTAGGGTAGAAAACTATCAGGCATTAGGCATTCGCACAAAAAAGGCGCACCGTGGTGCGCCTTTTTTGTGCGGTATAACCTAGCCCTACTTGTTGGGCTGGGGGGTCATGCGCAGGTAGGGCTTGATTTCGGTCACGCCCTTGGGGAAGCGCTGCTTGGCTTCTTCGGTGGGAATGGTAGGTGATACCACTACATCCTCGCCGTCTTTCCAGTCAACGGGGGTGGCCACGCTGTAGTTGTCGGTCAGCTGTAGCGAGTCAATCACCCGCAAAATTTCGGCAAAGTTGCGTCCGGTGCTGGGCGGATAGGTGATGGTCAACCGCAGATTTTTTTTCGGGTCGATGACAAACACGCTGCGCACAGTCACCTTGGCGTTGGCGTTGGGGTGAATCATGCCGTAGAGGTCAGCGACCTTCTTATCCGCGTCGGCAATGATGGGGTAGTTAACCGTGGTGCCCTGGGTTTCGTTGATGTCGCCAATCCAACCCTGGTGCGACTCGGCGCTGTCAACGCTGAGGGCAATCACCTTAGCGTTGCGCTTTTCAAACTCGGGCTTGAGCTTAGCTACACTGCCTAGCTCGGTGGTGCACACGGGGGTATAGTCAGCGGGGTGCGAAAACAGCACTACCCAGTTGTCGCCAGCCCAGCTATAAAAATCGATCTCACCCTCGCTGGTCTGCTGGGTAAAATTAGGTACCTGATCGCCAAGTTGAAGCGCCATATCTATCTCCGTTAGTCTCTTGATCTCAAAGGGGGCAAAACGTTCATCAACCATCCATGGTTGACATTCTCCCACAAACCCCGGTATTCCGGTCGGGGTGTAGAGGATTATTTTAATGATTGTATCGTGGCGAGCTGATACTGACTTCACCAATGCTGGCATAAATAAGCAAGGCACCTAGGAAATTATCCAGGTGCCTTGTTAGGTGGCGGTTGCCCACGGGTTGAGTGCTGCACGAAGGCGCCTAAAATTGCCGATCAAATACTTTAGGGGAATAGGCGGTGCAGCCGTTGCATGGCCCCATAGGGTTCATGGCACAGCGCAGGTAGGGCGATCGCGCATTTAAATCACAGGTGATGTCGCCAACTACATAGCCCATGCCATCGACGTAGTGCATGTCACTGTTGTTGTCGAGCAGTTTAAGCATGCTCTGCCCCAGGGCCGTGGGTGCTGCCGAGGTCTGGCTGCATTTTTCGTGGCGGTCGGCCCGAGCGCTTAGCCAAGCAGAAATGATGGCTGGGGTAAGACCAACGACAAAAATCAAGCAGATAACGAGCATGGGCTTGCAGAAAATAAAATTGGTGAAAGTATCCTAACCTGATGGATCGGTGGCCCAGCCCAGTCCCCTAGCGAATTGGTACGTACCGTAGCGTTACTTAGTTTTTCTCAATATTCGCTCCTAATATTCGATCTCAAGAGGCGTTGACACCGCCTAGCCGTAGGCTTTACAGCATTTGCCCAGAGAAGCTGAGGATAACCCAAGAGAATCTAAGATTACCTTTGCGAAGACTCTACTATCACTTACGCAGCCGAGACAGGTGCCATAGTGATAAATCCCCGATCAGCCCCTAGAAAAGAACGCCCTTGGCGCTGGTTATTGACCAGAATTCAGGGGTTTTCCCATCGCCTGAACAAGATCCTGAACTTTTCAGAACTTTCATGTATTGGCACATGCTGGTCTATGAACGATTATCAAGTCATCCTGTAGACTCGCGTGTGCTCCAAAGCTAAGACCGGGTAGGGCCACAGGACATTGCGGGGGTTCGCTCCTCCTCAGTGATAGCGCCCTACCTGGCTTTTTATTCTTTTTCTTTCATCGCGTAGATTTCGAGCCATTCTGCCACCACGTAGGGGGCTGCCACCAATCGCGCCGTGCCGCCGTCCTGCAGAGGCACCAACAAGGTCAGCGGAATTGGGCTTGGCAGACCTGCCAGCAGCCTATCTATGCGGTACTGGGTAACGCCGTTGGGTAGCGACTGGGTTTGGGGGTCAAGCTGTGGCAAGGCCTGCCATTGAATGGCCGTGCTGGTGGCAATGTGCAGGTCGGTTTCCGGGGCAGTGGCCGTCTGCCCCGGAAACCCCACCAGACGCAGGTAGGTGCCCTGAAAAACACCGCTGGTATAGCGCTTAAACACCGTCGCCTGCCAGGCTAGATCGGTCTGATCGCGCAGGCTCTGGCGAGACCGGTAGGTGGTTTGCCCCGGCTGCTCATGGTAGGTGTGCACCGAAGCCAGGGCTGGCTGGGCCAGGGCCAGCAGCAGCAGGCAGCCCAATAAGAGAGCTAGAAACAGAATCCGGAGGCTGCGCCAGGCGTGGTGCATGGGTGGATGCGTAGGGGATAGGTGAGGAAGTGGACATTCAAGCAGCTGAACATTCAAGGGGTTGAACATTCACCCCCTGTCACTCACTTCACCCTATCTCACTCACCCTACAGCTGACTCATCTGGTTGAGCGTCTGCCGATACCCGGCGGCTTCGCCCTGTTGAAGATAGAGTTGGGCGGCCTGCTCAAAGTCGCGGCGAGCACCAGCATCATCGCCTAGGCGAGCGCGGACTAGGCCTCGGTTGTAGAACAACTTGGGATTGCTGGTGTTAGGTGCACTCGAAATTGCCTGGGTCAGGTCTTGGTAGGCATTTTGAGACTGGTTAACCTGTAGATAGGCCGCGCCTCTAGCGGAAAAAGCCTCTAGATAGGTGGGGCGCACCGCCAGGGCCTGGCTGTAGTCGTCAATAGCGCCAAACACATCGCCCGTGGACATTCGGGCGTTGCCCCTGGCCTGGTAGGCCTCGGCATAGCTGGGGTTAATGAAGATCGCTTCGCCATAGTCCGCAATGGCCGCTAGGGGGTTGCCAGCCGTCAGCAGGGCATCGCCCTTGTGTTTATAGGCGGTGGCCGAATCGGGGTTGAGCTGTAGCACCCGCGCAAAGTCTTGGTCAGCCCCCTGTAAATTCCCCTGGCTGATTCGAATGATGCCTCGGCTCATGTAGGCTTCGGTCAGGTCGGGACTGAGCTCAATAGCGCGATCAAGATCTTGCAGGGCGCGGTTGGGGCGGCCTTGGCGAAAATAAACGTGGCTGCGGTTGAGATAGGCTGTGGAGAGGGTTGAATCGCGGCTCACTGCCTCGTTGAGGTCACTAAGAGCGGCGTCAAGCAGGCCCAAGTGATAGTAGGCCACGCCACGCCCCAAATAGGCCTTGGAAAGATCACCATTGAGCTCAATGGCGCGGCTAAAGTCAGCGACGGCATCGCTGTAGTTGTTGACCCGTTCTAGGGCAAAGCCTCGCAGCACATAGGCCGATGGGTTGCTGGGGTTAAGCTCGATGGCAGTAGAAAAATCTTCGATAGCTAGGTCGTGGCGACCTGACTGGGTGTCAATCAAGCCCCGATAGAGGTAGGCCCCCACGGCATCAGGGTTGATCTCCAGGGCGGCGTTAACGTCTGCTTGAGCCTGGCTGATGTCGCCCTGGCGGTAATAAACGCTACCTCGGGCAAAGCGGGCGTTAGCGTTTTCAGGGTCTAGGTTAACAGCCTGGTTGAGGTCAGCCAGGGCCAGGGCATAGTCGGCCTGATCGGCGTAGATTAGACCACGGTAAAGATAGGCATTGGCGAAGCCAGGATCTTTTTCTAGGGCCAGGTCAAAGGCTTCGAGGGCGGCGGTATAGTCGCCGCTGTTGTAGCGCTCTACCCCTAGGTTGTAGGCGCCAATGGCAGACAAGCCGGGTTCTGCGGCCTCTGCGTCGGGCAACTCGGCCTCGGGCGGCTCGGCGGCGGGTAGATCCGGTTCAATGATCTCAGCTTCGGCGGGGGAGGTTTGAGCGTAGCCCCCTGGCATGGCCCCGATCACCAACCCCAGGCCCAGCAATAGTGAATAACGCAATTTCATGGCTTCCCCTCCACCGACGGTGTTTGCAGATCAGCAGATTAGTGCTGGTTTAGACAGGTGTTTCTATAGCATACCCACCCGCGCCCTTAGGGCTAATGATAGGTCAGCTTTTGTGGGTTGCAATGGCGATTTCTGAAGTTCTTTAGAACTCTAGCCGGGAGCAGCGGTAGTCTCGATGCCGCCGACAAAATGACCTGCGGCGTAGGATTGGACAGAATCGTTTGTGACTGGCTCAGGTTTGGGTAGCTTAGCTACAACGGCGGCTTGGCAGGCGGGCCAATTTTGTCAGCTCCCTTTATCCACAGTTATGGGGCAACAATTATTGACAAAAGGGGACTGTAAGCCAATTTATATATTCATAGTGCTGGTAGGTGGTGATCGATTCAGGACACTGGCATGATGTATTGGCCAAGGACGGTTTGCAAGATAGCTAGGGTTTTAGGATTTGCTGCGATCGCAGTACTCTGCCTGCCCGGCCTGGGGGCGATCGCACTGGCGTCTGCTTCCCCAAAGATCCCCAGTTCGGCCCCTAGCTCTGAGGCCAGCATTTCTGTTGAGCTGGGCTCAGAAAACCCAGCGATTGGCCCGAGATATCCGTGGCTGGGCCTGGGGTCTGGGGCTGTGGGCGTCGGGGTTTTAATCGGTCGAGCTACAGTGCGCCCAAGACAGCGGTGCCGGTCTGCCTCCCCAGCTGAGCGGCTCACTCTGGAAAACCATGGCTTTCTCCTCGATATTACCAGTCGCAAAGCCGCCGATCTGGCCCTCAGCACCGAACGCGACCTGCTCGACAGCGTCATGAGCACGAGCGTAGCCGCCATTACGGTGCTCACCCCCGATGGTCGAATTGTGTCTGCCAACAGTCGGGCCGAGACCATCTTGGGTCTTACCCAGAGTGACCTGACCCAGCTGACCTACAATGCCCCCAAGTGGCGAGCTACCGCCCTCGACGGTGGCCCCTGGCACGATGAGCAACAGCCCTTTAACCGGGTGCTGACCACCGGGGAGCCGGTCTACGACATTCGCCACGCCATCGCGTGGCCCAATGGCCAGCGTCGCGCCCTATCGATTAACGGTGCCCCGGTTAAAGACGCCCAGGGTCATATCGTCAGACTGGTGTTTACCATCAACGACATCACTGACCAGATCCAGGCGGAAATGGCCCTACGCAACAGCGAGGCCCAGCTGCGCCTGATCGCCGACAATATGAGCGATCTAGTATGCCTGCACGACCCTGACGGCACCTACACCTACGTCAGCCCCTCCTGCGAGAGCATTTTGGGCTTTACCCCGGCTGAGCTGGTGGGCCAAGATCCCTATAACTTCTTTCACCCAAAAGACTGCGATCGCCTCAGCCAAACCTCTCACCAGCGAGCCTTACAGGGCAGCGTAGCGGCGTCTACCTATCGCATTCGCCGCAAAAATGGCACCTACATCTGGCTAGAAACCCTCACCAAACCTATTTTTGACGATCAGAAACAGGTGATTGGCCTGCAAACGACCTCTCGCAACGTCACCGAAAAAATCGACATTCAGGCGCAGCTAGAATACGACGCCGGCCACGATGCGCTGACGGGGTTGCCTAATCGCGCCCGGCTGCTGCAACAGCTCGATGCCGCTATCGATCTAGCCCAGCGCCAGCGACCCTGTGCGGTGCTCTTTATCGACCTTGATCGCTTTAAGGTGATCAACGACAGCCTAGGACACCACATCGGTGACGAGCTGCTGGTGGCCATTGCCCAAAAACTCAACCACATTACCCGCCCCGAGGATATGGCCGCCCGCCTCAGTGGCGACGAATTTGTGGTGCTGCTCAACGATATTACCGGCATAGACCAGGCGATCCAGGTGGCCGATCGCCTATTGGTCGAGCTGCGTCAGCCCTTTGCCCTTAACGATCACGACGTGTTTGTCACCGTCAGCATTGGCATTGCCCTGTGCACCCTCCGTCACCAAACCGGCGTGGATCTGCTGCGCGATGCCGACCTCGCCATGTATCGAGCGAAGGCCGGAGGCAAGGGCTGCTATGCCCTATTTGACCCCGAAATGCACCTGCAAGCGCTGCGCGAAATGCGTCTAGAAGAAGCCCTGCGGCAAGCGATTGAGCACCAGGAGCTGAGCTTGCATTATCAGCCCATTGTCAGCCTCGCCAGTGGTCAAATCAAAGGGTTTGAGGTGCTGGCGCGGTGGCCCCACAGCCAGTACGGCCTGATTTCTCCGGCAGAGTTTATTCCCATTGCCGAAGAGTCGGGGTTGATTATGCCCTTGGGGCGGTGGGTGCTGCGGGCGGCCTGTGAGCAGTTTAGCCAGTGGCGGCAGCGGTTTCCGGCGGTGCGGGCCATGGGTCTGAGCGTGAATCTGTCAGCGGTGCAGCTCCACGATGCCAACCTTGTCACTGACCTGACTGCGCTGTTGGCTGACCTGGGTCTGCCCAGCGACTGCCTCACTCTCGAAATTACCGAAAGCTTATTGATTGACAACGTGGACTACAACGTGGCGGTGCTAGAGCAAATCAGAAGCCAGGGCATCAGGCTCAGCATCGACGACTTTGGGACTGGCTACTCGTCGCTGAGCTACCTGCAACGGTTTCCGTTCTGTGGTCTTAAGGTAGATCGCAGCTTTGTGAGCCACTTGGGTACCGAGGCCGAAAACCCGATGCTGATCAAATCTATTTTGGCCCTGGCCGACAGTCTCAAGCTTGACCCCATAGCCGAGGGCATTGAAACCGAGAAACAACTGGAATTTTTGTTGGCCAACGGCTGCCGCTATGGCCAGGGTTTTTTCTTCCATCAGCCCATGCCTGCCAGTCAGATTGAGGTCCTGTTGGCTGGGGATGCCTCGCCTAAAAGCAGCTGTCTGGCCCGATGATTGTGGCAAGATAGCATCGTCGTTGCCGGTAGCCGCTGTGATTTGGATTGACTGGGCCATTGTCGTGGCCTATCTGGCCTTTACCCTGGCCTTGGGCCTGTACCTATCGCGCCGGGCCTCGGGGGGGCTGGTGGAGTTTTTTGTCTCAGGGCGATCGCTGCCCTGGTGGCTGGCGGGCACCAGCATGGCGGCCACCACCTTTTCCATTGACACGCCGCTGTACATTGCCGGGGTGGTGGGCACCCGAGGCATCGCCGGCAACTGGGAATGGTGGAGCTTTGGCATTGCCCACGTAGTGATGATCTACGTCTTTGCGCGGCTGTGGCGGCGCTCGGAGATCATCACCGACGCCGAACTCACTGAGCTGCGCTATGGCGGCGCTACGGCGGCCTGGCTGCGGGGCATCAAGGCATTCTTGTTTGCGGTACCAATCAACTGCATTGGTATTGGCTACGCCATGCTGGCCATGGTCAAGGTGATCGACGCCCTGGGGCTGTGGCAGTCCTTTGGCATTGAGCCGGGGGAGAGCCTCAAGCTGCTCAGCGTGGCTGGGGTGAGCGGCCTGGTGCTACTTTACGCCGGGCTTTCGGGCCTGTGGGGTGTAGTGGCAACGGATTTCTTTCAGTTCTTTTTGGCACTGCTGGGGGCGATTATCGTCGCCGTGGCGGCGGTGATCAACCTGGGCGGCATGGCTAGCCTGGTGGAGCAGGTGCAGGCCACCGGGGGCACCGACCTGCTGGCCTTTGTGCCCCTAGAGCGGGGCGCGAATGGCTGGTACCAGTGGAGCGAAACCGCAGGCATCACCGTCAGCACTTTCTTGGCCTACATCACTCTGCAGTGGTGGGCCTTTCGCCGCAGCGACGGCGGCGGTGAGTTTATTCAGCGGCTGGCGGCGTCTAAAACCGAGGCCGAGGCCGAGAAAGCCGCCTGGTTTTTCAACATTTTGCACTACGTGGTGCGTACCTGGCCCTGGGTAGTGGTGGCCCTGGCGGCGGTGGTGATCTACCCCAATTTAGAAGACCGCGAGCTGGGCTACCCGATGCTGATGATGGACTTTTTGCCGCCTGTTCTTCTGGGGCTGGTGGTGGCCTCACTGATTGCCGCCTTTATGAGCACGGTTTCGACCCTGATCAACTGGGGCGCGTCTTACCTGACTAACGACCTGTACGCCCGCTTTATGCGGCCCGACGCGCCCCAGGCCGAGCTGGTGCTGGCGGGGCGGCTGGCCTCGGTGGTGGTGACGGGGCTGGGGGCGATCGCCGCCTTCTACTCCCAAGATGTGACTACGGTGTTTCGTCTAGTGATTGCGATCGGTACCGGGCCAGGGCTAGTGCTGATTTTGCGCTGGTTTTGGTGGCGGATCAACGCCGCCGCCGAGTTGGCCGCCATGCTAGCCGGGTTTGTGGTGGGGCTAGTCACCAGCGTCGTTCCGATTCTCACGATTGAAGACTTTGGTCTGCGGTTGCTGGTAACCACCGCGATTACTAGCGTCATCTGGGTGACGGCGATGGTGCTCACCCCGCCCGAGAGCGACCACACCTTAGATACCTTCTACCGCAAAGTGCGCCCCGGTGGCCCCGGCTGGGAACGCCAGCGCCAGCGCACCGGCCTGTGGCCTGTGCAAGACCTAGCCCACGACCTGCTGAGAGCTGGCGCGGCCCTGCTACTGCTGCTAGGGGCTATGCTCGGGGTCGGCGGGTTTTTGCTTTATCAACCCCTCACCGGCTGGTTTTGGCTGGTGGTGGCGGTGGCGGGCTGGGTGGGCCTGCGGCGGCTGGGCAAGGAAGTGAAGCCGAGGCCGAGGCCGGGATTGGATGATTGAGGGGTTCAGTGAGGAGGGGGGGGGATAGGTGGATGGGTGGACGAGTAGGAACTGTTTGAATTCCCACATCACCCACATTACCTACTCACCTACCTCACCCACTCTTCCATGTAAGATGAGAACATCGGTTACATCCCTTCACATGCGATCGCCCTATGTCGTTCTTTCGGTCTTACATTGCGCCTCTGCTGATTGTGCTGATCTTTGCGGTGGCGATGCTGGCGGTGAGTGCCCGCATCTTTTTGCCCAGTGACATGATGGCCCCGGCCCCGATTGAAGAACCCATATCGGAGGCCGGGACAATGCCCGCTGCTGCCGATACGACAATGCCTAAATTGTCAGAACTAATCCACGGCCCTGAAAGTGGGATGGTCGAGGGTTAACATCGGCTCGATGAGCAATTTAATTGTGACGTTAAACCCGAGCATCGCAAATCAGCCTCGACAGCCTTGGGTAGCCACTATTTTGGGGAACGACGATGCCAAATCTCTTCCGCAGGGAGAGGTTGGTCATGTAGTCAGGCTGACATACCGTAGACAGAAGATATGGGATCAGCTAGCTCAGCCTACAGCAGCGTCAGCAGATAGATCAGGCTAAACAGCACAATCCACACCACATCGACAAAGTGCCAGTAGATCTCGGCCATCTCAGGGCCAACGTGGGTGATGTCGCTGTAGTGGTTGGCCCGGCGCGATCGCCACAGCACCCCCAAAATCAGCACCAGCCCAATAAACACGTGCAGACCGTGAAAGCCCGTCAGCAGGTAAAAGCAGTTGCTAAACAGGTTGGTCTTTAGCCCATAGCCTAGGTTCATGTACTCATACACCTGACCCGCCAGAAATATCGCCCCCATGGCGGCGGTAATGCCAAACCACTTACGCATTCCCGCCAGGTCGTTTTTCTTAATTGCCTTGGTGCCCAGGTTGATCACCAAACTGCTCGACACCAGAATCAGGGTGTTGATGGCGGGCAGCAGCAACTCAACCTCGGTTTCCTTAGGCGGCCACTCGGCCTTGCTGCCCCAAAACACCAGGAAGACCGCAAAAAAGCCCGCGAACATCAAAAATTCTGAGCACAGAAAGGTGATCAGGCCGAGCACTCGCAAATCTTGGTGCTCTCCGTGGGCTGCTACCTCATGGCCAGTAACGACCGGGGTGGAATCTACAGTGCTTTGCATAAGATATGTGGGGGTAAAGGGGTGGATAGGTAGGGGGTGGATGGTGGGCAATGCCCACCCTACCGTTGCGTCGGCACTACCGCCTCGCCAGCGGGGCCAACCTCATCGGCTCTCTCCATACCGTAGTCGTAGGGGCCGTGGGTCAGCACTGGCAGCACCTCCCAGTTTTCGATAATCGGCGGCGAATCCGTCGTCCATTCCATGGTCAGCGCATTCCAGGGGTTGGGGCCAGCTTTCTTGCCCTTGCTCCAGCTCCAGATCACGTTGAAATAAAACGGAATCACCGACACCGCCAGAATGTAGGCCCCCACCGTCACCAGCTGGTTGAGGCTAGCAAACTGCGGGTCGTACATGGCCACGCGACGGGGCATACCCTGCAAGCCTAGCGAGTGCATGGGGGTGAAGGTGAGAATGGTGCCAATGAAGGTCAGCACAAAGTGCACCTTGCCCAATGGCTCATTCAGCATGCGCCCAGTGATCTTGGGGAACCAGTGGTAAATGCCTGAGTAAATGCCAAACACCGAGCCGCCATAGAGCACGTAGTGGAAGTGGCCGACCACGTAGTAGGTGTCGTGTACGTGAATGTCGAAGGGGGCTGCCCCCAGGGTGACGCCGCTGAGACCGCCAAACACAAACATCGACAGCAGGCCCACCGCAAACAGCATGGCCGTGGTGTAGCGAATCTTGCCGCCCCAGAGGGTGGCCACCCAGCTAAAGATCTTCACCCCCGTGGGCACCGCCACAATCAGGGTCGAGATGGTGAAGAAAATCCGCATCCAGGGGGCGGTGCCGCTAGTGAACATGTGGTGCACCCAGACAAACAGCCCCACCAGGCAGATGGTCATGGAAGAGTATGCGATCGCCTTATAGCCAAAGATCGGCTTCCGCGCATGCACCGGAATCACCTCCGACATAATGCCGAAGATCGGCAAAATCATCAGGTACACCGCCGGGTGCGAGTAAAACCAGAACAGGTGCTGGTAGACCACCACATTGCCGCCCGCATCGGGCTTAAAGAACGAGGTGCCGAAGTTGATGTCAAACAGCAGCAGCACCATGGCCGCCGCCAGCACTGGGGTAGCAAACAGGGCCAGCAGCGCCGTGGCCACCATGGCCCAGCAAAACAGCGGCATCTGATCCCAGGCCATGCTGGGCACCCGCATCTTCCAGATGGTGACCAAGAAGTTCACCGATCCCAAAATTGAGGAGGTGCCGACCAAGATCAAGGAGATGCACCACAGGGTCTGGGGCAGGTTGGCGGTGATCTCACTCAGGGGCGGATACGACGTCCAGCCCGACTGGGCACCGCCGCCCACAAAGAAGCTCGCCGCCAGCAGCGCCCCCGCTGGCGGGTTGAGCCAAAAGGCAATGGCGTTGAGCTTCGGAAACGCCATGTCCCGCGCCCCGATCATCAGGGGGATCAGGTAGTTGCCAAAGCCGCCGATCGCCGCCGGCACAATCCACAGAAAGATCATGATCGTGCCGTGGTTGGTCAAAAAGGCGTTGTACAGCTCCGGGGTGAGAAAGTCAGAGTCGGGGGTGGCCAACTCGGTGCGCATCAGCACCGCCATAAAGCCGCCCACCAGGTAAAACAAAAACGACGTCACCAGGTACTGAATACCGATCACCTTGTGGTCGACGTTGAAGGTGAAGTAGTCATACCACTTCCACTTGTCGGGGTGGCCGTGGCCACCCTGGACATTTGGAGGGGTCAAAACATCTGCTTGAGCCATAAATGTGGGTGTTGCTAAAGGGCTATGAATGGGGGGATCGCGATGGGGACCGCAAAGATGAGGGATGTTTAGGGGTTTAGGGCTTGGGATCGAGGATGGGGTGGTGGGCAGTGCCCACCCTACGCTGGGAGGGAATTAGCCAGAATTTAGTGGTGCATGGATGCCATCTGGGCAATCTGCACCGGAGCCTGGGCCAGGTCGGGGGCGAGCGCCGCCAGATACTCCCCGTCGGTGGCGTCCTCTAGAGACTGGGCCACCGTGGTGGTCGAGCCTGCCTCAGCCACCCGACTGGCCATCCAGTCGGCGTACTCCTCGGTGGAGTGCACAATCACCTGGGTGCGCATGCCGCCGTGGTAGGCCCCACATAGCTCGGCACAGACCACAGGGTAAGTGCCTTCTTTAGTGGCCACAAACCGTAGCTCAGCAGACTCACCGGGCAGCGCGTCTTGCTTCAAACGAAACTGCGGCACCCAGAAGGAATGGATCACATCCTTGGCCTCGATGATCAGCTGCACATCTTGGCCCACGGGCACGTGCAGCTCGCCGTCAATAATGTTGGTGCCGGGGTAGTTAAAGATCCACGCGTACTGCATGCCGGTGACATTCACCGTCAGGTCGGGGGCGTTGCCCAGAGACTCAGAACCCGCGCCAAATCCATAGACCTGAGTTTTAGAGAACACGTCTTCTTCCGGCACCTGGACCAGCAGCGGGGCCACATCAATCACCGTTTTCTGCGGGGCCATGGCCACCATGGTGCCGTGGCCGTGGTGACCACCGGGCGAAAAGCCGCCCATCTCTTGAAACACCACCACGCTGTAGAGGCCCAGCCCCACCACAATCACCGCCGGAATGGCCGTCCAAAACGCCTCTAGGGGCAGGTTGCCTTCAATGGGCAGGCCGTCGGTGTCATCGCCCTTGGGCTGGCGAAAGCGAATCATCGAGTAGACGATCGCCCCCTGCACCACAATGAACAGGGCGGTACCAATGGTGACCATGACGTTAAACAGATCATCCACCAGGGGTGCCTGTTCTGACGCCTGCACCGGCAGCAGATGGTTGTTTTGCCCAAACCATAGGCTGATCAGGGTGACGGCAATGCCGAGCACCAGCGTCCAAAAGGGGGCGGGAATTTGATTCATGGCTACTCTCCTAGGGAGACGGGCGATCGCAGCCACCCTCAGCGAGCACTGGCGATCAGAATTTGAGAATTAACTACCATGGCCAAAAAATCATTGGCCATATCTATTGCATCCTAAAGGGCAGAACTAGTTGGCCTCGCGAAACTTTTGATTTGCTTCAAATCTATTAGCAACCGAGAGCAGTTTTACAAAGTTTTGTAACATCCCAGCGGTCAGGAGATTCGCAGATTAAAGACGATCCCCCGCCTTATCCGGCGACTGTAGGGTGGGGTAGAAGCTGACGGGTGGGCATGCTAACCCAATCCTCAGGCGGTAGATTTGCCCTATCACCCAGGCACCGCCATACCCCAGGAGAACCCCGCTATGGAATTTTCAATGGCCGCCAGCCAGCCCGATGTGCGCAAAGAAGCCCTTGTGGCCCTAACCGCCCAGTTCGTCAAACAAGGTCACCCGCCGACCTACGCGCAGCACATGGCCACTGCCTCTATTTTTCAAGCCGATCTAGAGCTGCGCAACGCCCAGTTCACCCGCCTGCTTGCCTGGCTCAAAGAAACCCACGTCGACATCTATCCCGAAGCCCTGGCCATTGCCGAGGACGTGCGCCAAGAGTTTGAGAAGCGCGTGACCGGCGAGTTTTAGTCTAAATAACGAAAAAGGGGCCAAATTTGGCCCCTTTTTCGTTATTTAGCTGGCGATGTAGCCATGCATGGTGCTCTTGCGGCGGCGCAGGTGCTTGAGAGCCTGCTGCTCGAGCTGGCGCACCCGCTCACGGCTGATGTTCATGCGGTTGCCCACCTTGGCCAGCGACAGCTCATTACCGTCATCAAGCCCATAGCGCAGGGTAATCACCTCTTTTTGTTGAGGGGTTAGCTCAGACAGCAAGTTGCGAATATCCTGCTTCAGCGACTCTTGGGCGGTGAAGGTTTCGGGCGAAATGCCGTCGTCTTCGAGCAGCTCTTGCAGTTCCGTGTCCTGGTTGTCGCCAATGCGCACATCTAGGGAGATTGGCTGTCGGGCCAGCACCAAAAACTCACGAATTTGCTTGGGCTCTAGCTCTAGCTCTGCACCGATTTCGTTAGCGTTGGGAGCGCGTCCCAGCTTTTGAGACAGCTCCCGCTGCACTCGCTTGATTTTGTTGAGCTTTTCGGTGATGTGAATAGGCAGACGAATGGTGCGCGCCTGCTGGGCGATCGCTCGGGTGATGGCCTGACGAATCCACCAGTAGGCGTAGGTCGAGAACTTATAGCCCTTGGTGGGGTCAAACTTCTCAACACCTCGCTCTAGGCCCAGGGTGCCTTCTTGAATGAGGTCTAGGAACTCTAGGTTGCGCTTTTGATACTTTTTAGCGATCGCCACCACTAACCGCAAATTAGCCTCGATCATTTTGCGCTTGGCTCGCTCGCCCTGGCGCAGGGTATGAGTGAGTTTCTCTACTTCAAGGCCAGCGGCCTCGGCCAACTCTGTCTCAGAGGGTTTATGGCCCAAAGACTCGGTCAGCGCCTCTTTCTTCTCCAGCAGAGCCATATAGGCCTGCACCTGCTTGCCAAAGATAATTTCTTCTTCGTGGGTCAGCAGCGGCACCCGGCCAATCTCATGCAGGTACGTTCTTACAGCGTCGGCACTGTAGAGAGGCTTGCTCTTTAATGTACGAGTTTTTGTTTTAGCCATGAATCAACCTTTCCTCCACTGACAATGCTGCAAACGCTCTAATATGAAAACCGAAAGAATAAAATGAACCGGCGCCGATCAATCAACGCCTATTGGATCTTGCGGAGCTGACCGACTCTAAAGCCTGGTTCTCGATGCAATAATCTAGATGCAATGAATAACTGCGGGACGGGCTACATGCGGTCTAGATCCCAACATCCCAAAAAGATTGCGTTCTACAATCTTCTCAGCTAAACCCTGGCTATCAGGACTAAATTAATCACTCGCAATGCAGAGTCATTGGTGAATGAAATCAACAAGTCAGGCCTTAGCGCTAAGGACATCATGCTGAGCCGCTACTCCGACCCAATACTCGGACAAAGAACCCAGACTCCAGCTCGGCCCCACAGACTTAGATGCAAAAGCCTGGATGAAACTCGAAGCCATTACGAGTTTACTCCTTCAGAATAGAACAACTTTTCAGTTGCGTAAAGTACTACAGGCGTAGTTGCCTGATTGACGGGTAGGGGCATGGCTTTGTTTCCATAGAGCCAGAGTAGCTAACTCCCCTGGGGCGGTCTGCATCAGATGTGTCAGTTCAAGGCGGCGGCCTTGGCCTCAGCATCGTTCACTACAACTTCATTCTGCTAGATTGGCTAAGAAAACCCATTGGGGTTTGCCCCGTGGGAAAACCGAACCTGCTGAAGCAGCCTGCTAAGCTCCAAACGGCATAGTCCAGACTTTTCCCAATAACAATTTAGCCGGGGCATGTAGCAGCGGTATGTCAGCGGTATGGCAACCCTATGGCATTAGGAAAGCTACCAATCATGAGCTGGTCTTGTCATATCTGGCCCATCTGTTTATTTGGCCTACCTAAATGTTGAACTACAACTTTAGATGGCAGAGCCTCTCTGAGTAGGCTGCGAGACCTGTCCATCAAAGGCCAAGATCGGCCAGTCAGGAGCTAAGGCAACCTCTGGCCTAGCGCGGCTTTGCATACTACAAACCACCTCTATCTACCGACTCTTTCTCCCGCCCTGATGGCGACTGCTCCAAAAACCGCTAGACTCAGTGAGATATTTTTTCACCCATAGTTTCACCCACAGGTATAGGCACCCATGAACAACGGGCTACACCACCGCCTGCTGGCTAACAAGCCAGCTCCCATCGGCATTTTTGACAGCGGGGTAGGCGGACTGACGGTGCTGCGAGAAATCTACCGCCAGTTGCCCAATGAGTCAGTGCTGTACTTTGGCGACACGGCGCGACTGCCCTACGGGTCGCGATCACCCGAAGAGATTCTCCACTTTGTGCGCCAGATTTTGACCTGGATGGCAGATCAGGGCGTGAAGATGGTGATGATGGCCTGCAACACCAGCTCGGCCCTGGCCCTCGACCCGGTGCAGGGGGAATTTCCTTTTCCGGTGCTGGGGCTAATTCGCCCTGGTGCTCAGGCTGCCGCACTCCAGGGCAGGCGCATTGGGGTGATTGCCACCCAGGCCACCGTCACCAGCCGAGCCTACACCAGCGCCATTCAAGAAATCGACGCCACTCGGCGAGTGTGGGAGGTGGGCTGCCCCAAGTTTGTACCCATCATTGAGCAAAACCAGATTAAAACACCCCAAGCCCAGCGCATCGCCGCCACCTACCTGCAACCGCTGATGGCAGCCAATATCGACACGCTAGTCTACGGCTGCACCCATTACCCCCACCTGGCCCCGGTGCTAAAGAGCATTTTGCCAAGCTCAGTGCAGTATGTAGACCCGGCCATCTCGATGGTGGCAGCGGCAGCGCAAGAACTCGACGCCCTGGGCTTGCGCAGCAGTGCCCCAGCCTGGTCAACGGAATTTTGCGTTAGCGGTTCAGCGCCTGGGTTTAAGCGTCTGGCGGTGCAGTGGTTGGGCCACCAGCCTACGGTGCACCAAATTCGCCTGCCAGAGCTAGCCACTAACCCAAAGGGCTAGCGAATCTCACCTTCAGACTGACGCGCCCCGCTGGTGCGTTTGGCTAGCAGCAGCAGCATGCCGTAGACCATTAGTAGGTATGCGATTGCCAGCGTAGGGATGACAAAGAGAGAAGCAGAGTAGGTCATGGCCAGATACAGCGGAGGATGAATAAAGACTGGGAAAATCGGTAGGCCAAACAAGCTTCCAAGCAGTTCAAAGGCCGCTAAAAGCTAGCTCCTCCTGAGAGAAGTAATGTCGCTTGACCAATAATGCTGAGGGTGCAGAAATGCACTCCCAAAAACAGGCAAAAATCACTCAGCGCTCAGAGAAACGGTGGAAAGCCCACCCGACGCTGCGAGTAATTTGCAGGAATGAACTGGCAGTAGCCGATCAAAAAATCTTGAGGGCTGCGCCTAATTTCTTGAAAAATCCTTATGTTCAGTCTATCACGGGACTTTCGTGCTGCAAGAGAAAACTGAGCCGAAAAATATTAATTTGAGCCTGTTCTTAGGAATTGATTGATCTCTACTTTAAGGCAGTTGCGATCGCCTCAAAATCGCTATAATCCTTTGTCAATAGGGGTTCCAGGCTTAAGACCAAACCTGGGCCGAGCCTGACTTTCAAGCCAATGCTGTGCCCGAGGTCCAGTCTTTTGCCCATACTTCTGCCAAGGTTGTCTTAGAATGACGATAGAATATGTAAAAATTCGTAACTTTACCGCTCTTGCCGGGGTCTATGACTTCAGTAACTTCTCTTTTCGCGCCGGTTGAGGCCGATCTGGACCTCATGACCCAAAATCTCAAGGGGTTAATTGGGGCACGGCACCCTATTCTGTCGGCAGCGGCAGAACATCTATTTGGTGCTGGGGGTAAACGGCTGCGTCCAGCCATTGTGCTGCTGCTGTCAAGGGCGACCCTGCCAGAGCAAGAGATTACGCCCAAGCATCGCCGTCTGGCCGAGATCACCGAAATGATTCACACCGCCAGCCTAGTCCACGATGACGTGGTTGACGAAGCTAGCGTGCGGCGGGGGGTACCCACTGTACATAGCAGCTTTGGCAACCGCATTGCAGTGCTGGCGGGTGATTTCTTATTTGCCCAGTCGTCGTGGTATTTGGCTAACCTCGACAATCTGCGGGTGGTCAAGCTACTTTCTCAGGTGATTATGGATCTGGCCGAGGGCGAGATTCAGCAGGGGCTAAACCGCTTTGATACCAGCCTTACCCTAGAGGCCTACATCGACAAGAGCTATTTTAAAACCGCATCGCTGATGGCCAACAGCGCTAAGGCAGCAGGGGTGCTCAGCGATGTGCCCGAGGCGCTAGCTGAGCAGCTCTATGACTACGGACGACACCTGGGGCTGGCGTTTCAGGTGGTCGATGACATTCTCGACTTCACCAGCTCCGATGAGGTGCTGGGCAAGCCCGCCTGCTCTGATCTCAGGAGCGGCAACCTCACCGCCCCCGTACTCTACGCCATGGAAGAACACCCCTTTCTCACTACCCTGATTGAGCGAGAGTTCTCTGAGGCCGATGACTTTGACCAGGCCATTGACCTGGTACACAGCAGCAAGGGCATTGGGCGATCGCGCGATTTGGCCTCTAGCCACGCCTGCCATGCCGCCGCTTGCCTAGAGCACCTGCCGCCCTCCTCGGCTCGACAGGCTCTCCAAGACCTAACCAGCTACGTGCTGCGGCGCATTTCCTAATGGGCCAGGAAATTGAGCGTAAATTTCTCGTGGTGGGCCACAGCTGGCGCGCCATCGCCCAGGGCGAGGGGATGCGCCAGGGTTATATTCCCACCCAAGATGCCCGCACGGTGAGAATCAGACAGGTGGGCGATCGCGCTTATCTCACCCTCAAAGGCCCCGCCGTGGGTCTGGTGCGCCCCGAGTTTGAGTACCCCATTCCGCTTGACGATGCCCAGACCATGCTCGCTACCCTCTGCGAGCCGCCCCTGATCGAAAAAACCCGCTATCGCCTGCCCCTCGGCCCCGTGGTATGGGAAATAGACGATTTTCACGGCCAAAATCAAGGACTCATCATCGCCGAGGTGGAGCTAACCAAACCAGACCAGGTCGTCGCTCTGCCCGACTGGGTGGGCACAGAGGTCACCCACGACCTTCGCTATCAAAACGCCAACCTCGCCCGTCACCCCTTCACCGCCTGGTAGACCCAGCTCCTATTCATCCATCCACCCATCCACTCATCTAACCCCCCGGATACTCCCTCCCCCGCCACCGGGTGGGTCGCCGCAGAGACGATAGGCCGATACGGACTACCGCCGCCAAGTCAGCCAGGGGCGAAAGCCAAAAGGCCCAAGCCCCCGGTGCCCCCTTGAGGTCGTAAGCCGAAGCCACCGCCGCCTGCATGCCCACCCGAATCAGCACCAGCCCACTATTCACCATCCACAGCAGCTGCAGCGCCAGCGACCAAGATTCTGGTCGCCAACTGCGCAAGAGTAGGAGCGTCGGTGCTAAGACCCAAGGCAGGCCTTGCACCAGGGCTAGAAAAACCCAGTCCCACCAGACCTGGGCAGCCGGAGCGGCGTCCTTTAGATCAAGGGAGCGGCCCCACTCTCGCCAGGTTTCGGCCATGCCCTCATACATGCGCACCTTGAGCAGGCGGCTACCATCCCAAAAACCGACCTTGGCCCCCTGGGCAGCGGCATGGCGGGCCAGGGTGACGTCGTCGCAGAATGAAGTAGAGGCAGAGCAGTAGCCATCGAGCTGCTCCAGCAGCGATCGCCGCACCATAAAGCACTGACCATTGGCCATCACCCGCTGCGATGAGTTGCTCGGTGTGCCCGCTGGGCCAAATCGATACACCAAGGTCATCAGCAGGGCCGGCTGAAGCCAAAACTCGCCGGGCTGCTTGAGAATAAATCGAGGTGCTAGAGACACCAGGTCGTAGCCTTCTTGATCCATCGCCTTGGCCAAGGCCGCTACCAAACCCGGCTGGGGCTGGGTGTCAGCATCAATGCCCAAAACCCAGGTGCTGGCCGCTGCGGTGTGGCGAAAACCATAGTCTAAGGCCCAGGGGCGCCCTACCCAGCCCTGGGGCAAGGGGTCATCTTCTAACAGACGCAGGCGCGGGTCGTGGGACTGATAGCTCTTCACGACCGCCTGGGTGCCATCGGTCGAACGGCTGTCTACAACTAGGATTTCTCGCACTTCGTAGCTTTGGCGAGTCAAACCCTCTAGGCAAGGCCGCAGGCGCTCCGCTTCGTTGAGAGTGGGCACCACCACCGATACAGTGCCTAGCTGATCGAGGGTCGGCAGCTCAGGGGCCAGGGGAGATCGCCGCAGCGGCCCCTGCACTAGTCGCGACAACAGCACAGCCACCATGGGCAGCTGCACTACCAAAACAACCACCGCCAGAGCAATCAACCAGGGAAACGGGGCGGCCACATCAGCGGACAAAAGAACACCTCAGAACGGTTATGGACTCGTAAATTTATCAGGTTTCAGCGTTATTCCCGCGTTCGCGGAACGAGGCTAGAGGTCTAAGGCGACTTCTAGAAAATAGTTTCCCTAGCAGCGTAGCAGCCTTACTTTAGGGCCACCTTAGCGGCGTCTACCGCTGCGCCCATGACCTCAATCGATTCGACCTCAGAATTGATCCCGTGGTCTTGGGTGGTGGCCCGCCAGCACAACACCGCAGGCAAAGCCCCGGTCAGCATGCCCAGGGCAATGGGTACGTAGAATCCGGCGGCTAGGCTCATGACCAGGGCAAACCCAAAATTGGCCAAATAGACCACTAGGGGCACCACTAGCTGATCTTGCTCTAGCTCTGGAGAAAAATTAAACGCCTTCCACAGCCCCAGGGCCACCCCCATGAAAACTACGCCAGTGCCCAGCCAGCCAGCAAAGTTTTGGTAGGGCATACCGAAGAAAGCGCCCGGCTCATGCCAGTACCAAAACGGCAGCGCGGTCTGACTCATGGCCGGGTCTAGAACAAAATCCCAGGAGGTCAGAAGCACAGAACCCAGCAGCACCGCCGCCAGCGATCGCACCCAGTTGTAGCGCTCGGTGCCACCCCCGGCGGCTAGACCGCTGCGGGCCAGCAAAAACGACGCCAACCCTAGATAAAACCACGACAGCGGAATGGTAAATGGCACTAGCCCGGCCACCTTGTAGCCCAGCCCGTTGAGGTAGGTGTAGTTGCCAAAGGGAAAGCCCGTGCTGGTGCCCAGCAGCTCGCTGGTGACCGAGATGCCAACGGCGGCGATCGCAAAGGTAATCAAGCTGCCCAGCCCTAGGGTGCGATAGGCGTACAGCGCCATCGCCATAGTGCCCAGCAAAATGTAGCCCACGCCGCCCCCGGCCATGCTCCACCGAAACATCGTCTGCCCGGCGGGCAAATACTCCAAAATGCCAGGGTGAGGCACCACCCACAACAGCCCTGCCAGGCCAAAGACCATGGCAACCACATGACCGTACAGGCAAAACCGTTCAATGGCTAAAAGATTTCTCATGGTAAGTCCTAGATACCGCTTGCCAAGCTAACGCAGCTCGGCTGCTGACTATTCTCCTGGGCAGGCTGACCAACAGCTATGCAATGCAATCGTCGCCTAAATCATAAGTTTTGTAAACGTTGATTTTTTAACTGTCGCCTCTCCAGCCACTTCTATGAAAGCTTGAGTAAAAGAAAGCCTGAGTAAACCTATTCCAGGTCATCCATATGAACAAGAGTATAAGGATGAATTAAGAGTATAAGGGGTCACTCCGGCCGTGAGGCTGCCAAGGAGCTCCATAAGCGCCACAGGCGAGTTATGGTGTGGGAATTGGGGAAATCGGCTAGGATAGCGATATGAAGGTCAGATCTTTGAGACCCCGTGGCAACTATGACAACCCCTGGCCCCACCTTGACTGTAAGGCCACTGCAATACCGTGACCTAGACGATCTCAAGCAGTGGCAGTCTGATGACCTCGAGGCTGGCGGCGACCAGAACGCCGCCGAGGCCATCGTTTCATGGATTGACCATCAGCGTCGATGGTACGGCCCCCTAAAGGTGCTGAGCTGGCTGCCTGGGCCCATGCCCCAAAGCCCTACAACTTTTGTAGCAGAGCGCAATAAAATCCTGGTGGGGTTCATTCAGGTATCTCCCTTTAACCGCACCCGAAGCACTTGGCGGGTCGAGCAAGTGGTGATTAATCGCCCCAATCTAGCCAGCAACGCCGCTGCCTACATGGATGTGGGGTCTCGCCTGCTGCGCCACTGTTTTGAGGTGATCTGGGAAGCCAGAACCTGGATGCTAGAGGTCGACGTTAGTCACAAATCGGCCATGGCTCTGTATCGCTTTAATGGGTTTCAGCCCCTAGCCCAAACCACCTATTGGGCCTTACAGCCTGAGCAAATTGCCTCCCTAGCCCAGCGCGAGCCAGATCTGCCCAACCTGCTGCCCATCAGCAACGCCGATGCCCAGCTGCTCTACCAGCTCGACACGGCATCCATGCCGCCCTTGGTGCGTCAAGTATTTGACCATCAGATTCAAGACTTTAGAACCAACCTGCTCACCGGGGCCAGCGTCACTACTGACCGCCTGGTAAACCACGTTGAAACGGTTAGTGCCTACGTCTTTGAGCAGCAGCGCAAGGCAGCCATTGGCCAGTTTAAATTGGCCATTTCCCGCGACGGCAAGCAGCCCCACGAGGCCGGGCTGACGGTGCACCCTGCCTATACCTGGCTCTACCCAGAGCTAATGACCCAGATGGCCAAAATTTTGCAGCCTTTTCCGCCCCAGACTCTGCGGCTGACCTCCCTTGACTACCAGCCCGAGCGCGAGGCCTGCTTTACCCAGATCGAGGCCGTGCCCCAGGCCCACACGCTATTGATGTCGCGATCGGTGTGGCATAAGGTGCGTGAGGCCCGCTATCTCTCGTTGGAGGGGCTACAGCTGTCGGATGTGTTTACGGGACTACAGCCGGCGGGCAAGCCGATACCAGGGCGCATGACCTGGTCGGCAGAGCGCTGGCAGACCCTGATGGGCAGCAGCAAGCTAGACTCCAACCAGACAGACAATCTGCCAGATACCTCAGCGCCCCAGGGCGATCGCTAAACCGCTGAGTTTCTTCTCTATGGCAATCGTTTCAGCCCTGGGGCTAGATATTGGTCGCAAACGCATCGGGGTGGCAGGCTGCGACGGCACGGGCCTGATTGCCACCGGGCTAGAAACCCTGCACCGTCGCTCGTTTGAAGAACTGGTGGCCGACCTAAAGCACATTGCCCAGGCCCGTCAGGCCCAGGTGCTGGTGGTGGGTCTGCCCTTGACCATGGATGGCGAAGAGGGCTTTCAGGCTCGCCAGGTGCGCAAGGTGGCTGAGGGTCTGAGGCGGGCCTTAGACTTGCCCATCGTCTATGTCGATGAACGGCTCAGCTCCGTAGAAGCAGAACAGTTGATGCGGGCCGAAGGTCACTCCGTTGCCCAGGAAAAAGCTCTAATTGACCGCAAAGCCGCCGCTATTATTCTCCAGCGCTGGTTAGACGACCGCCGCCATAGCTAGGGCACTGTCGTAGGTTTCTGTTGTAAATAGACGTAACAGGATGGGATATTCTGATAAGACCGTTCAGTGTTCATACTGGGCTGCGGTTTTGATGCGCCGCACCCGGTTACCCAGAGAAGAGTAGCCTCCATGGCGGATAACACCCAACCCATTGATGAGTCAGCCGTAGTTCTTACCGACGAGGTTGGGCGATTTTTGCCCTGTCAGGTCGAGCAGAGCTTTCAGCTCAACAATCGCGAATACCTACTGCTGCTGCCCATTGACGCTCCGATTGAGATTTTTGTCTGGCAGCAAGATGACGACGATGACGAGGTTTTGATGGATATTGAAGATGAAGATATCGATCAGATCTTCCCCACCGCCAAAGCCGTTTTGGCCGAGCAAAACCTCACCCTCCAGCGCACCGCTATTACCCTAACCGCCGCCGGCGAGGTGCCTGAACCCGAGGAAGATAACTGCCTCACCCTAGAGCTTGACGATCTCGATGAAGACGGTAACCCCGTCACCGAGGAGTTTCAGATTCTAGCCACCTGCTTCTACGAAGACGAGGAGTATACCCTCTGCACCCCCCTAGACCCGCTACTAATTTTTGCCCATCGCACCAGTGATGGATCCCTTGAGGTCGTAACTCCTGAAGAATTTCAGACAATTCGTGGTGGACTCGAAGAAAAATTGTTTGATCTATTAGATTAAGAACGTTTGCGTTCACAAATCGACTGGCAAATTGCAATCATGGCTAAGGGTTCACGCTGGATTCGGTGGGGTTTTTTAGGGCTGGTGGTGCCTTTAGCAACCGGAGTGGCCGCCTGGCAGGGCTGGGCCTGGTGGAGCTGGGCCAACCAGCCCGTGAGCGCAGCCACTGTCGAAACCACCGCCCCAGAACCCTTGCAGACGGTGCAGATTCAAATTCCGCCGGGTACGGCGGGCCAGCAGATTGGCCAAGATTTAGAGGCGGCAGGCCTAATTCGCTCAGCCTTAGCCTGGAAGCTGTGGCTGCGCTGGCAAACCTTGCAGAACTCTGAGGGTGATTTTCAGGCGGGTACCTACGCCCTTAGCCCTACCGACCCGATGACCACCATTGCTGAAACCATTCGCAGCGGGCAGGTGGTGCAAACCTCGTTTACTATCCCCGAAGGTTGGAACCGCAGCCAGATGGCCGCCTACTTCGAGCGGGAGGGGTTTTTCTCCGCTGATGCCTTTTTGGCCGCCACCGAGCAGATTCCGCGCGATCGCTACCCCTGGTTGCCCGAGGGCATTCCCCACCTGGAAGGTTTTTTGTTTCCCGACACCTACCGCTTACCGGCTGAGGGAGTCACCCCCGAGGCGGCGGTAGATACGATGCTGCGACAGTTTGAGACGATCGCCCTGCCCGTCTATCAGCAGACTGCCACCGACTACTCCGTGCTGGAGTGGGCCACCTTAGCCAGCATTGTCGAAAAAGAATCGGTGGTGCCCGAGGAACGCGGGGTAATTGCTGGGGTGTTTACCAATCGCCTAGAGCAAAATATGCCCCTGGGGGCCGACCCGACGGTGGAGTATGGCCTGGGCATCACCCAAACCAAAGAGCAGCCCCTGACCTGGACCCAGGTGGGCACCCCGTCGCCCTACAACACCTACATTAACCCCGGTCTGACACCTACCCCCATTGCCAGCGCCGGGTTGGCCAGCCTAGAGGCCACCCTCGCACCCGAGCCTACCGACTATCTTTTCTTTGTTGCCCGCTATGACGGCACCCACGTGTTTAGCCGCACCCTGGCCGAGCACGAGGCCGCTCGCGATGCCATTCGCGCCACCATTGACAATTAAATCAAGTCCCGGATCAGATTAGAGGCACTTAGAAAAAACAAACTTTAATCCTGGGGTTGGGCAGGGTGTGATCGTCTGTGAGAATCATCCCCTGAATCTGGCCTCAGCTTGACAGGGCTGACCTCACCCAGACAACCGTTCTAGATTATGCTGGCTATGGGGATCACTTGATTTTTTGGCCATGCCTTTCTCTCGCCTACTGCAACCCGATCTAGTACTAGATGGCAGCGTCTTGACGATTTCCCCTGCCCTGCTGACTCAGCACAACATTAAAGGGCTCATTCTAGACGTGGACGACACGCTAGTGCCCTTGCGCCAGGCGGAAACTAACCCCGACCTGACCCAGTGGATGCACCAGATGAAGGCCATGGCCACCGTTTGGCTGGTGAGCAACAACATCAACGCCTACCGGATCAACCGCATTGCTACTCTGCTAGATGTGCCCTACATTACGAGCGCCGGCAAACCCTCAGGACGGAAGCTGAAGCAGGCTCTGACCGCTATGGACTTGCCGGTGCACCAGGTTGCCATGGTGGGCGATCGCCTGTTTACCGATGTTTTAGCCGGCAATCGGCTAGGGCTATTCACTATTTTGGTACAGCCAATGCCCGGCCTCAACCAGATAGTTGGCACTTCGCCAGTACGGGCCTTTGAGGTCATGATTTCCCAGTATCTGGGGGTTTCTCTTTAGATTGCTTTTGAGGCTAAAGGCTGCCAAAAGTCGTTGCTCACCGCAGAGATGGTTTGCTCTTGGCCACTCCATGCTGGAAAGATCTAAAGTTTTCAAAATCCCTTAGCCTGGGAAGATTTAGAGGGCCAGGCGAGCGGGTTCTCAGCGGTTGCTATACTGCCAGGGCTATCCCTACCGTTGTTGGCGTTTGCCCGTGAGCCCAGTTCAAACCCTGGTGGTTAAAATCGGTACTTCTAGCCTAACCGGCACCACCCCTGGCCAATTTGCCCTCTCAACCCTAGCCACCCTGGTCGAAACCCTCTGCGTTTTGAGGCAGCAGGGGTATCAGGTGGTGCTGGTATCGTCTGGGGCGGTGGGCATTGGCTGCCGACGGCTAAATTTAGCTGAGCGACCTAAAACCCTGGCCATGAAGCAGGCCGTTGCTGCGGTGGGCCAGGGTCGCCTCATGCGCATCTACGACGATCTGTTTTCGGCCCTCAACCAGCCCATTGCCCAGGTGTTGCTCACCCGCAGCGATTTGGGGGTGCGATCGCGCTACGTCAACAGCTACCGCACCTTTCGCCAGCTCTTGCAGCTGGGGGTGATCCCCATCGTCAACGAGAACGACACGGTGGCGGTGGAAGAACTCAAGTTTGGCGACAACGACACCCTCTCGGCCCTGGTCGCCAGCCTGATTGGCGCGCAGTGGCTGTTTTTGCTCACCGATGTTGATCGCCTCTACTCCGCCGACCCACGCTCTAACCCCGAGGCTCAGCCGATTATTGCCATTGATCGGCTGACCGATATCCAGGCCCTAAAAGCGGGGGCCGGGGGGCAAGGCTCGGCCTGGGGCACGGGCGGCATGCTGACCAAGCTAGAGGCGGCGCAAATTGCCACGGCCGCCGGGGTGCGCACCGTAATCACCGATGGTCGCCAGCCACACACCATCGGGCAAGCCCTAGCAGGAGAGGCCGTAGGCACCCAGTTTGCTCCATCACCCAGGCCTAGTCGCGCGCGCAAGCGCTGGATTGCTGCCGGCTTGGCCCCCTCTGGCCGACTTCACCTCGACCGGGGGGCTACCCAGGCGATTTTGAAAGGGGGTAAATCGCTGTTAGCCGCCGGCATCACTCACATTGACGGCACCTTTGAAGGTCAAGATGCTGTGATGATCTGCGACGACAGCGGCACAGACATTGCCAGGGGCATCGTTAATTACAGCGCCGAGGATCTACAACTCATCTTAGGTCGCCGATCAGAGGAAATCTCTGGCATCTTAGGCTATGAGGGAGCTGACACCGTCGTGCACCGAGACAATATGGTCGTTGCTGCTAACGAGCCAGACGCCGATGAACCTTGGCATGAGGCCTAGTACTAGTCGGCAGCAATAGAGCAACCTTTGCGGGGGGTGTCAGGTGCTAGGTTTCAGGTTTTGGGTGTCAGGAACAGTTGGTTGACTTATGACGCGGGGTGCTAGTAAGCGCCCCTGCGATCAAACAGGATGGCGATAGTCCTGAAGATCACCTGGAGGTCGTACCATGGCGACCAAACAGACTGGTAGTGCAGGTCGAGGTGGACGATCTCCTCAAAATCTTTGATCGCCGATCGCCCGCTGATCTGCCATTGCCCCGTCATGCCGGGCTTCACATCTAAACGTTGCCAGTGGTGAGGGCTGTAGCGAGAGACCTCGTCTTCGGTGGGGGGACGAGTGCCCACCAGGCTCATGTCGCCCTTGAGCACATTCCAAAACTGTGGAAACTCATCTAGGCTAGTTTTTCTCAGAAGCTTGCCTATGCGGGTAATACGAGGGTCTTGCTCATTTTTAAAGATCAGCCCTTGGGCCTGATTAGCCACGGTCTGCTTAAGCAGGTCAGCATTTTGCACCATGGAACGAAACTTCCAAATGGTGAAGGGTCGGCCTTTGAGTCCATAGCGCTGCTGGGCATAGAAAACCGGGCCAGGGCTGTCTAGCTTGATGGCCACAGCCACCGGGATAGCCACCAGGGCTAAAATCAGCAGGCCGACCAGGGCACCTAAAATATCGATGGAGCGCTTGATCAAACACCGAGAGGAGGGGTGAACAACAGAAGCAGAAAGCTCCAGGGGGCCTTCTCTAGAGGTAGCTGGATGGAGAGAGAACATAGTAGATACTGCCTGTGATATGCGTGTGCTAGTACTGATTGTTCTGAACATTTTATACCAGGCTATACGTATTTACCCGTAAAATATTTATACCCTGCGCTCTTTCTACGTAGGTGCGCTTTGATCGCGGCTTCGTTGATAATACTGGAGACACACAGGTTTTGGTGTGTCCTTTACAACAACCTGTCTACCGTGTAAGTACACACGCCTTGCCCCAAACCTAACAGCTTCAGTGCGAGTAGCCCGGTTAAATAGAGATAAGCTTTGCGGAATCTTCCTGTAGGCTTAACGAGTGTAAAGTTTGTGTGATTTTTTGAGGGGTGGCAGGCTTTTCAAAATAACCGGCTAAAAAGTTTCTTTCGCCCGCAAGTCTGAAGAGAACAGATATTAAGATAAAGCCTACACTCGAGCACGCTCACAAGGACTGATTGCATGGTCGCGGCAGACACTATGACCGAGGATTGGTTATCCCGTTTGCGGGAGGATCTCCCCGATCAGCCCCAGTCTACCTGCCAGAGCATTGTCCATTGGCTGCTGGGAGAATCGCCGGATCGCTTTGCAACGCTGGCGGAGGCAGACCTGGCGATCGCCCGGCGCGCCATTGAGTATCGCTACCGGATTTTGCAGCAGCGCTACTGGAATGTCAGCCCTGAACAGGGCTACCAGCGGCTGATCAAGCGGCTGAGCAGCTTATTTTTGATTCGCAACAAAATCAAAACCTGGATTTCGCTGAGCCGCGATCGCCGCCGCACCGTGGTTGACGTGATTCAAGAAGTGATTCAGGAGATGATGCGCAGCGATCGCCACCTGGCCCAGCAGCTCCAGTGGATCTCGACCTGCACCCAAAGCTCCCGACTGCGCAACCTGCTGATGCTGGCCAGCATTGAAGAATATTGCCTGCGCCCGATTCGCAACCAGCCGCTGATTATCTATCGCTTCGTCAACTATCTGCGGCGCAGCCAGAAGGGCGGCATGACCCAGGTGCCCACCGGCGAATTGATTCGCCTGGTATCGGACGAAATTGCCCCCAACGACAGCGAAGACTCCCTCAGCCTGCTGGACGTAGAAGCCTGGAACCAGTACCAAGACAAGCAGAACGAGCTCGAGCAGCAGAGCCAGCGGCACCAGGTCAAAACCACCTTTGCCACCTACCTCAGCCGCAGCCTCGACAACACCGCCGCCCGCTGGCTAGAGCTGCACCTCAAAGGTCTTTCCCAAGACCAGATTGCCCAGGAGCTAGGTCTGCCAGTGCAGCAGGTGTATCGCCTGCGCGAAAAGATTAGCTACCATGCCATTCGCATTTTTGCCCTGCGTGAGCAGCCCGCGCTGGTGCTGGGCTGGCTCAAAACCTCGCTACAAGAGCACAACTTTGGCCTCACCCCCACCCAGTGGGATCAGTTTTGGCAAAGCCTCACCGCAGAAGAGCAGGCAATTTTGACCGCCTATAAAGCAGAGCAGCCCACCGACGCCCTAACCCGCCGCCTGGGGCTAAAAACCAGGCAAATTCAGGCCCAGTGGGTGCAGATTTATCTGCGCGCTCAAGAGCTGCGCACCCAGTCTGACGATTAAAGCGCTGGTACAAAGAGACCTTGACGCTGATTTTGGTCAGCTGTAGGGTGGGCACTGCCCACCATGGGGGAAACTGTTTTTTAGAAGTCGCCCAAGACCTTGACGCTAATTTTGGTCAGGGTTAGTATGCATAGTACTGTGTGACTTCACAGCTTTCTATTAATCATTTGATGTTTTCTCTGCAACTACGCCCCACTACTCTTCACAGCCTGCTAGGGCTGGGGCTGCTGCTGCGCCTTGGGCGCAACTAATTTTTGAAATAAAGGCGTAATGCCCTGAATAGTTTTACTCCCCGGATCACAGGCCAGATCAAAGGTTTTGCCTAGACCTGATGATCAGACCTGACTGTAGCTTGGGAGTTGAGGACGCTGTTACCCAGATCGACAGGGGTAATTTATTTGATCGTCTCGGTGGTAATTGGGGTTTACGGTCTACGGTGCAAGATATGCGGTTCAAGACAGGCCGTGAACCGTAAACCCTTCACTTCACCTCTGCCACAGTCGATGAACTAGGCAAGCTTTTTATCGCTCAAATCTTAGAAACATAACCCATGTTGACGAACCCTGCCGAGAAATATCGCCCCTTTGCGCCCATTGATTTGCCCGATCGCACCTGGCCCAGCCAGGTCATTACCCAGCCCCCCATTTGGCTCAGCACCGATCTGCGCGACGGCAACCAGGCGCTGATCGAGCCGATGTCTGTGGCGCAAAAGCTGCGGATGTTTGAGCTGCTAGTGGACATTGGCTTTAAGGAAATTGAGGTGGCGTTTCCCTCGGCCTCGGACACCGACTTTCGCTTTGTGCGCCGCTTGATTGAAGAGCATCGCATACCCGACGATGTGGAAATTCAGGTGCTGACCCAGGCGCGGGAAGACTTGATTCGCCGCACTTTTGAGTCACTGGCCGGAGCGAAACGGGCGATCGTCCATGTCTACAACGCTACGGCCCCGGTGTTTCGGCGGGTGGTGTTTCGCAAAGACGAGGCTGCAACCATTGACCTGGCGGTAAAGGCAGCAACCTTAATCCGCGACCTAGCGGCGGAGCGGCCCGCAACCCAGTGGCGCTTCCAGTATTCGCCAGAAGTCTTCTCCCAAACGGAGCAAAAGTTTGCGCGGAATATCTGCAACGCCGTCCTGGATGTGTGGCAGCCAACGCCCGATCGCAAAGCGATCATCAACCTGCCTGCCACAGTGGAAAGCGCCACCCCCAACGTGTTTGCCGACCAGGTGGAGTGGATGCATCGCCACCTGGCCTACCGCGATCACGTGGACTTGAGCGTGCATAACCACAATGACCGGGGCTGTGCGATTGCCGCCGCCGAGCTGGGCCAAATGGCCGGGGCCAACCGGGTCGAGGGCTGCCTGTTTGGCAATGGCGAACGCACCGGCAATGTCGATATCGTCACCCTGGCGTTGAACCTCTATACCCAGGGCATTCATCCTGGTTTAGATTTTTCGCAGATTAATGAGGTAGCCCGCATTGTCGAAGACTGCACCCAACTGCCGATTCATCCCCGCCATCCCTACGTGGGCGACCTGGTGTTTACCGCCTTTTCTGGCTCTCACCAGGATGCGATTCGCAAGGGCTTTGCCACCCGCAATCCTGACGAGCTGTGGGATATGCCCTACCTGCCCCTCGACCCAGCAGATCTGGGCCGCTCCTACGAGTCGGTAGTGCGGGTCAATAGCCAGTCGGGCAAGGGGGGCATTGCCTTTTTGCTAGAGCGCGACTACAACCTCAGCCTGCCCCGGCAGTTGCAGATTGAGTTTGGCCAGGTGGTGCAGCGGGCGATGGATGCTACGGGCAAGGAGATGACTGGCCCCATGCTGTGGGATCTGTTTGAGCAGGAGTATTTGCGGGCCAGTGCACCGTTTAAATACGTTAGCCACCACTGGCGGGATGACGAGAGCCCATCGGCCATTTCTATAACCGTTGACTGCAACGATGTCAGGCTCACCCGCAGCGGCAGCGGCAACGGCCCCATCAATGCCTTTGTGAATGCGCTGGATCTGGGCATTCGCATCCACAGCTACGAGGAAAAGTCGATTGGCTACGATAGCGATGCCGATGCGATCGCCCTGGTTGAAATCGCCACCGACTGGCTCGAAGGCCATATTCACGGGGTGGGCATTCACAGCAGCATTGTCACAGCCTCACTGCTGGCAGTGCTGAGTGCGGTGAACCGAGGGCTGGCAACACTCTCCCCCGCTCAACAGCAGGGTATTTTGACTAGGCCATAGCAGAGTGCCGCACGGCCTAGAACCTTTAGTCTGTGCGGCATTGCAACCCAAGGGCGAAGCGGTTGCCGGAGAGTGGGCCGCCGGGATGGCCATTGCACCAGAATTTTCCCAGAGAGCCCCAAGCAGTAGCAGAGCTAGGGTTTTGCCACAGGGCTGAGGCGATCGCAGAAATATACCCTTTGAGCGATAAGGTTCCACAAGGGAATACCTACCTTGTCCATTAGTAGCTGCTTTAGGCAGAGCGCTGGCTAGCGGCTGTTATCGTTTTTGGGACACCTGTAATGCAACAGATTTTTGGAATCTTTAAAAAAGCACTGAACCGCATTCACTGGCAGCAGTTTGCAGTGGCTTGCTCGGCTGTGTTTATTCTGCTGACCGCCAGCGGAGTTGACGCCCGGCAAACCATCAAAGATCCTACCTCTAGCCAACTGCCCCCCACTGAAGATGTGGGTCGCCCCCGCACCATGGGCCAGTGGGAAGCTGAGAACGAATCGTTGGAAGGCCAACCTGGAAAACAGCTGAAGCGCATTGCTGAAGAGTCGGCTGACGCAGTTAAAAATATGGCTGAAATCTACCCTCAAAACGCTAAAACTTTGACTCCTGGAGTAGACAATGGAAAGCTGCCTAACGACAATTAACCGTTAGGCCTGTAAATCGCTCCAGTGCTTAGGGAAATTTCTTGTGCTCCGTTAGATCTGTAACGGAGCACAACAAGCCGTTCAGGCAAAATTCATATATGCCTATGTCAAATCCAGACCAAATTCAGCTTAGAAAATTGATGCTTATCAGAATTTTTATCTGCCCAACGAGTTACAAGCAACTACTTCTCTTTAGAGAGGCTTAAATCCAGTGAGTTATCTAAGGTCTAGTTAGATGTTATGGGTTCATCCTTCCTTATTCTAGTTAGGCATTTTCCAGCTAGATAGGGATTAAAAAGCTTTACCAAGCTGCTGCAAGCGTACCCAAAACTGCTATCTGACGTTTACCTTAGAATTATCATGAAAGCTGCACAAAAATTTGCGTTGATCATTGGCATAGCCTACTTAATCATGGGTATCATGGGCTTCATACCTGGCCTAGTTGCTCAGGCGGGCGCTATGCCCCCTTCGATAGAAAAGCTAGGCGTTGTTTCTGGTTTTGGCTACTTAATGGGGTTGTTTCCGGTGAATACGCCCCACAACATTATTCACATCGTCACCGGTCTATTGGGCATCGTTGCCTCTATTTCGCTAGATAGCTCTCGTCTATTCTCTGGCCAATTGGGTATTTATTACACTACTCTCGCTGTCTTGGGTCTCGTACCGGTTGCCAACACTTTTTTCGGACTTTTTCCGATCTATGGAGCCGATGTTTTTCTGCACGGGCTAACAGGCGCATTGGGTATTTATTTTGGCTTCTTTGCTACCCCATCCCTACTAAACCTGTTCAAGAAGGAGTTGAAGGAAGATGCCGTCTCTGGCAACATTCTTTAGTCTCTAGCTAACGCTTACTCAGCCGATGAGCCAACCTGCTTGAGGTTTAAGCTGTGGAAAGATAGTGCGTAATTAGTCACAGCAATAAGAGAGGCTTAATGAGAAAGCCTCCAGAGACCCAGGATTATCCAGGCAAACAAGCAGGGGGCGAGCAACCCGAAGAGGCCATGAGCTCAAAGAGGTGGTCTACAGCATTTTCACCCTGA
>JBBSKN010000010.1:0-60896 GCA_038256265.1 Phormidesmidales cyanobacterium
GACCTCTTTGAGTCTGTCTTGAGTACTTTTACAGAGTTACCTATGCCTAGACGGTCTTCTTCGTCACAACAGCCCAATCCCTGGTACGGTCAACCTGTCCCGGCTTAAGTTGATACCCGGGATCAGTTCCCGAAGCCAGAATAATTTGTGATTACCATAAAGTTCTTGAGAATGTCATTAGGGATGGCAGATTTGCAACTGTCCCCACTAGAATAGGGTAAAGCGGAGACGAAAGTTTCCGTTCACTCCTCACACCATATCCCGCCTAGGCCTTTGGTCTGGGCGGTTTCTTCTCGGGGGTGACTTGGGCTTAAAAACACGACTCCAGCGGCGTTTTGAGCAGGTTTGGGAATTTCTCCCGAGATGTTGCTCAACCCCTCTAATAGCCGGGGGTTGGCTATGGTAAGATTGCGTGTGGATAACAACGGCAAGGAACACTAGGCATGGCAGCCGCTCAGGTAACAGACTCTACATTTAAGCAAGAAGTTCTCGAAAGCACCGTCCCCGTTCTGGTTGACTTTTGGGCACCCTGGTGTGGGCCCTGCCGCATGGTGGCTCCGGTGGTAGAAGAAATCTCTGAGCAGTACGACGGCCAAATAAAAGTCGTCAAGGTCAACACCGACGAGAACCCTAGCGTTGCCAGCCAGTACGGCATCCGCAGCATTCCCACCCTGATGATTTTTAAAGAAGGGCAGCGGGTTGATATGGTCGTGGGTGCTGTGCCCAAAACCACCCTCGCCAACACCCTTGAAAAGTATCTCTAGGCCGCTAGATAGAGTTCTCCAACGTTTGTTCGTGAGTGCCACTGAATCAGTGGCAAAGCCCTGTTGGGACTGAGCTAGCGAAAAAACAGCCCCCGGCTAGCCGGGGGCTGTTTTTGATTTCCCCAGAGTCAACCACACTGCAAAACAGGGGTGCCCCGGTTCAGACTCCACAGAAATGGTTCCGTGGTAGCGGTCTTTTATAGCAAATCCGATTTGGTAAACCCTGGTTCATAATCAGGAACCCCGTAGGGGCGTAGCATGCTACGCCCCTACAAATCGGGGGTATTCATTCAGGATTTAGTATTACAGTGCAAAGCACCGTAGCTGAGCTGCATTAATTACCCTTCAGCCGGTGGTGTTGGCAAAACCACAAGTTCACCAATATCAACATTGGGAGGTTGCGAGAGCGCAAAGAGAACCGTCCGAGCCACATCATCGGGACGCAGGGCATCGGGCTTCGGGTCATCAAAGAACGGTGTGTCTACCATCCCCGGCTCAATCAGAGTGACACGCACCCCAGTGCCTCGCATCTCCTCTCGCAAGTTATAGCCGATCGCCGAGACGGCCCATTTCGAGGCTGAATACATAGAACCCCCCAGCACTTTGCGCCCTGCAATCGAGCCGGTAATGATGACGTGACCTTTGGCTTTCTTGAGCTCTTCTAGGCTGGCCCGCAGCGTGTAAGCGACGCCCAGAATATTGGTATTGACGATGCGCTGCCAAGACTCAACCGGAGCCCCCGAAAACCCACCCGGCTCACCGCCACAACCAGCATTAGCAAACACCGCATCTAGACTGCCAAACGCCTCTACTGCATTGGCTACCAACTTTTCTTGGGCAGCATAATCAGTGACATCACAAACAAAAGTCCGAACTCTATCGCCACCCAGTTCTTTCGCCAATTTATCCAGCTTCTCAGCAGAGCGGGCGGCCAAGACCAGGTTGAAATTTTGCGCTGCCGCCTGCTGGGCCGTTGCGGCACCGATCCCTGTAGATGCGCCGGTAATCAGTAGCGTTCTAGAACTCGCCATGTTAAGTCTCCAACTCTGCCACGAATCGCCATGGTTATCTTGCCACAGATGCCTATGGGGCATGGGCGACTAGTTATCCAAACGCAATGCCTTGGCCGCTACCTAGCGATCCACCGGATGCTGGCCGTAGTAGGGCATCACCGTGGCCCAGTCGGGGCGATCGCCCCCCTGCCAGCGCAGATACGCCAATTCCAGCATCTGCACCACCGTTTCCGCCAGGTCATCCCCCGCCACAACTCGCTCTAGGGGGTGAGGGTGGGCTTTGAGGGCCGTTTCCCAGTCGTCAGGCGATCGCACCTGATCGGGCTGAATCACCTCTAGGCCTTGAGCCGTGGGACGATAGATGGCGGTGTAGATCTGTCCTCGCTGAGCCTGCATCTCGACGGCAATATCCTGAGTCACGTCCTGAGCTTGGGCGGTGAGGGTGCGCTGGGCGATCGCTGCCAGGCTAGACATTCCAAACAGCGGAATCTCTAACTGCTGGGCCAGGGTGCGGGCTGTCACCACCCCCAGACGGGTGCCCGTAAACCCCCCCGGCCCCCCCGCCACCGCCAAAAATGAGAAATCTTGCCAGGTATGGGGCGCAATAAACTCCATTAAAATGCCGTGCAGCTGGGTCGATAGATCGCGCCCCAGGGGCCAGGTCTGGTGGCGGGTCTCGCCGTCAAAGTCGCCCAAGGCCAGCCCCAGATCGGGGCCGCAGGTGTGAATCGCTAGACCTAGCATGAACGTTGACTATCTCCAGTGCCAGTGCGGCGTTGGTCAGAGATTTTGGTGTAACCCGCTGCCCTGCGCCGCCGTCATCATGCCATAGTTTATGCAGCCTAGTGCCGCCCTGTACCATTAACCCCATCGGGGCAACCTGCCGTAATTTTTGTAACGATTCCAGTGACAATTCCCATGACGATTATGAAAAATCGCCGTTTGCCTGTCCCCATCATTGTGCGAAATATCTGTTTAGTTCTGGCCCTGGTGGCCGGTAGCGTCATAGTATCAGCAGAGATTCATGCGACCGCGAACCGGCAGCAGCAGCAAACCAAAGCGCTACGGCAGCTGTTTGTCTACCAAATTCTGCAAGGCGTTGAGCAGCAGCAGTAGATAAGTGGCTGGCTGAGCCCTAAAACCCGAGACCCAAAACCCAAAACCCAAATCCCCCCCAAACCATTGATCTGATCGCGCATCAACGCTATGATTAGAATCTTTGGAATTTGTTCGGAGAGTAAACGTTTATGGCGCGATATAGAGGCGCTCGCCTGCGGGTTGTACGCCGTCTGGGCGAGCTTCCGGGCCTGTCCCGCAAGACCCCCCGCAAGGCCTATCCCCCCGGTCAGCACGGCCAAGACCGCAAGAAAAAGTCTGAATACGCCGTGCGGCTAGAAGAGAAGCAAAAGCTGCGCTTCAACTACGGCCTCACCGAGAAGCAGCTGCTTCGCTACGTGAAGAAAGCTCGTCGGGCCGGTGGTTCGACTGGTTTAGTCATTCTGCAACTGCTTGAAATGCGGCTTGACAACACCGTGTTTCGCCTTGGCTTTGGGCCAACCATTCCCTCGGCGCGGCAGGCCGTCAACCATGGCCACATCTGCGTCAATGGTCGTGTGGTGTCGATCGCCAGCTATCAGTGTCGCCCCGGCGACGTGATCACCGTGCGCGATCGCGATGCCTCCAAAAAATTGGTTGAAGCCAACCTGGAGTTTCCCGGTTTGGCCAACGTGCCCGCCCACCTCGAACTCGACAAAGCCAAGCTTACTGCCAAGGTCAACGGCATTATTGAGCGTGAATGGGTGGCCCTCAACATCAACGAACTACTGGTGGTTGAGTACTACTCCCGTAAGGCCTAAGGCTGCTGGCGCTTACGAGATTTGTTCTTACCAACTATGTTTGCTGGCCGATGAGGCTTTTCGCTTACCGCCCATAACGCATTACTCTGAATCAATTACATCCTTGGTCTCTGGCCCGTCAGCCAGAGACCATTTTTGTTGCAATTTTTGTCGCGATTAGATCTCCAGGGGCTGAGCCGTGCCGCAGTGGCGGCAGTAGGGCAGGTACTTATAGGTGGGCTGGTGGCAGTGACCGCACTCCACCTCCTGGTGGTAGCCGCAGTGGGGGCAGTGGGTGTCGCCGAGGTGCAGCTTTTTGGCGCAGCGAATGCACTGTTGGTTTTGCACCCGCCCCGCCACCTGAAGCCGAGGGTTGAGCACCACCTTTTGAAAGAATTTGATTATGCCGTAGCCCACTAGGGGCACCAGCAAAATGTAGAGGTAGTTGAGCAAAAACAGCAGCCCTCCCAGCAGGGCGATCACGACCTCCGAGAGCCAGAGGGCGATCGCCCCAAACTGAAGCAGCTCAAAGACCTTGATCACCAAGGGAATGCAGAAAATTACCAGCAGGTGCCAGCTCTGGAGCGCGATCAGGCCATAGCCCCGGCGCTCGGCGGTGCGGTGAACCGCCCAGGCCAGACCGATCAGAGGCAGCAAAAATAGGCCCTGAAACAGCATCTGCACCGTGGGGTGCCAGAAGGAAGACCGCTGAAACTGACGGTCGAGCTGCTGAAACTGGCTGTCGTTGTTGAGCAGGGCGAGAAACGGCTGGCTGGCTGGGGTTTGGGCCAGCTGGGTTTGCAGGTCGCGCTGCTGCGATCGCAGCTCCTCCAGGCTGGCCTGGTTACGCTCTAGGGTGGCGCGGGCCTGGGAGGCCTCTACCTGGTTGATGGATTGGTTCTGGGGCTGCCCGGCGATCTGCTCTAGCAGGGTCGAGTCGTACTGGCTGCGGATGGTCTGGTTTTCTTGCTCCAGAGTGGCAATGGTGCCCTGGTTCTGGTCAATGCTGTTGAGAATATCGCGATTTTCGGGAGTGTTGAGACCGTCGGCGGTGGCGGCATAGTCGAGACAAATGGGGGACACTTCGCCCAGGTGGCCCGCTGCGGTGTGGCGATAGTCAGCGGCCCAGCTAGAGTCTGGGGCCTCATGAATCCGCAGGGTGTTGCGGAGAATGTCGTAGTTGCGATCGCCCTGGGTTTGCGATCGATACCCCGCCCAAGGGCTGTGGCAGGGGTAGGCCTGGTAGGGGGCCAGCGGCCAGCGGCCAATGTCGTTGAGGCCGCTAAACACGTTGAACAGAATAAACAGGTCGATCAGAATAATCACCGCCAAACTGGCCCGGTTGACCGGTTCGTTATTGACGGTGCGGGCCTGCCTAAAAAAGCGGCGAAACTGCCGACGAACTCGGGTAAACATGACTCAAGGCTCCTGCGGTGTGCTGCTCCGACTGTAGCCCTGGCGACTGGTACCGCAGGTTTGCTTCAGCCAGTTTTCGGTTCTGGCCTGAGGGTTTCGGGTTTCGGTCTACGGTTTGCGGTTTGCGGTCTACGGGTTTCGGGTTTCGGGTTTCGGGTTTCGGGTTTCGGGTTTCGGGTTTCGGGTTTCGGGTTTCGGGTTTCGGGTTTCGGGTTTCGGTTCTGCCTGATGCCGTGAACCGTGAACTGAACCGTGAACCTCATACCTTGCACCGTGAACCTCATACCTTGCACCGTCAAGGATCGCCTCAATCGCTGAGCGCTTGTTCTAAATCGGCGATCAGATCATCCACGTGCTCTAAGCCGATAGACAGGCGCAGCAGGTTGGGGGCGGTGGCAGTGCCCACCTCAATCGAGGCGCGGTGCTCGATGGTGCTGTGGGGGCTGCCAAAGCTGGTGGCGCGGGCTATGAGGCGGGTTTTGGCGGCTACGGCCATGGCGGTGGCTTGGTCGTCCTTGACTAAGAACGAGAGCAGGCCGCCGTAGCCCGTCATTTGCTTTTGGGCGACGGTGTGGCCGGGATGACCCGGCAAGCCGGGATACAACACTTGCTCAATCGCCGGGTGCTGGGACAGCCATTCAGCCACTGTCTGAGCCGCTGCCGCTTGGGCGCGCACCCGCAGGGGCAGGGTTTGCAGGCCCCGCAGGGTGAGCCAGCACTCAAAGGGCGACGGCACGGTACCGCCGATGGTTTGAATCAGCCTGAGCTGCTCGAACAGGGGATTGGCCTCGCGGATCACCACTGCGCCACCAATCACATCGCCGTGGCCCGCCAAGTATTTGGTCGTGGCGTGGATGACGAAATCGGCCCCGTGGGTGAGCGGGGTTTGCAGCACCGGGGAAGCGATGGTGTTGTCGCAGGCCAGGTAGGCGTTGGCCTGGTGGGCCAGATTGGCTACTGCCTGAATATCGGTGATGGAAAGCTGGGGGTTCGACGGCGTCTCGATCAGCACCAGGCGGGTGTTGGGGCGCAGCGCCTCAGCCACTGCCGCTAAATCGGTGGTGTCGACCAGGGTGTAGCTCAGCCCCCAGGGGGCGAAGATTTTCTCCAGCATCTGCTGCACGCCAAAGTAGACGCTCTGGGGCGCAATCACATGATCTTTGGGCGTGAGCGCCTGGAGCAGCGTAAACGTAGCGGCAGAACCTGAGGCAAAGGTGGCCGCTTCTATCCCTTGTTCTAGAGTCGCTAGGGCGGTTTCGAGGGCGTCACGGTTGGGGTTGCCGCTGCGGCCATAGATGTAGCCCTGGGGGTAGCTGCCGTCGCCGCCGCGCTCAAAGGTAGTCGAAAGGTGGATCGGGGCAATAATGGCTCCGGTGGCCGGGTCGATGCCCCGACCGCTGTGAATGGCTTCAGTATCGGCGGAGAAAGCGCTGGCGTCGGGAGACATAAAATGATGGAGAAATGACAGTCCCCTGATTGTAGGGGGCATCTTTCCAGCGATCGCCCTAAGGCAACTTCTGGAAAATAGTTTCCCCAATAGTAGGCAGTGCCCCCCTACAGCGGCTGGGCACCCTAACCCCAACCCCTCTCACTCAGGCACATCCACCCCTCCACCCCTTCACTCCCCCACCCATGGATACCCTTATCACCTCCGCCCTCGTCTTTCTCTTCGGCTCTGCCGTGGGCAGCTTTCTCAATGTCGTGATCTACCGGGTGCCGGCGGGGCTGTCGCTGCTGCACCCGCCCTCCCGCTGCCCCCAGTGCCACACCCGGCTCAAGCCCTACGACAATGTGCCAGTGCTGGGCTGGCTCTGGCTCAAGGGCCGCTGCCGCTACTGCCGCGCCCCGATTTCGCCCCGCTACCCGCTGATCGAGGCCCTGACGGGGGTGCTGTTTTTGGCGACCTTTTGGCTGTTGGGCATGACCTGGGCCACGGTGGGCTACTGGCTGCTGCTCAGCTGGCTGGTGGCCCTAGCCTTCATTGACCTCGATACGCTGACTCTGCCCAATGGGCTCACCCAGTCGGGACTAGTGCTGGGGCTGGTAGTGAAGTTTGCCCTGCCCCTGCTGCAAGGGGAACCCTTGCCCAGCCCGATCCAGGGACTCATGGGCGGCATTGTGGGCGCAATCTTGGGCATCTGGCTGTTTGACTTGATTACCCTCTTTGCCTCGGCGGCCCTAGGGCAGACGGCCATGGGCGGCGGCGATGCCAAGCTGGCGGCGATGCTGGGGGCCTGGCTAGGCTGGCAGGGGGTGCTGCTGAGCGGGTTTTTGGCCTGTTTGGTGGGGGCCGTGGTGGGGGGTGGTGCGATCGCCCTCAAGCTGATCAGCCGTCGTCAGCCCATGCCCTTTGGGCCGTTTTTGGCGATCGCAGCGGTGATCACCCTGTTCTGGGGCGAAACCCTGATCGGAGCCTACCGAGCCATATTCTTCCCAACGCTGTAGCCGTTTTTCTACATCACCCGATGGTGCGCACCGTCACGGCGGTCTCCCGTCAGTCTTGGCCTGGCCCAGCCGTCTTTATCTAGCCAGCCAGGGTGATGGCAATCAATGAGGGCAAATGCTGCCAAATCATTCAGGACTGGGTCTCCCGAGTTTGATCGCGAATTAAGTCGCTCCAGTTGTCATCGGTCATAGCGGCGGTTAGGTCTGCCTTGGGGTCGGCAGAGGCTGTCTGCGCCAGATCTTTCTCCTTAGACAGGGAACCGTCGGCCATGGCGCGGCGCAGCTTGAGTTTTTTGGCTTCGTAGGCTTCGCGTTCGGCGGCAGACATGGCCTGGGTGGCGGCTTTGGCCTGGTTGCCCTCCCAGGTGCCGTCGACATTGCCGGGCGGGGGGCTGGGCAGGGCCGCAATCCATTCATCCCGCAGGGCCGCCATGGCCTCGCGACTGGGGAAGCCAAAGGGTTGCACGATTACCTGGGCACAGACCGCTTCACCTTTTGCTACCAGATGACTGCGCAACGACAGCGAGACGTTGCGGGAGATGCCTATAAACTGAGTCTGATTGTGGCGATCGCGCACCGCATAGACCCCAGTCACCTTGGTGTCTTGGGTTCGCTCGCACCAGTCGGCAATGGGCAGGGGGGTGCTGCCCGTAGCGGCAGTGGGTGGGGCGGCGGCGGCCTCGGCGGCATGCTCGTCGGCAGCGCTGTACAAAAAGTCGTGGAGACTGCGATGCTCGACGGGGACATTCTGATGCTCGATCGCGTCTGGTTTGTTGGAGGTCACGGGCTTGCCTCGGTGGATAACTAGGCTCCATTATGTCTGAATCGAATCCACCTGTGACGTTGGTGCCTTGAGAACGGACTTAAGAATAGGCATTAAGAACGGGCCTTGAAATGAGCTTAGAGAACAGGATTACCGCTGGCGATAGTTAGGGGTTGGCCCCAGCTGGTAGAGAATGAGTCTATCTCTATACCCGTGGCAACGCGATGACCCAGCGGTTCCAGTACTTAAAATTGTTGGCTCACATCCGCCGCAAAAAGCGCAAGCTGTGGCTGAGCAACAGCGGCGACTGGCAGTGGCTGACTAGCAAGCCCGCCCCCATGGCCAGCGTCAACCGGCTGCTGTGGCGCGAGTCGGTGCCCTCCCTGAGCTTCTTTGTCATGCTGACGCTGTCGGGGATCATTTCATCTCTGGGTCTGCTGGCGGGCAGCACCGCGACGGTGATTGGGGCGATGATCATTGCTCCGCTGATGGGGCCAATTATTGGCATTGCCTACGCGATCGCCGTCTCTAACCGCCGTTTGATGAAGCGGGCCGGTCTAACCCTGCTCTGGGGCACCCTGGCCACGGTGTTTAGCTCGGCGCTGATTGCCAGCCTGATCGGGCTACAAATCTTAAACGACGAAATTTTGCTGCGCACAGAGCCCACCCTGATCGACCTGATGGTGGCCATGGCGGCGGGGGCGGCAGGGGCCTTTGCCAAATCGCGCAAGCATGTGGCCGATGCCTTTCCGGGGGTAGCGATCTCCGTCGCCTTGGTGCCGCCCCTAGGGGTGATGGGCATTGGTTTGTCCCGGTTTGACCAAGAGGTGTTCCTCGGGTCTACTCTGCTGTTTGTCACTAACCTGACTGGCATCATCTTCAGCGGCATTTTAGTCTTTTTGTGGCAGCGCTATGGCAAAGTCGAGCGGGCCCAGAGCGGCATTGCGCTGTCGGCCCTGACCATGGTGCTGATTGCCATTCCCCTGGGGTTTTCGCTCAACAATTTGCTTGTACAGGCCAACTCTCGCGAACGGTTAAACAGAATCGTGCGCACCGAACTGCCTTTGTCTCAGCGGGCCGAGCTACAGGCGATCGACCTACAACAGGGCAACCAGGGAGTCAAAATCATCCTTGGTTTTGCGGCCCCAGCCAATGCCATCACCGCTGACGATGCCCGGCAATCCCAGATATTTTTAGAAGATCGGCTCAGTCAACCCGTAGATCTGACCCTGCGAATCACTCCCACCGAAGAATTTTTGGTGCCTGCTACTCCCTGAGCGATCGCCTGTGACCAACCCCAGGCTGGCCGTCTAGATTGGGCACAAGTCAGCCGCCTGGTCTCAATGGGCTCTGCCTGGTCAACCCCGTGAGCACCTGCCTAATGGTGCAGTGGTGGAGCTGACAGACTAGGGCTATCGGGTCCATGGGCCGTTGAAAGCTGTAGCATCGTAGTTCTTTAGAGCATGGGTCCGTGACGAAAAACACTCTGCTTCCGTCTGAAGATCAGCTTCCGTCTGAAGAGCAGCCTAAATCTAGGCTAGCTAACTTGCCCTCCCGTGGCGGGTGGCTCAAAGCGCTGCTTGGCCTAGCCATTGCGGGGCTGTTGGTATGGGGTATTGTCCTGGTCGGCGAGCTATCGGCTGCGCCTTTGAGCTGGCGGGGCTGGCTGGCCATTGGGGTGACCCTAGGGGCTTTTTTGCTCAATGCGATGACGACGCTGGCGGCAGAGGTGGTGTTTTTGGGGGCGCTGGCGGTGCTGCTGCTCAGCGGCACCCTCGACGCGGCCACCGCCCTAGCGGGGTTTAGCAACCCCGGCATGATCACGGTGGCGGTGCTCTACATTGTGGTGGCGGGCTTGCAGCAAACCGGCGGGCTAGATGTGATCACGCGATCGGTGCTGGGCATGCCCCAGGGGCAGACCGAGGCGTTGATTCGGCTGATTGCGCCGGTGCTCGGCCTCAGCGCCTTTTTGAACAATACGCCGATCGTGGCGATGTTTATACCGGCGGTGGGCGACTGGTGCCGCAAGCTGCGGATTAGCCCGTCAAAGCTGATGATCCCCCTGAGCTATGCAGCGATTATGGGAGGCATGTGTACGCTGATTGGCACCAGCACTAACCTGGTGGTCAACGGGTTGCTGATCGCCGAGACCGATCTGCCGGGGCTAAAGATGTTTGACCTGGTGCCGGTGGGGGTGCCCTGTGCGATCGCCGGCTCTCTGATGCTGATCTTGGCCCATCGCTGGCTGCTGCCGGTGCGCAAACCTGCCATTACCGGTACCGACGACCCCCGCGAATACACCGTGGAAATGGTAGTGGAAGACCACAGCCCCCTGGCGGGTAAAACCGTCGAGAAAGCGGGGCTGCGCCACCTGCCGAGCTTATTCTTGACCGAGATTCAGCGGGGAGAGCAGCTGCTGACGGTAATCAACCCCCAAGAGGTGCTGCGGGAGCGCGACCAGCTGGTGTTTGTGGGTATGGTCGATTCCATCGTTGACCTCAATCAGATTCGGGGTTTACAGCCCGCCACCGACCAGGTGTTTAAGCTCGACTCGCCCAGATCAGAGCGATCGCTGATCGAGGCCGTGGTCTCCAACACCTGCCCTCTGGTGGGCATCACCATTCGTGAGGGCCAGTTTCGCAGTCGCTACGGGGCGGTGGTGCTAGCGGTGGGTCGCAACGGCGAGCGGCTGCCCGGCAAAATCGGCGACATTCGCCTGCGCCCCGGCGATACCCTGCTGCTCGAAGCCCACCCCTCCTTTTTAGAAGAACGGCGGGCCTCCCGCGACTTTTACCTGGTCAGCCCGGTGCCCAACTCTGACCCCCTGCGCCACGACAAGGCCCCCATCGCCTTTGGCATTTTGGTACTAATGGTGGCCCTAGCCGCCTTCAGCTTGATGGATATGCTTAACGCTGCCGTTTTGGCGGCGGTGCTGATGGTCGTTACCGGCTGTTGCTCGTTTCAGCAAGGGTTTCGTTCGATTGATTGGTCAGTGCTTTTGGTGGTAGCGGCGGCTCTGGCCCTGGGCAATGCCCTCCAAACTACCGGGGCGGCCCTGGCTTTTTCGACGGCGGTGCTAGGGGTGGCGGGCACCAACCCCTGGGTGGGCCTGGCCACCATCTATGCCATCACCAGCCTGCTCACCGAGGTGATCACTAACAATGCCGCTGCCGCCGTGGTGTTTCCCATTGCGCTGTCGCTGGCCCAGGGGCTGGGGGTGAGCTTTATGCCCTTTGCAGTGGCGATCATGATTGGAGCCTCGGCCAGCTTTAGCACCCCCATTGGCTACCAGACCAACCTGATGGTCTACGGCCCCGGCGGCTACAAATTCACCGACTTTATGCGGGTGGGCATTCCCTTTAACCTGCTGTTTTGGGGTCTCACGGTACTGATTACGCCGCGAGTGTTTCCGTTTTAGGCAGGTTCATCTATGCCGCCTACCCCCGAAGTCACAGGCACCGCTGGCACCACCACCACCGGGATGGGGCTGGTTTCTAGCACCGACTGAGAGACCGACCCCACCAGCACCGCCTCTAGGGGGCGATCGCCCCGCTTACCCATGACAATCTCGGCCACGCCGTGGGTCTGCGCGGTCTGCACGATGGCTTCGGACACCGGGCCAGCGGTGGTTAAAAAGCGATGGCGAATGTCGGCCAGCAGCTGCTGGGTTAATTCTCGCAGCTGCTCCACCGCGCCGGGGTCATCGACCCGGATTACGTGCAGCACGATCACCTCGCCATCGCTGCGGCGGGCCAGCTCAGCGGCTTTGGTCAGCACCGGCTGGGCCAGGGGGGAAGTATCCACCGCCGCCAGCAGCACAATCTGGCGGGCCACGGTGACTTTAGTGGGGTCTACCTCCCCCCGTTCCAGCAGCCGGGGCGCAAAGGTTGGAATCGCCCAGGCCCCCAGGGGCGCGGTCACCAAAATTGAGAGGGCCGACAGGGCCAGAATGATCTCGCCCCCCGCGATCCCCTGGGCCAGGGGAATCGCCCCGATCGCCGCCTGCACTGTTGCCTTGGCCGAGTTGCCCGGCAGTAAAAACAGCCGCTCTCGCCAGGTCCAGTTGCTGCCCAGAGTAGACAGATACCAGCCCAGCGATCGCCCCCCTAGGGTGCCAATGGCCAGCACCAGCAGCCCGAGGCCCAGGGTATCGCCCAGCACGCTGAGCTGAATGCTCGCCCCCAGCAGCACAAAGAGAATGATCTGGGCGATCGTCCAAAGGCTGTCAAAGCCGCCCCGCAGCCGTCGGGCCAGGGGGGCATCCAGCTCGATCAGAAAAAAGCCGGTCACCATCACCGCTAAATAGCCCGAGAACACCGGCCAGTCCTCGGCCACCACCAGCAGCAACAGGGCAAAACCCGCCGCTACCAGGGCATCCTGCACAGCATTCTGAGTCCAGTTTTGCTCGGCCAGCAGCGACACCAGCAGGCGCGCCGTCAGCCACCCCAGCAATATCCCCAGACCAATTTGAGAAATGATTTGCACCGGCAGCAGTTGCACCGGGCTGAGGGTGAGCCTGCCCAGGGTCAGGCCCGTGGCACCCCCCTGGCTGAGAAACGCCAGCAGCAGGCTAAACACCAGCAGCAGCAGCACATCGGAGAGCGTGCTGCCGGTCAAAATCGCGTCGGGAATGCCCTTTTTAACCCCCCAGCCCAGGCTTTTGAGCCGCAGCATGGCGGGCACGATCACCGCTGGCGACTCGGCCCCGAGCACACAGCCCAGCAGCAGCCCGGTGGCAAAATCAAACTGAAACAGCCATCCGGCGGCCAGGGCAATGGCGATCGCCTCACAGGCGGCGGGCAAAAACCCCAGCCGCAAGGCCACCGACCCCTGCTGGGCCAGCTTTTCGCGATCAAGGCCCAGGCCCGCCTTCATCAAAATCACCATCACGGCGATGGTGCGCAACCCATCCGCCGCCTCTAACACCCCTGGGCCAATCACATTGCCTACCTGGGGGCCAAGTACCATGCCCACCAGCACCATGCCCACCAGGGCCGGGGCCTTGAGCCGCCGAGCAATCTGCCCGACAAAAAAGCCCATCAATAAAATCCAAAGAATGCTTTCTAACACTGCTTTCTACCCTAGAGCCACGCTGCGGTTGAATCGGTGGATTCCCGTAGCCTGTGGCAGCTGATTCACTGGGCACCCCCGGCATAGCTACCCCAGGCTTTGTAGAAAAAATACACCGATAGCAGCGCCAGCAGGGCGCTAAACAACAGCGTCACGGTGCGATCGCCCAGGCGCGGCAGCACGCGGGTGCCCACCTGCACCCCCACCACACCCCCCAGCCCCAGCAGCAGCCCGGTGGCAAACTGCACATTGCCTGCCAGACTGTGCCAGGTGAAGGCTGACAGCCCCATGATCACGATCGCCCCCAGGCTGGTCTGAATCGCGGTTTTAATCTCTTCCTTGAGCAGCAAAATTTGCAGGGGCACCATCACCACACCGCCGCCCACCCCAAACAGCCCCGCCAAAAACCCCGCCAGCCCGCCAATGCCGGTGCGCGCCAGGGTTGGGTTAATCTCTTTGGCGGGGTTTTGATCGGGAAAGTCTTGAGCCGATGCCTCGCGACGTTTGGCCCGCGCCACAATCTGCTTTTTAAGATTTACCAGGTAGATATTTAGCAGCAAAAACAGGCCAAACACCGCCAGCAAAATGTGCTCCGGAAACGCCGTCGCCAGCCGCGTGCCCAACCAAGCCGTCACCACTGCCGGCAAACCCAGTAGCAGCAAATTTTTGAAGTTGAGAAAGCCCATGCGCCAGTTTTGCAGGCTGCCGACCAGGGCAATCACCAAAATCGCCAGGGTGCTGGTGCCCACCGCCTCTACCCCCGACAGCCCCAGGGCCACCATCACCGGCACCATGACGGTGCCGCCGCCAATGCCCAAAATGCCGCCCAGCACCCCCGCCGCCACGCCCACCAGGGCCAGGATGACAATTTCGCTCATGGGATGATTTTGGTTTGGGGTGCGTACTGATTGTACGGGAAGGGGGGATTTTAGACTGGGGATGGGGGGCGATCGCCACACAGCAATCACCCTGGTGCCCTAGCTCCGCCTGGGTATCCTGGTCTTGCGGCTCTGCCGCTCATTTGAGGAGGCAGAGCCTCTGACGAGCATTCCAATCACTGGAACGACGGGCAGCGAATACTGAACCGGCGTTCTAGAAGTCCCAGGCTCAAAGCCGAAATCCTCTGAAGAGGATTGGTAGTTAGACCATCATCGCCTTGCCCCAGCCGAATCGGCGACGCGTTCTGGCTGGTTTACAGGGGTGATCGCCTCGTCATGCAACTGTTGGGTGATGCGTTCTTTGGCTAGGGCGCGATATTCCCAAAAGTGCTCTCCGGCGGCACAGAGTCCCAAGTACATGTTGAGTAGCTGGGGTTTGGTGGTCACCATCACCCACAGCTGCCGCCAAAATTGTCGGCGCAGCTGGGGCCGACGAATGCCCTGGTGCCAGATCACCTGGGCCACCAGCCGTAGCCCCCGGTCCAGCGGAAACTGCATATTCTGCCCGCGCTCTGACTGCCCCTGCCGCGGAGCCAAGCGAATTTTGAGACACTGATCTAGGCAGCGGCGCAGGTAGTTTTGCGGTTCGTAGAGATTCCAGAACCCGTCAATGTACTCCCGACCGATATCGGCAACGGGGCGGGTGGGCACAAAGTTCATCAGGGTATTTTGGTCGCCCGTGGGGTGAGCGGTGCCCTCTAGCAGGCGATCTTCTGCTTTGAGCCGATCCCACAGGGCGGTGTTGGGCAGCGCTTGCAGCAGGCCAAGCATGGGCTGGGGAATGCTGGTGGCTTCGATGAAGGACTGAATGCGATCGCCTGCCCCGGCCCGTTCGCCGTCGAACCCGAGAATGAACCCGGCGTAGATCAGCAGCCCCGCCTCGTTGATTTTGGTGCAGGCTTCCACCAGGGGATTGCGGGTGTTTTGCACCTTGCGGGTGACGGCCAGGCTGTCTTGGTCAGGGGTTTCAATACCGAGGAACACGGCGTAGAAGCCCGCCTCGCCCATGAGCTGAAGCATTTCATCGTCTTCGGCCAAATTTACCGAGGCCTCGGTCATGAAGGTGAACGGATAGTCGTGCTCCTGCATCCAGGGAATCAGCTCGCGCAAAAACCGCTTGACGTTGCGCTGGTTGCCAATGAAGTTATCGTCAACAATAAACAGCGAGCCGCGCCAGCCCAGGTCGTAGAGCGCCTGAAGCTCGGCCAGCGCCTGCTGGGGTTCTTTAGTGCGAGGCTTGCGCCCGTAAAGCGAAATAATGTCGCAAAACTCGCAGTTAAAGGGGCACCCTCGCGAAAACTGCATGGCCATCATGAAGTACTGGTCGCGCTTGAGCAGGTCAAAGCGCGGCATGGGGCTTTGGCTGACGTCGGGTTTTTCGAGCAAAGAGCGAAAAATGCCCTCGGTTTCGCCCCGGTCTAGGGCCTCTAGAAATAGGGGCACGGTCATTTCTCCCTCGTCGAGCACCAGGAAATTGGCCCCCGCTTCTAGGGCATCTTCCGGCACCGAGGTGGGGTAGGGGCCGCCCACCGCCACAGGTTTGCCCAGGCCCACCGCTTTGCCAATCAGCGCCTCAAAGTCGGGCTTTTGCACCAGCATGGCCGAGAGAATCACCAGATCACACCAGTCCCAGTCGGCGTCGGTTTCGGGGTTGACGTTGCGATCATAGAAGCGAATCTCCCAGTCGGTGGGCAAGAGGGCCGCCACTGTAATAATCCCGAGGGGTGGAATCGTGGCCTTGAGTCCGGCCATCTCCATAAAGCGATCATAAGACCAGAACGACTGGGGAAACTTAGGATAAAGGAGTAGTGCTTTCATAAAATCCCTTCGGTAATGGCGTTGGCTCTAAATCCGTGGGAAATATTTCTTTCAGCCTGCTAAAGCTGAATTGAAAAAAATTAAAGAATTGACCTAACCACGATTGGGTCAATCATAAATGTTCTGAAGAACGTTTAAAACAGACTTTAGGTAGAGAACTGTTGGATGACTAGCAAACCAAACCTTGATGGTTTTTATACCAAGCTCACCTCGGGATCGGTAGTTTTCCCCAAGCAGAACCCCACGCCTAGACTTGGATGAGGTTAATACCGAGTCTTGTTCGACTCCCCCGATTTAGTAAGGGCAAGTCAGTTGTCTCTGCCGAGCTACCTGTTGGGCCTCCGAATTACTCAATGCGGTTTGAATCAACAATTCATTATTTCTCCACCAGCTCCCGGAACCAGTTGTCGCTCCACAGCTCGTCGAAGGCGGGTTCGGTGCGGGCTTCTTCGCGGTAGTCGGGGTCGAGGCGCACCGCCTGCTGCAGCGCTTCCATGGCGTTGTCAAACTGACGTTGCAGGGCGTAGCAGAGAGCTTTGTGGTAGTGGGCCTTGGGGTAGTCGGGGGCGAGGGCGATCGCACTGTCAAAGCTCTTGATCGCGTCGTCATCGCGGCCCAGCTTTACCAGGGCCAGACCTCGGTTATCCCAGGCTTTGGGGGCCTCGGGGTTGAAGCGGGTGGCCTTGTCAAAGCTCTCTAGGGCATCGTCGTAGCGCTCTAACTCAATTAGCGAGAGGCCCCGGTTGAGCCAGGCGATCGCATCGTTGGCCTGGTATTCCACCGCCTTGTCAAAGGAGTTAAATGCCTCTTCGTGCTGCTGCAAAATGCCGTAGGAGACGCCCCGGTTCACCCAGGCCTCGTGGTACTCGGGGTGAATATCTAGCGCCCGATCAAAGGCGGTGATGGCGTCTTCGCGGCGCTTGAGGCGGCTCAGCACCATGCCCCGGTTGAGCCAGACCTTGGCGTCATCAGGGGTCACCTCAGTCAGCTGATCGAACACCGTCAATGCCTCCTCATGGCGGCGCAGCTCGCGCAAAATCAGCCCCTTTTGCAGCAGCGCCCCGGTGTGCTTCGGCTCTAGCTCAAGGGCATGGTCGAGGGAGTCAACGGCGGATTCGAGCTGCTCTAGGGCCTGCTGGGCCTGGGCACGGTTGAGCCACACCTGGGTGTTAACCGGCTGAATCTCGAGGGCTTTGTCGTACTCAGCCACCGCCAGAGCGTAGTCGGCCTCGGCCAGGTAGCGATCGCCGCGCCCGATATACTCATCGGCGGTGAGAAACAGCTGGGGCCGATTGGTCTCAAGCCGACCCATTTTGTCGGTGAGGGTTTCAAACTTCTGCCGGGCCTCGCTCATAAACGAGTCGGCCAGGTACTGGGGCGAGACTTCTCCCAGCCGCTGCATGATCGCGTCTTTTTGGTGGCTGGCCTCGGCGGCGATCGCCTCTAGCCGTACCCGGTAGGTCTGCTGCAAGTCTTCTAAACGACCGAGGCTGACCTCGCGCCCGGCCTCAATGTCGGCTTCGAGGCGGGCAAAGCGCTCGGCCATGTCGGCCATCAGGCCGTCGAGCTGGGTGCGGGCAGCGGCCTCGCGCTCGGCGGTGGTAGCGCCCAGGCCCGCTAGGTCTTCGCTAAGGCGGGTGTCGAAGGTGTCGATCTTGTCGAGCACGCGATCGCGGCGGGTAAAGATCACCCCCCGCACCTGGTTGAGCTGCTCGGTAAAGGCCGCCTCCATGGCCCGCAGACTGTCGACGATCTGAATCTGCTGCTCGCCAGCGCTGTCTTGCAGCACCCGCACCTGCTGACGAAAGGCGCTGGCGGTAGCCTCAATGTCGGTGAGCAGGCTAGAGCGCTGCACCTCGGCCTCGGTGGCCATGCGGCTGAGCTGACTTTGCAGCTCGCCAGCGGTGCGCTGAAAGTCGTCGAGGGTGTTTTGCTGGCGAGCATCGACCTCGCCGCGCAGGTCGCTAAAGCGGTTCAGGGCCTCGTCCGCCGCCTGGCGCAGGTCGCCCAGCAGCATATCCTGCTGTTTCTCAATGTCGAGCTTGAGCCCGCCAAACTGGGCCAAAAACTCATCGGCCTGGCGGCGCAGGTCAGCCAGGATGCGGCTGCGCTGACCGTCGACTTCGCTGCGCAGGTTGGCAAACCGCGAGGTAAATTCGTCGATGGAGCGCTGGATGGTTTGCAGCGCCAGATCGCGCTCGCCCAAGGCGCTGATTTGCAGGTCGCCCAGCTGACGGCTGATCTCGTCGGTCTGGGTTTGCAGGCGGGTGAGGCTGCTGTGGCGCAGGGTCTCTAGGGCTTCGGCAATGGTGGCAGCCTGGCGATCCACCTGATCGCTGGCCTGGGTGGTGAGCTGCTGACGCAGGTCGGCTAGGGCGACCATGACTCGATCGCGCTCCTCCTGCATGGCCTGGGTCATAGTGCCCATCTGGTCGGCAAAGCTGGTTTCGGCATTGCCAATCTTTTGCAGCACCGCGTCTTGATGCACCTCCACATCGCTGCGCAGGCGATTGACGTCGCGCAAAAAGCCGGTCTGATTTTCTTCCAGGGTGCGAAACACCACGTCGCGCTGGAGCTGGGTGTCTTTGCGCAGGGTGGTGATCTCGTCCTCGGCGGTCGCCCGCAGCCCGGTGAGGTGGCCGACAAAGTTGGCCTCGGTGCCTTCTAGCTTCACCTGCACATCGCTCAGGGTCGACTGCCAGTCGTTGATGGTGCGGGCCTTAAACTCGGCCAGGTCATCCACCAGGCGGTTGAGCACCTGCTTTTTGGTGACGGCCTCTTCTTGAAAGCGATCAGTGCGGCTGTCTAGCTCGGCGGCCCGCTCCTTGGCCTGGGCCAGAATGTAGTCGAGGTCGCGGGTGGCGGTCTGAATTTTGGTTTCTAGATCGGTAATGTCGTTGATCTGGTTGCGCACCACCACCGACACTTCTTGGATTACCGATCGCCGCATCAGCCACAGCATCACTACCCCGACGCTGAGCAGCAGCAGCAGGGTGCCCAGCAGCACAAAAAATAGAGTCGTGGCCCGGCGAAAGGCCAGGTTGGCCTCCGCCTGAATGCGCTCTAGCTCGGCGGCAGTGGCTGGAGCTTGGGCAAGTAGGCCGAATTCTTGGCCCAATTCCTGAGACGGCCCCACCTGGGCCAGGGCAGGCCGCATTCCCCCACCGCTGAGCAGCATCAATGCCAGCAGCAACAACGGGCGAGGAACATCGGCCAAAAATCGCATGGGCTGCCTCATCAAGCGCGTTCGAATGAATATGCCTAGGATACCTGATACTTCCGGGGGTTAGGACAGGGTTTAGCCAAAGGCCAGCAATACAGGTTCTCAGAGTAGGCTCTGCTGCGGGAACATTGTGATCACCGTGAGATCACCCACTATTGGACGGCCAACCTGCTGCGCTTTAGCCCAGACGGGCCGTTGCTGGCTGAGTTGTATAACCCTCCGGCCACCAATCTGCAAAATAGCCCCGGCCCCCTAGAAAACACCGACATCACCGCCGTCTTTCAGTTTGACCGCCGCCTGGCCCGCGAAGAGTCGATGGCGTTTAAATTTGTGCTAGACGTGCAGCGACGAGCCAAAACAGAAGCCGTACCTGAACCAGGCACGGCTTCTGTTTTGGGAATGGTGGCGGCGGGGCTGGCGCTACTGCGCCGCCGAGGCTAGCTCTGGGCTAAACCTAGCACTTGTTGAGGTTAATGCCGGCTTCTTTGGCCATGGCTTCTAAGCCCTTGTGCTGAAGGGTTTTAATGGCTTTGGTCGAGAGGCGCAGCTTGACCCAGCGCTTGCCCTGGGGCCACCATACCCGCTTCTCTTGCAGGTTGGCCTCTTGCATGCGTTTGGTGCGACGGTGGGAGTGAGAGATGGAAAAGGCGTTGTTAGCCTTCTTTCCGGTGAGTTGACAATGACGGGCCATGGGTATTCTCCGGCGAACTCAGCGATATGGGATGATCAAACGGCACAATAGCGCAGTTTCCAATTGTAGCAGAGGCCGCCGGGCTGTCTATAGGCCAGGGGTCTAGAATTTTAGTCAATCTGGCAAGACTAGTTGAGAAAAGGCGGAGCGGGGCAGTCGAGGGTGATCACCACCGCGCGCAGTAGGTTCATCTCAGCCGGGGTAACGTCGTTGTCGGCCAGCACCGTATGGGCACAGGCGTCGACAATGGCCTGCTTGAGCTTGGGGGAGGCCTGCTCTAAATGGCCCAGGCTGGTGGTGATCTCAGCGGCGGTCACTGGGGGAAGCTGGTTGGGAGAGGTCTGCTTTTTGGCCCCCGGTAGCTGCGAGACACCGAGCTTAAAGGCGTAGAGAGCGTCGTCTCGGCGGGTGTGCCCGATCCGCGCCAGTAGGGACAGCAGGGTCAGGCTATCGCCCCAGATGCCGTCCATCCGGTCGATCACACTCCCTGGTTTATGGGGTGAGGCTTGGGGCAGGCGCTTGCGCAAAATCAGCTGTAGGGTAAAACTTGTCAGCTGCAAACGCCCGCCCGGGTGGCTGAGGGCCTGGGCCGTTTTGAGAAACTGCTGCTTAGCCTCGGGGCCGAGCTGTTTGAGGGCGGGCACCAGCGCTTCGATCAGCAGCAGGTCTTGGCCGGGTTCGAGGCCGCGCACCTGGTTGTAAAACAGCCCCACCCGCTGTTTGCACTCGGGGCTGTAGGTTGTCGTTAGGTACTCAATCTGCTGGCTTTGCAGGGCGGGTTTGGTGCGCACCAGCAGGGCAAAAACGACTTCTGTGGCCGCCAGCGGATCGTGGAGCGCGGCTTTGAGGTCTGCCGGGAGCTGGTCGAGGAGCGATCGCACCTGCTTCAGCTGTCGCCCATCGGCGGTGCCCAGGGCGGTCAAAAACTGGTGCGTCGAGAGGGCCTCTATCGGTTTCGGCCCATGGGCGGCTGTCTTTCCCGGTTGAAAGCCCATCGTTAAGACGTCATCCGCTGCCAGGGGCAACTCCGCCGAGGAGCTGGTGGCGATGGGGGCCTGTCCCAGCCGCCGCAGCCGCTCGCCCAGGGGCGGGTGGGTGGCAAACCAGCCGCCTAAAAAGGCCAGACTGCCGTTGGATTCCCCAAAGAATAGATGGCTGGCGGTTTCGGCCATCGGCGACACCATGGTTGACCCCGCCGACAGCTGGCCAATTTTGCGCAGTGCTCCGGCGATGCCGTCGGGGTTGCGGGTAAACTGCACCGCCGAGGCATCGGCCAAAAACTCTCGCTCCCGCGATACGGCGCTCTTGATCAGCCGGCCCCCCAGCACCCCCAAGTAACCAATAACTAGCATGGCCATGGCGGCGGCCAGCACGGCACCCTGGCCCTTGTCATCCTTAGAGCTGCGGTTTGACCTACCGGGATAATATCCCCAGCGCAAAATCACTCGGCCAGTAATGTAGATCAGCAGCAGCCCGTGGATCACGCCAATCAGCCTCAAGTTGAGACCCATGTCGCCGTTGAGAATGTGGCTAAACTCGTGGCCAATGACCCCCTGTAGCTCGTCGCGGCTGAGCTGCACAAGACAGCCCCGCGTGACGCCAATCACGGCATCGTCGGCGTTGTGGCCGGCGGCAAAGGCGTTGATGCCGGGCTCCTCGTCGAGCAGATAGAGTGTGGGGATCGGGGTGCCCGAGGCCAGAGCCATCTCGCTGACCACGTTGAGCAGCCGCATTTCATCGGAGTCGTCGGTGGCTAGGCTGAGCTTGCGCCCCCCTAGCCCTTGGGCAATACTGTGACCGCCCCGGCTGAGCTGGGCCATTTTGATCGAGCTGCCCACCACCATAAAGCCCACGGTGCCGATCGCCACCCAGGCCAAAATGCCAGGTCGCCAGAGCAGCATCGGCCCGGTGCTTTCGGCGGCGAGAAGGGCGATCGCCACCCCATAGAACGCCAAAATCATCGTGGCGACCGACAGGCCAAAGGCCACCAGCAGCCTGGTGGTATTGTGGCGGGCCTGGTCTTGGTGCTCAAAAAAATTCATGGCTAGCTAAAGGAAACGCGAGGAACTTGCTTCACCTCGGGGGCGCTTTCTTCCAGCAGCTGGGCAGGGCCAAAGTTGAAGCTGCCTGCGATTACGCTGCCAGGGAACATCTCCCGCTGGGTGTTGTAGAGGGTGACGGCGTCGTTAAAGGCCTGACGGGCAAAGGCAATGCGGTTTTCGGTGGAGCGCAGCTCTTCCATCAGCTGGGCCATATTTTGGTTGGCCTTGAGGTCGGGGTAGGCCTCAGATAGGGCAAAAAACCGCCCCAGGGTGCTGTCGAGGGCACCCTCGGCGGCGGCCAGCTGCTGCATAGCCGCCGGGTCGCCGGGGGCCTGGGCCGCCTGACGGCTGGCGCTCATGGCCCCGTTGCGGGCGTTGATCACCGCCGCTAGGGTTTCTTTCTCGTGGGCCATGTAGCCCTTCACGCTTTCTAACAGGTTAGGAATCAGGTCGTAGCGCCGCCGCAGCTGCACATCAATTTGGGCGTAGGCGTTTTGGTAGCGATTGCGCCTGGTAATCAAGCAGTTGTAGAGATTGACAATAAACACCCCGGCAATCAGCAGCACTGCCACTAGCAGTATCACTATCCCCATGGAAGCTTCCCCCAAAAACGGCATCGTACCCTTAGTTTGCCCAAGGGGCCGGGGCCTGCCGCGGGGTTCACAGAAAATTCTTCTTGCAGTTACGGGGTAGGGGGTGTCGGGTGTTGGGTATCAGGTTTCGGGCTTTGCCTGGCACCCGAGACCCAGCAACTCCTTAGATCGCTAACGGCCAGGGCGGCCCAGTGGCTCGGTCGGTGGAAAGGGCAGGGGCCGATACCACTGGGGCTGGGTGGGCTGGGGCAGCGGGGTTTGCACCAGCTGCTGCTTAACCTGGTTGAGGTCTTGGTTCAGCTCGCGAATGCGGCGAGACAGCAGGCGAATGACGTTGACGGCAATGCCCGGCGTTTCGTCGATCGCATCGTAGAGCTGCTGTTGGGTCAGCACCAGACAGGCACAGGCCTCTAGGGTGGTCACCGAGGCGGATCGGGGTTCGGCATCAAACACCGACATCTCGCCAAAGCAGTCGTCGGTTTTAAGCTGGGCCACCTGCTGCCCACCAATGTGTACGCTTACCCGTCCCGAAACCATGATGTACATCGAGCGTCCTTCCTGTCCTTCGGTAATGATGGTGTAGCTGCTTTCGTAGAACACCTCATCCATCACCGAGGCCAGCCGCACCAAAAAGTCGTCCCTCAGCTCTCTAAAGATGGGTACGTTGCGGACAAAGAGAAGTCGTTCGACGCTGTTTAACATACGAGATTTAACCAATGTCTCAGGCAGACTGGCCCCGGCAGCAGGCGCTAGCCAGGCTGGCTTGGCTCCAAATTATAGGTGCTGATCAGCTGTTTGACTTGGGCCAGCACCAGGTGGTCAGCGTCTTGCTCCATCAGGGGCAGCAGCTCTCTGAGGGCACGGGGAGAGGCCACCGCCAGGTAGCCCAGCACCGCCTCGCGCACAAAGCCCGTGGGGTGTTGCAAGAGGGCAATGGTGTGCTCGGCGGTGAGGTTCCAGCGCTCTACCCGAGCCAGGTGAAAGCAGCAGGCTGTGGCCCAGTCTGACAGAAAGTTGCGCAGGTCGAGCAGCTGCCGCATGCGATCGCGCGGCGGCAGCTGCTCGTAGGAAACCAGGGGCGTAGCGATCGCCAAGCGCTTGATCTTTTCGGCATCGGGGCGGCGATCAAGCAAGATCAAAATGGATCGTTTGTTGGCCACATCTACCACCGTATCGAGAATCTCAATCCCCCTGGCCCAGCGGGCGGCTGACCCGCCCAGGCTGACCTGGGCCGCCTGAATGGCGGTGGCGGGCGACACAAACCGCAGCAGCATAAACAACCGCTCGGTGGCGTCGGCCTGGAGTCCGTCGAGGGCCTCGCGCAGCAGGTCGGCTTCGGTGCCCGCCACCCGATTTGGAGCCAGATCGACCTTAGCGGCTAAAATTTGACCCGCAAAGGCTAGCTCCGTATTGAGCAACGCCTCGATGCCGCTGCGGCCCAGCATGCTGTCTAGGGCAACGTCGATCAGGGTTGAGCGTTTTACCCCCACCTCTTGGTAAAGGCTGAGCAAAATTCGCAGAACGTGGCGGCGGGTGCTGCCCCAGGTGGTGATCAGGTTTTGAATTAAAAACTCTAGGGCGGGCAGGGTGCCAATGTTGCCGATCACCTGCCATGCCTGGTTGCGCAGGTGGTCGGGGCGGTAGCCATCGAGGGCCAGATCCTGGAGCATGGGCAGAGCCTCGTTACCCAGGCGGGTGAGAGCGATGACGGCGGCCTCACGGGTTGATTTATATTGCAGCGCCTTGAGCAGAGAGGGATAGTACTTGGTGTACTGGGTGGCAGCGATCGCATCCAGCAGCGCCCGCCGCACTCGCAGGGAAGGATCTTGCAGCAGATCGTCGATATGTATGCTCAGCGACTCCATATAGTCGGCTTCGCCCAGGGCGCGGCAGCCCATCACCCGCTCCCGCTCTTCGTCGTGCACCAGCATTTTGCGCAGGGTGGCGATCGCCTCAACCCGATCCTGGCTGATGCCGCGCCGCAGCATCAGCGATGCCGCCGTGCCCCGCACCACCGCATCGACCTCGGGCTGAAGGTAGGGACGCAGGTCGTTGATGTCAAAACTCTCCTGGGTGAGCCACACGTAGCGCAGGGCCAGGGCCAAAATCTCAGGGGGTTGGTTGGGCACCGCTAGCAGCGCCTGCACCTGGTCAATGTAGGCCGGGTTGGGGTGCTCTAGCATGGCCTCTAGGCTCTGACGCTGGAGGCCAAGAGACAGATCGGCCAGGCGAGGGGCCAAAACTTCACCCACATTTTTGGGATCAATGTGGCTGAGCAGCTCAATGCACGATCGCTTGTTGGCCTCTAGCCCCGGTTTCTCGATCTCTTCGATAAAGGCCCGCTTGAGCGCTCGCAGGTTGGCGTCTGAGAAGGTCAGCAGGCCCCGCTCGGCCCCCTGCACTAGCAGGTTTAGGTAGCGCGATCGCAGCAGCAGCATAATGCCAAACCACACCAGCGCTGCGGCGATCGTGCCCACCAAAAACACTCGTCCCTGGGCCAGCACATCGGTCAACCCCAGGCGTCTGCACAGGGCCAGGGTGAGCAAAATTGCCACCCCCGTACCGCCCATCGACAGCGGCTCGGCAATGCCCCCCACCCACGACTGCACCGTGCTGCGCACCTGGTCAGAGATCGGCTGAAACAAAATTGGCCGAGTCGCGGCCACTAGGGTGTAGCGCAGCCACTCGTCAAAAAACTTCAGCACCACCAGTCCCACAAACAGCGCTGGGGCGCCCATCCAGCCCGGATAGCTAATCGCCAGGGTCGCCAGGCCAATGGCAATAATCACCGTCGGCAGCACCAGGGCCACCCTAAACACCCCCTCCCGCTCAATCAGTCGGCTAGAGGTAAACCATTGGGTAAACAGCTCGATCAGCCCCAATACGCCGCTAAAAAAGCCCAAAAAAGCGGCAATGGTCTCTACCTCTAAGCTCCCCTCTAGCTGGCTGAGAAACTGAAACTCAATGGAAAACGCCAGCATTTGCGCCAGCACAAAAAACGAAAACAACAGCACCACATACTGTCGAATCGGCCCCTGGAGCTGCTGGCGCGATTTAAAGCTCTCCACCGCCTCGGCATCTTCGGCCTGGCGCATGGGCGAATCGGGAAAGGCATGCTCGTAGTTGCGGCTGAGGTGCAGCAAAATACCTGCTCCAATCACCATCACTACAAAGGAGAGGATCAGCACGTTTTGCAGCCCGATCAGCCGCATCAGCAGATACACCGAGAAGCCGCTGATCACATCGGCCACCAGGTTGCCGCTGCTAATAATCGGAAACGCCCGCTTAATTTCGCGAATGTTGAACAGCTGGTTAGCCGTCACCGACAGGTTGAGGTCGTTTAGCCCATAGATCGCCTCAATCCACAGCCGCATAGAAAACACCATTGGGGCCGCCAGCAAGGGCACCGACAACCCCCAGTAGAAGACCAAGATCGGCAGGGCCATCAGCAGCGCAATGATCACAATCACCCGGCGCAGCGGAAACAGCCGCTGGAGCCAGGAGTAGATCACGCTCAGCCCTAGCCCCACCCCGGCACTAAAGATATATATCCACGGTAGGCTGGCCGCCCCATATGCACCCAAAAACAGCGCCGCCGAGCTCACCTCTAGCCACAAAATCCCCATGGAAGTGGCGGTGTAGAACGCGAACATGAGCAGGGTGCGATCTTCATCCCCAGGACGCAGATTAATTAAATCAAGAAATCGCCCCCGTAGGGACTGAATTTCTTGAGTCGAGCCAGATAAACTCATGCCAGATGCGGTGACGGTGCGCTAGTGCCTCAAGGATACCCAATTCGGTGGATGTGGGCGTGGGGGGGGAGTAGGTAAGAGGGCGGGGGAAGGTGGCAAAGAGCAGTTCTAAAGGTAAGGCTTTTCGAGATATTATTGAGGTTTGCCATACTGGGGCTAGCTCAAAATCTGTCGTTTTTCCCAGGCAGCGCTCCACGGCTGGACTTAGATCAGGTTTAGCTTAACTGCGGTCGGCTTTAGGGCTCGCTCTATACTCAATATTCCCATGCTCCAATCAGGCTCCAATGACTAACTCTTCTTCTACCCTTCCCGGTTCGACTCCGGCCCCTCAGCAAGCTATGAAGCACACCCTCTCCGTCATGGTTGAAGACGAGGCCGGGGTGCTGAGCCGCATTGCCGGTCTGTTTGCCCGGCGGGGATTCAATATTGAGAGCCTGGCGGTGGGGCCAGCGGAGACCTCGGGCATTTCTCGCATCACCATGGTGGTGCCGGGCGATGACGCGGTGATTGAGCAGCTGACGAAGCAGCTCTACAAACTGATAAACGTGATCAAGGTCAACGACATCACCGACACCCCCTGTGTCGAGCGCGAGCTGATGCTGCTCAAGGTCAACGCCACCAGCACCAGTCGTTCTGAAATCATTGAATTTGCCCAAATTTTTCGGGCGCGGGTGGTGGATGTGTCGGAAGATTCTCTCACCCTGGAGGTGGTGGGCGACCCCGGCAAAATGGTGGCTATTGTGCAGGTGCTAAATCGGTTTGGCATTCGCGAGATTGCCCGCACCGGCAAAATTGCCCTGCCCCGGGAGTCGGGGGTCAATACCGAATACCTCAAGTCTCTCGAACGCAAGTTTCAGTAAAAGTCTCAGTAAGGGTAGCAACTCGCTATGACTGTTCAAACCAAAATTCCGGTCGTAGTCAATGGGGCCTACGGCAAAATGGGTCGCGAAGTGATTAAGGCCGTTGACCAAGCCGAGGATATGACCCTGGTGGGAGCGGTCGGCAAAAACCCTGATTTTTTGGGCCAGGATGTTGGCGAGGTAATTGGCTACAAGTCTCTAGAAGTGCCGATCATGAATGACTTGGAGGCGACTCTGGTGGCGGCTCAGAGCGAGGGCCTGGCGGTAATGGTTGACCTCACCCATCCCGACAGCGTGTATGAGTCGGTGCGGGCGGCGATCGCCTACGGTGTGCGCCCGGTAGTCGGCACTACGGGCCTGAGCAACCAGCAGATTCGCGACCTGGCGGAGTTTGCTGACAAGGCCAGCATGGGCTGCCTGATCGTGCCCAACTTTTCCATTGGGGTGGTGCTGATGCAGCAGGCGGCTCAGCAGGCGGCTCAGTATTTTGACCATGTGGAAATCATTGAGCTGCACCACAACCAAAAGGCCGATGCCCCCAGCGGCACCGCGGTGCAGACCGCCCAAATGCTGGCAGAGGTTCAATCATCCTTTAACACTCCCCTGGTCAAGGAGACGGAGACTATAAATGGGGCGCGGGGCGGTACGACCCCCGAGGGCATTAACATCCACAGCGTGCGGCTGCCGGGGCTGATTGCTCACCAGGAAATACTGTTTGGTTCGCCGGGGCAGCTTTACACCCTGCGCCACGACACCAGCGATCGCGCCAGCTTTATGCCCGGCGTGCTGCTCTGTGTGCGCCGGGTGATGGCGCTCAAGTCGCTGATTTATGGCCTAGATAAACTGCTGTAGGGTCTGGGGTTAGAGGTTGTGCAGCTTTTGCTGCTGGCGGGCCAGGCGGCGCGAGCGCACGCGGCGAATCAGCGGCAGTCCGATAAAGTAGCTGGCTACCCCGGCCACTGCACCCACTACGGTGCTGCCCAGCATTAGCCGTCCCGAGACTTCGGTACCCATATCCATCCAGCTGCGCAGGGTGTCGAGGTCTTGAAAGGTCTGAGTGGCCCCGCCGCTGAGGAGCCAGTAGCCCACCTGGTAGTTGAAGGCGAAAATTGGCACGTAGGTAAAGGGGTTACTGATCCAGGTGGCGGCGACGGCCATCAGCCGATTGCCCCGAAACACTGTGGCCACCCCAATGCCCATAATGATTTGAAAGCCAAATAGGGGAAAGCAGCCTGAAAATATTCCCGATGCCATGCCCCGAGCCAGCTGCTCGGGGCTACCCTGGAGCCGCAAAAAACGCAGGTACACATAACGAAGCTGCCGCCGCCACCCGGATCGGGACATTTTGCGCATTGAAGACGGTGGGCTAGGAGGCACTTCGACAATGGTCATAGATGAGGTTACACCAGAAGTTAAATAACCCCTAATAACCAGGGGGTAGAGAGCAGCGGCAGCCATCGGTGCTGTCGATTCAGGGGTCGTCTTCCTAGAGTTGTCTTTCCAGAACTGTCCTCACAGGCTTGGTAGACTATCCAACGGAGAAGCCAGAGCTATGCGACGGTTAAACCTTAAAGGCGCGTAAAGATTCTTTTCTATTCTACCCAGTAGATTGTGGGTTTATCAGGGGTTTATTTGACCGGCCCCAGGCTTCAACATCACTTCACCATGCAGGCTAGAGGCTATGGACGGCGCAGCCGCTCAGACAACGACGATATCCCCCTTTTCTCAGGGATCACCCTCCCAGGGTGAAACGATTGTGGCCATTGCCACAGCCATTGCCCCCCAGCAGGGCAGCGTCGGCATTGTGCGACTGTCGGGGGCCGAGGCGGTGGCGATCGCCCACACTCTTTTCTACGTGCCCGGTCAGCAGCCCTGGGAGAGCCACCGCATTCTCTACGGCCAGGTGCGCGATCCCCAAACGGGTCGGCCCGTGGATGAAGCGCTGCTGCTGCTGATGCTGGCTCCCCGCTCCTACACCCGCGAAGATGTGGTGGAGTTTCACTGCCACGGCGGGCTGATGGCGGTGCAGCAGGTGTTGGGGCTTTGCGTCGGCCAGGGGGCGCGATTGGCCGAGCCGGGGGAGTTTACCCTGCGGGCATTTTTGAACGGGCGGCTCGATCTAACCCAGGCCGAGGGAGTGGCCGATCTGGTGGCGGCCCAGTCGTCGCTGGCGGCGAGAACGGCCCTAGCGGGGGTGCAGGGCAAGCTGACGGCCCCGATTCGCCAGCTGCGGTCAACCTGCCTCGACGTGCTGGCGGAGGTCGAGGCTCGCATTGACTTTGAGGACGACCTGCCGCCCCTGGATGAGCCGGCAGTGCGGGGCCAGATCGCGGCGGTGCTGGCGGCGGTGGAACGCTTTTTGGCCACCGCCGAGTCGGGAGAACTGCTGCGCACGGGGCTGAAGGTGGCGATTGTGGGTCGTCCCAACGTGGGCAAATCGAGCCTGCTCAATGCCTGGAGCCGCTGCGATCGCGCCATTGTCACCGCTCTGCCCGGCACCACCCGCGATGTGGTGGAGTCGCAGCTGGTGGTGGGCGGTATTCCCATTCAGGTGCTCGATACGGCGGGCATTCGTGAGGCCAGCGACCCGGTGGAACAGCTGGGGATCGCGCGATCGCGCCGGGTGGCCCAGGGAGCCGACCTAGTGCTGCTCACCATCGATGCCGCCGCCGGGTGGACTGACGACGATGCCGCGTTGTACGCGTCGGTGCAGGGGGCGCAGGGGGGGAGCGATCGCCCGCTGATTTTGGTGATCAACAAAGTAGACTTAGTGACTGCCAACGCCCTGGCGGAGCTGGCGCTGCCGAACCTGCCCACCGTCCAGACCGCCGCCCCCCAGCAGCGGGGCATTGATGATCTAGAGCAGACCATTCTCAGCGCCATCCACGCCGACAAACTCACCCCCGGCAATCTGGAGTTCACCGTCAACCAGCGTCAGGCGGCGGCTCTAGCTCAGGCCAGCAAGGCTTTACACCAGGTGCAGCAGACCATTGAAAACCAGCTGCCGCTGGATTTTTGGACGATTGATCTGAGGATTGCGATCGCTGCCCTGGGCAGCATCACGGGCGATGAAATCACCGAGTCCATGCTCGACGAAATCTTCAGCCGCTTCTGCATTGGCAAGTAGGCCTATCATCCTCAGTCTTACCGCCTAGGCGCTGCTGTTCTTGCCGTAACGCCTGGGCCAAAGAGATTTTTAAGGAGGTGCCGACACGATCACCGATTCTCAGCTAGGGCTTTTTCATCGCCAGGGTGAGACCGTCGGCGATTGGGACCAGGCTGGCGACCACTCGACTGTCGTGGTGGATCGCCGCGTTGAGATCGCGCAGTACGTTGGTGCGCTTATCTTGCACGGCGAGATCGGCCACCTGGCCCGACCACAGCATGTTGTCTAGGGCAATCAGCCCGCCGGGACGCACCAGCCGTAGGGCCTGCTCGTAGTAGGTGGGGTAATTGCTCTTGTCGGCGTCGATAAAGGCAAAGTCAAAACTGTTGGTTTCCCCGGCGGCAATTAGGTGATCTAGTGTTTCGGTGGCAGGGGCGATGCACAGGTCAATTTTGTGGGCCACCCCGGCTTGCTCCCAGTAGCGGCGGGCGATCGCCGTATACTCTTCACTGACATCGCAGGCCACCAGCCTGCCCTCGGTTGGCATAGCCAGAGCCACCCGCAGGGCGCTATAGCCCGTAAAGACTCCCACCTCTAGCGCCTTAGTCACCCCCAAGAGCTGCACCAGCAGGGCCATAAACTGGCCCTGCTCTGGGGCAATCTGCATCTGGGCCATGGGGTGCTGGGCGGTTTCGTGGCGCAGGGCGACCAGCACCTCTGGCTCATGCACCGAGTGGTCTACCAAGTAGCGGTAGAGGCGATCATCAAGGGGCAGGGTTTGATTGCTCATGGCGAATGAGAAGAAAGTCAGGGCTTTTGCCAACCTAGGGAAGGATCTGATTTACCATAGCACCGCATAGGTCTGGCCCTCGACGGCAAATGGGCTATCTGCCCACGGGAGGATACTGCCATGGATGACGCGGATTCTGTTGTGCAAATTTCGGCGATGACCGGCTGGATTATTGGTGTCAGCCACAACAAAGACCGGGGCTACAAATGCTGGATTGTAAACCCCGATCTAGATGTGCTGAGCGACGGCACGTTTTATACCACCAGCAGCGCCGCCATGTCGGCAGGGCGGGCCTTTGTGGAGCGCTACTGCTAGCCGGTTAAGGCACTTACGCCGCGCTGTAGCGATCGCATAGCACCCGCCTCATCTGTTTCATGTTGCCAGGTAGGTCGGTTCTAATCGCTTGCTCAATGAGAAAGGCCGGCACCGGAATCGTGGGTGCTGCCTGGACTGAATAGGTCAACAGCGTACCCTGGTTAAAGTCTTGCAGGTGCAAATCGGCGGCAAAGTGCGAGAAGGTGCCCTGCTCAAGGCGAAACTGAATGGTCTCACAGAGGGTTTCCACCACCTTCAGATAGATTTCCACCTGGGCGGTGAGCATCATAAACCCCTTGCGCCCCACCTGGTACAGTCGCCGATAGCGCTGGGTGCTGGTTTTAATTGTCTCTAGCACTTCACTGTGCACAATGTTGGGAAAGTACTGGGTCCAGCAGCTGTAGTTGGTCACCTGGGGCCAGATCTGCGGCCGCGCCAGAGGCACGTACATATGGGCCATTACAGAGCCACCGTTTTGTTTAGGCTGAGACGTCAGCAGCACATCGCCCCGCAGCAGGGCAATGTGCTCGCCCGGAGAGAACTGGGCCAAAAAATTGTTTGCTGCCTTAGCCTCTTGGATCACCTTTGCTTTGCTGATCACCATCGATCCACTCCTCCTAACAACTCGATCTGACCGTGAAGCCAGGAACGATGATCTTACCGGTGCTCTGAGGCAGCCTTGGCCCGAACCAAGCTATCAGCCTATGGCCAACGCCTTCCAGGTCACGCTGTCCTGTACCAGTCAGGTCATTGGGCCACTGCTACTCCCACCGCGCCGGTTTTTCTATTTAACGTTGGATATAGCTGGGTGGTATGGAGGGCTGTAGTATCATTACGGTGCTTTCACTTACCGCCTCAGTATTCTCCCTTAGCCCGGTGAAAGCTTTACAAACGGAGTTATTCCTGCTATGGGCCGTCGCCGCTACCCGCTACAACCGCTAACTAAGGCATTTTTAGCTGCTCTGGGGATAACTGCTGTCCTGTGGATTTTACGGGGCCTATCACTCCTAGCCTTTGTGCCGGGTCTGGTGATCTGGCTGCTGATCTTGCTCTGCTTTGGCCTGGGCATTGTCAGCAGTCTGCAGCGAATTCGGTAGGGGCGGGGGCAACCGCGCGCGCGCTAATCTCGGCGCTTGATCTTAAAGGAGTCAAAGGACGGGGGCGGGGGCGCAGCGGCGGGCACACCCCAGGGCCGGCCAGGTACCCTCCGATGGCGTAGGGTGCTGACGTTAATCTGAGCGCCCACCGGTACGAGCAGAATTAATCCATAGAGAATCAGCAGGTTCAGCCCTAAAGCGAGTAACAGGGCATAGGCCAGGTCTTGGCGGGCCAGCCAGCTAACCCCCCAGTGCCGCAGCCCCAGCAGCCCCAGCCCAAAGATCAGAACTACTCTTCCGCCGGGCCATAGGGGTTGTCCGGGTATCTGTCGCCTGGGGATCAGGCGATACATAAGCCCCACTCCCAGGGCTACAGTCCCGAGGGCTAACACCCATCGACCCAGTAGCCCCATCCCCTGGGCTAGGCCAGGCTGGGCGGCGCTGGCTCCCCGATCCATAACGGCGAAGACTAGGCCCGTGATCCCCAGCCCCAGTCCGGTCAGACCCCAGGGCAGCAGCCGAGTGCGCCAGTTGGTGGGCTGGGAAATGCTGCTGCTGTCGACTGTGGCCACGAGCTGCACGAGCTTTTGGGTGCCGCTCACCAGGCAGAGGCAGGCCCCTAGGCCCGCTATGCCTAGGCCCCACAGATTAGGGGATGAGTTGTTGGCGACAGGATCGGCTACGGCCAAAATTCTGTGGAGTTGGCGGGCGGGACCTACGATCGCCAGGGGCAGGGCGTGGGTTTGATTGAGCTGTAGCAGCACAAAGCTGAGGCTGAGAAACCCCAGCAGCCAAAGAAAGGTGATCGCCGCCCCGACTTCTGCCCAGCGCGATCGCCCCGCCTGCTGCCCGACCTCTTGCCAGAGGCGACCGCTCCCATAGACCGTTAGACTTCTGGCCCAGAGGGCGGGGCTGAGGTGGTGCAAAAAACGCTTTGCCATGGAGCTCAGGCTCGATAAACGGGCAGGATGAAATAGAACGCGCTGCCTTCTCCAGGGGCGGAGTCGACCCAAATTTGACCGTAGTGGGCGCGGATGATGCGCTGGCAGAGAGCCAGCCCCAGCCCATAGCCCTCCTGGGTGACGTCGCGCTGGAGGCGGTAGCTTTCTTCAAAAATCTTGTCGCGGTTTTCGGCCGGAATGCCGGGGCCGGTGTCGGCGATCGCCACCTGTACCTTTTGAGTGGTGCGGTGGAGCGCCACCACAGAAACCTGCCCGCCCACCGGGGTGTACTTGATGGCGTTATCGAGCAGATTGGTAATCACGCGCTTCACCTGGGCGCCATCGGCATAGACCGTCGGTAGATCCTGGGGAATTTCGGCGGTGAGGGTCTGCTGTTTCTCTTGGAGGCGGTTTTGAAAGGCATCGATCACCTCCAGGCAGAGGGAGGGCAGGTCTAGCTCCTGCGGGACGATTTGCAGCTCCATAGAAGCGCCTCGGGCGGCTTTGAGAATGTCGGTAATCATGCGATTGATCGCCCGGATCTGGGTTTTGGCGTGGTTGAGCAGCTTGCCCGTGAGTTCAGGGCTGAGGGTGAGGTGGCGGGTCTGGTTAGGGGCATAGCCTAGCTCCAGGGTCTCGACGGCAATGGAGGCGGCGGTGAGGGGGTTGCGTAGATCATGGGCCATCATGGCGATGATGCGGTCTTTGAAGCGCAGCTGGGCCTCAAGCTCTTCGCGGGTTTGGTTGAGCCTAAAGATCTCGTCTGACAACCTCATGATCTCGGCGGAGTAGGTGAAGGGCGCCTCGGGAGCTGTGGTCAAGGCGGCGGTCATATCGAGATTGGCATTGGCATCGGCATCGGCCAGACTGATGCCATCACGGTGTTCTTCCTGCCATTTGGGCCACCACCGCTCGAGTTGGTGGACGATATCGCTGCCGGCCAACATCTGCTGCGGAGCAGGGGAAAGTTTAATGAGAGCCGGGCTGGCAACCAGCTTGTAGTGCTCGGCCAGGTAGGGCCGAGCACCGATGTCGACAACGTCTAGGTTGAACTCAAAATGGGTCTCTAGGGTTTTCAAATACTGCTTGATTTGGTACACCTGTCGGGCCAGGCTGGGCCGCTTGTCAATAAATAGCAGCAGCTTGAGGGGCACCCGCACGTCATCAAAGGAAGTGGAGGAACCCTCCATCGCCATTGTCTAAACCTCTAAAAACCAAGTTCTACCCATGAGTTTACCCTGCCTACCAGAGTCTCCCCAGCCCAATCTGAGCACCCCCGCCGATGGCAACCAGTTGCAAAGCTGGTCTAGAGGAGGATGCACGATCTAGACGATCAGACGAAACTATACCTAATCGGTAAATCAACCGTGATTTTGCCCCCTGACTCCTCGGGCTAATGGCAGAAACTCTGCCCGAATGGCCGAGCAATAACCCTAGCTTTTTTACTAGCGAAGAGTTGTTACGGTTCGTGGCTGAAGCGTGAGTTTAGTGGGCGAATTCTACTAAATTGAAAGTGTGCTTTAACGGCTGAAAAAGCTTCAGCACCAAGCCCTAGAAGCATCTAGCGACAGCCACAGCTAGGCTTCTCAGGCAGAGATTGCAGGACTGAAAAATTAAATTGAAAGGGGGTAAATAGAATGGGTATTAGGGTTGTTCAATCCAAGCTGTTTTCCGCCCTGGTAAAACCGTTTTTGAGCCAGGGTGAAAAGCGCGATCACACCCCTTTGGCATCTCTACTGATGGGTGGTGTAGCTCTGACTGCTGTCGGCATCGCTGCCCCAGCTCCAGCGGTTGAACCGCTGGTGATCGCCCAATCCGTGCCTGTAAAGCCCGTAGCCGAGCGCTATTTGTTTGGCCAATCGGCCCAGCCCGACCAGATTGGTCAAGGTTATGTGGTGATGGAGCGTACTGGTGATCGGGTTTACGGAGCGCTTTACTACCCCAACTCTTCCTTTGACTGCTTTCATGGTCAGGTGCAGGGTGCTGAGGTGGCCATGACGATTATTAATAGCTATGACCAAGAGTCCCACGCCTATAGCATCGCCTTAGCCGAGGGGCCAGTGGTGGCCGCAGGCGAAACCGCCGGGGAGTTGGTGCCCTTTAACCTCGACGGCTTTCGCGCCATCGACACCCTCAGCGATAACGACCATCGCATGCTCGACCTGTGCCAGGAGGTTGTGGCCCCCGTTCGCTAGGGTAAAAGGGGGCGGTTAAGTGCTAGACGTGACCCAGTTAACTGTTGAAGCTGAGATGTCAGTCTATGCTTAAAGCTCAGTCATTCCCGTTGCAGATCGCGTGAACGCAGCAGAACAGGCTACCACCATCGAGTTTGCCAGCAAAATTGCCGCCGTGGTGGGCCTATTTAAGACAGAATTGCCCGACCTGCGGGTTGATCTTAAACCCTGGGCGAATGATCCCGATACCCGTGATTGGGTTGATCCCGACTCCATTGACCTGGGGTTTCACTTCCCGGGGGTGAGTCGCTTATTTCAGTGCCGCAGTCTGCTGGTGCAAATTCGCTTGTATACCGACTCTGAAACCAACGAATGCCGAGTCATTGGCCTCGATCTGGCCGGTTTTGACCACCGGGGCAAGCGCTGGGGTCTATCGACCATTGATAACTGGGCTTTTGTCGGTGAGGTTATGCCTGACCCCACCGGTCGCGAACGGCTGCGGCGGTGCTGTCGCCAGGTTTTTGCACTGTTCAACCAGCCGCCTGCGGTCTAAAAGAAGCCTTTCTAAGCTGCGGTCAGGTCATGATCCGCTAAGTCAGCCGATGCCCTGTTAGATTGCTGCTCTAAGCGCGATCGCATTTCGACCCAGACGGTGTAGTGAGTCTGGGAAACCGTAACGCACACTTTCAAGCCACGGTTACTTGCTTCGGTAGCCTTAGCATAGGCAGCCAGGCGCTCAGTGGCCGCAAACTGGTGGAAATGCTCGTAAAAATCATTGCGATAGAGCATACCGTGGTGAATGCCCTCGTTCCAAAATTTAAAGGGTGAAACCAGCGTCTCAAGGACTACCAAAGGAAGCACAGCAGATTCTGGAAAAAATTCTCTTTTAGTGTAGTAAAAAAACGTAACATTTACCTAAGCCCTGGGATGGATTTAGCTGATCCGCATCATCGGTCTACACCAAGGTGAGTGTGGAGTCAGGAAAGTTCTTGGCAAAGCAGCGCTGGGATTACCTTGGGCAGAGTAAAGCTCGGACTCTTCCTAGTCTCACCAGCGGGTTCTTAGCCCCTGAGTCTGCATGACTTCTTGCAAAACCCTCATAGAGCCGCTGGGGATCACCTCTGCGGGGTCGTGGATGGGCGTATCGGGCAACATCAGCCAACCAGCGGTTACCCCCGCCGCCGCCCCGGCCTGCCATTCGCCGTAGTGAACGCGAGTCGAGGCGTTGGCAATGTGGGTGGCGGCCATGGCCTTGCCGCCGATCAGCAGGTTGTCGACCCCCTGGGGAATCAGGCTCTCTAAGGGAATTTGCAGGGGCTTGACCTGAGGCTCTTGAGCCGGGGCGCTGACCGCGTCGCCAGAGGGCTGCCAGTTGCGGTAGCGACAGCCGTGGATGTCGATCGCATAGTGGGTGAGGCCCACGGCGGTGGCGCTAAAGTCGCGCTGCTCAGGGAAACCAATGCGCAGATCGTTTTCGCGAATCATAAACTCTGCTTGGCCGTAGGCGGCGCGACCCACAATCCGCCGCCCCTCACGAAAGTAGGGCACCATGCTGAGGCCCGAGAGCGTGCCCATGGGGCTGTCGGCACCGTAGAGGTAGGCCATGGGGTACTCGGTCTGGGTTTCGAGCAGCCAGCGGGCAAATATCAAGGCGTGCTCTTCGCCAAACTTGAGCGACGACTGAGACAGCCCTCCCATCCAGTTTTTGTGCTGGCCCGAGGCTTCTAAATCAGTATTTTTTAGTACCAGGGGTGGGTCCATCCAGTTCCAGTCGTTGCCCCGGTTCCAGTTGATCATCGAGATGTCGCCAGGGGCGGGGGTACTGGTGTAGGGATTGTTGCGGGTTTGGCTAACAATACGCCGGTAGTTGAATACGCTTCTACCTGAGAAAAAGGGGAAGCCTTCCAGGTCATACACCAACCGGTGCTCGTGGAGATTATAGGTCGGCTCTAGCCGTGACAAGGCGGCCAGGCTTTCGCCTCCATCATTGTGAATGGCGAGGGCAAACGGGTAGGTAAAGGCCTGGGTGCAATCGGGGTTATCAAAGGCGGCGGCGCTGGGTTCGCCAGTGGTGGCCTGAGACTCAGACCCCAGGCGGTAGGGCACCCTGGCCCAGGCCACCAGCTCGCCAGTGTCGGTGGCGTCGATCACGAGCATCCGCTCCCCCGGCGGGGGCTGGAGTTTTACCGGCACTTTGTTGTAGTCAGCGGTGGGTGACCAGCTATACCACGCGGCCAGCTCCGTGGAGAGCCGCCCCTTGGGCAGCGCATCGGGGGTTTTGGCGGTGCGCTGTACCCCATACACCGCCGTAATGCGGCGGCCAGTGGCGTCAAACTCAGCCCCCTTAAAGGCCGTCATGGTGGCCCAGCGACTGGCCGGGGCGCTGGGGTGAGTATCGACCAGAAACTGCTCTGCTGCCTTGGCCCCTGCCTCCGGGGGGAAACACAGCGTCCCCACCCAGCAGCTGTTGATATCGGTCACCGCCCGCGCGGTGGCACCGGGGCTCCAGGCAGGCAGGGTGGCCTCCTGCTGCTTGATCAGCTGGCGAAACCGTAGCCAGCTGGGGGCGAAGTTGTTGGCCTGGCGCATGCGCAGCGATTCATCGATGGCCGATACTCCCTGGGAGCTGACCTGTCCCCCCAGCCAGGGGGCGACCTCAATCAGGCAGGTGGTAGCTCCGGTCGCCATGGCGTGGGCCGCCGCCGCCACGCCCCCCAGAGAGCCGCCGATGACGGCCACCTGACATTCCCAGACCTCTTCAAACTGGGGCAGTGGGTCGATTTGGGGGCGACCGTTGAACACCAGGGGCTGGGGCACCTGGCTCAGCCGCAGGGCGGGGGAAATATCACCCCCTGCGCCGGGAGCCGGGGTCGGGGACCAGCGCGATGCGGTTAGCCCAGCCATGGCCCCGATGCCAAACATGAGGACGACTAAGCTCGACAGATTGCGCCACCGAATTTGCCGTTGAATCTGTCTGCGATCGCCCTTCACACCCGTGGCCTTGGTTAACGCTGCCAAGGTTGTAGCACACCGGGGGGCGGTGCGATCGCCCTTTGGCATGCACTTTTACAGGTGGCCCCAGGTCAGTATGAACCTGGTAAAGTAGCCACAGATTTGCTATCCCCTGCGCCATGATCCCCGAACCGCCCTTTGCCCCCGTATCGTCTACGTCTTCTACCTACAGCAGCACCGGAGCGGCATCAGAGGGCATGCTGCTGTCTGTAGAAGCGGTGCAAAAGTATCTCAATCGATCGCGGGCCTCGGTGTACCGCTACGCCAACACCGACCCCGACCTGCTCAACCCCCCCTACAACCCAGCCAAACTCAACCCTGAGCTACGCCGCGACAAAGACGACGCCCTAGAGTTTCGCCCCCAGGAAGTGCGCCGGTTTGCCGAAGAAGTGCTGGGGCTACACCCCACCATTCAGGTGCAGCCCCCGGAGGAGACCTTGACCCACGACCTGATGCGGCAGATGTTGCAGGAGCTGCGGGCAATTCGGCAGCTGTTGGAGGGCAGGGAGTGAGCCATCTTCCACCAGAGTAAAATCCGTAATTCCTGTGAACGGTCGGGAATGCTAGATTCAGAGCGGGTTTAAACCTCTAGGCTAGCGCTGGGCATCGGCTCAATCTGACCTCAAGGTTAAGCCTTAGGGGTGATCAATGTCATGGATTGATTGCTATAACCTTTCATATAGTTGTGATGGAACCGTTTTCCACCCCAATGTCGTCCATAATCTTATCCATGATGGGCACACGATGGCGGCAGCCTCAGCTGAGGCCACCGACGATGGTTAAATTACCGGGATTGTCTAGGCTTTTGGGGCATTGCCTCACCCTAAACCGCGATCCTTTGTTGCACTCTGTTATTTTTCTGTATGGATTCTGCCAGTCAACCTGATACCCCTCCGGGGGAACCCCATAGTCCTTCTGCCAACGTCTTGGGCGTGCTAGTTGCGGTACTGACCTTAACCCTGCCGCTGTTTATGGTCGCCCACTTCTCATCGGCTACAGCAGAACTCGAACGATCGCCCACCTTTGCGGTGCCAGCGGCGACGGGGCGATAGGATGAACAACTCTGGTTAGAGTACAAACCAAGTGCCAACTAAACCGGTGGCGTAGAGCGGCACCGGCACTATTCCCTGAGCAAGGGCAATTGCTCCCAAACTCAAGGGCAGTTGCGCCAATCGTGCGGAAAGTGGGCCGCTGCCCCGTAGAATACTATGTCGGAAGGGAGGTGCTGGAGACCGGCGGCTGTACCTTGTGGTGCGCCCCAGGCTTTCTGCCCGCGCCTGCCTCTGGCTCTGTAAACTCAAAATTTTATCTATTGGAGTAGCGTTGTGGACCTATCCCGTATTCCAGCCCAGCCCGAGCCTGGACTGATTAATGTGCTGGTGGAAATTGTCGGCGGCAGCAAAAATAAGTACGAGTTTGACAAAGACCTGAACGCTTTTATTCTTGACCGGGTGCTGTTTTCGTCGGTGAAGTACCCCTACGACTACGGCTTTGTGCCCAACACCCTGGCCGACGATGGCGATCCCCTCGACGGCATGGTGCTGATGGATGAACCCACCTTCCCCGGCTGCGTGATTGCGTCGCGGCCCATTGGCATGTTGGAGATGATTGACGGGGGCGATCGCGACGAAAAGATTCTCTGCGTGCCCGCCGAAGACCCCCGCTACAGCCACGTCAAGTCGCTGGAAGATGTAGCTTCCCATCGGCTTGACGAAATTGCCGAGTTCTTCCGCTCCTACAAAAATCTAGAGAAGAAAGTCACCGAGATTTTGGGCTGGCAAAATGTCGATAAGGTGGCAGCGCTAGTCGATCAGTGCATAGCAGCGGCTAAATAAAGTCGAGCTAAGGTGGTCTCTGGATAAGAACATACCTATCGTGGGATGGGCAAAGCTTGCGTGCCCATCGGTATAAATGTCTAACGATGGGCATGGGCGAGACCCTTTGCCCATCCTACGTACGGGAGTTTTGCTGTAGGACAATTCCAGATCTACCCGATCTCATCAACCCAGACACCAAAGAGCGCGGCCCAGATAGCTGGACCGCGCTCTTTGGTTTTGTTAAAGACCAACGGGTAGACCAACCAGCGCTGGAAAGAACCGGCGCTAGTTGGTGTCAGGAGCTTTAGTACAGCTCTTCTTCCTGGTGGGTCAGGATGGTGCAGTCCGAGGTGGGGTAGGCAACGCAGGTCAGCACGTAGCCAGCGCCAATCTGGTCGTCATCCAGGAAGGACTGGTCAGACTGATCGACGCCGCCAGCGGTGATTTTGCCAGCGCAGGTGGAGCAAGCCCCAGCCCGGCAGGAGTAGGGCAGGTCTAGACCCTGCTCTTCGGCAGCGTCAAGAATATAGGTATCGTCATCAACGTCGATGGTCTGGTTAAGACCTTCGGTTTCATTAATCAGCGTAACCTTGAAGGTTGCCATGGTGCTATCCTCTCGTCAAATACAAGTTGCAAATCGGTCTTTAAGCTACAGAACACCCTTGGGATAACGATTCCAGGATTTGCTCTGAGCAGACCTTACACAACTTTGATACTACGGGAAAACCTGAAGCCTGTCTTGCCTTTTTCGTCTTTGGCTGAACGGGATTCGTAATCAAACCGAGAAGCAATGGATTGGTTTGCTTATATCCTGTAGGATCCTCAGCGCTGGATGGTGGCCATCGGCCTAGCCCATGGGTATGATACTCGCTCAAATGCACCTCCCTAGAAAACGCCATTGCAATCTCCATGAAAAACAGGGCAGGCCGATCTTCGGCTTGCCCTGATCGCAGTGATTCCAATAGCGTTGGTTTTGATCGCCTTCCCCCTCCTCCGGGGCCGTTCAGAACTAAGCTTTACGGCTATTTTCAGCCATTTGCAGATTGAACTCGGCTTGGGTGAGTAGGGCAGCTACCTGACAGGCTGTGTCGGGCGACAGAGCTGGCTGGCTCTCGGCTAAAAAATCGACGTAGCCGTTAAAGGTGCGCATGATGATTTGCTTGTTTTGTAGCATGGGTGATCTCCTTAAAGTGATCCGCAAGGTGAGCCGCCTAGGGGCGGGTGCTGCCCCATGATAAAAGCTGCCCAACCCAAAGGGCTAATGTCGTTATACTGAATCGGTTTGCTGAGCGAGGGTGGGCTGCATCCATGGCCGATTTACTGTTGTTTTGGCATCGCCGCGATCTGCGTCTGGGCGACAATGTCGGGCTGGCGGCGGCGCGCGATCGCACCGCCAACCTCACGGGCGTATTCTGCCTTGACCCCGGCATTCTTAAGGGCGACGAGGTGGCCCCGGCGCGGGTCGCCTACATGATCGGCTCTCTAGAGGCGTTACACCATAGCTACGTCCAGGCGGGTGGCCAGTTGCTGATTCTTCAGGGCGACCCGCGCGAAAAGATCCCCGCCCTGGCTAAAGCACTCGGGGCCGATGCCATCTACTGGAACCGCGATGTTGAACCCTACTCGCGCCAGCGCGACCAAGCGGTGGCCGACGCGCTCAAAGAGGCGGGCATTGAGTTTCGCACCATCTTTTGGGATCAGCTGCTCCACGAACCTGGCTCAGTGCGCACCGGGGCGGGGGAGCCCTACAGCGTCTACACCCCCTTTTGGCGCAACTGGGTAAAGCAGTCTAAGGCCGCCCCCCTGCCGAGTCCCGAGGGTCTGAAATCCCTCAGTGACGAGCAAACGGCAGCGGCTAAGACGGTCGGTTGTATTGACCTCCCCAGCGCTAGAGACTTGGGGTTCACCTGGGAAAACGGCTTCCCGATTGAGCCAGGGGAGCGGGCGGCCCTAGAGCGTCTAGAAGAATTTTGCGACGATGGCCGGGCCATTGCCACCTACGACGAGCAGCGCAACTTTCCCTTTGTGGATGGCACCTCTAAACTGAGCGCGGCGCTAAAGTTTGGGGCGGTGGGTATTCGCACCGTGTGGGCCGCCGCCGAGGCCGCCTACGGCCACAGCCGCAGCGACGAAACCCGCGACAACATTAAAACCTGGCAGCAGGAGCTGGCCTGGCGCGAATTTTACCAGCACGTCATGTATTTCTTTCCAGAATTAGCTGATGGCCCCTACCGCGAGCCGCTCAAAAACTTTCCCTGGGTCGACAACGAAGATCAATTCACCGCCTGGTGCGAGGGCCGCACCGGCTACCCGATTGTCGATGCCGCCATGCGCCAGCTCAACGAAACCGGCTGGATGCACAACCGCTGCCGCATGATTGTGGCTAGCTTTCTGACTAAAGATCTGATCGTCAACTGGCAGTGGGGCGAGAAATACTTCATGCAGCACCTGGTGGATGGCGATCTGTCGGCCAACAACGGCGGCTGGCAGTGGAGTGCCTCCAGCGGTATGGATCCCAAGCCCCTGCGGATTTTTAACCCCGCCAGCCAGGCCCAAAAGTTTGACGCCGAGGCCGAGTACATTCGCCAGTGGGTGCCCGAGCTGAGGTCAGTGGAGACCGGGGCGCTGGTGACGGGAAAGATCGGGGAGCGCGATCGCGGCGACTACCCCGCTCCCATCGTCGATCACAAAATCCAGCAAGCTCTATTTAAGGATAAATACAAAGCCCAAAAGAACTAGGCCCATCTACCGTCGCCGTCTGGGGCGTACGATGCCAAACAGCAGCCACAGGCCAAAGAAACTGGCCGACGCAAACAAGACAATACTAAGAATCTGCCCCTGGGGCGACTGTTGCCCGGTGGAGACGATCGCCGCCCCGACAATTAGCGCCGCCACCACAATGCTAAAAGCCTGGCGGTTGGAGGCATCGTCCATGCTGCGGCGCAGGTCGTCTAGCCCCTGAATGCTGAGGCTGAACTTGAGCTGCTCAGAACTGAGGCGATCAAGCAAAAAGCCAAACTGGCGCGGCGAGCTGAGGGAGAGATTGCGAAACTCTAGCCCCGTGCGCAGCAGCGCCTGGAGCGGGTCATCGCCCACCATCTGCTGGCGAAACAGGTCGGCCATCAGGGGGCGCACCTCGTCAAGCAGGTTGACCCCAGGGTTAAACTGCCGAGCCGCCCCCTCCAGATTGGCCAGAGATTTAGTGAATAGGCCCACGTTGGCGGGCCAGCGCAGGTTGTTACGAATGCCCGCTGCCAAAATTTCGCCAAAGATTTCGGCGGTGTTGATCTGCTCTAGGCTGAGGCCATAGTAGCGGCCCAGCAGGCGGGTATAGTCGCTCTCTAGCCGCGATAGGTTCACGGGTTTGAGCGGTTCGGCCAGCTGTAGGGTGAGCTGGGTGCAGCGCTGGGCGTCGCAGTTGACAATCGCCAACACCATCTCGGTCATGGTATTGCGGGTGCGGGGATCCATGTGGCCCATCATGCCGCAGTCGAGCAGGGCCACACGGCCATCTTCTAGGTAGAAAATGTTGCCGGGGTGGGGATCGGCATGGAAAAAGCCATCGACAAAATATTGTTTGAAGAAGGCGCGAAACAGCAGGGTGGTGGCCATTGCTCGCAGACCAATTGTGCTGCCGTGAATGTCTTCTTCAAGCAGGTCGGCCTGGAGCAGCGGGGTGCCTTCTAACCACTCCATGGTCATGATTTTGGAGGTGGTCAGATCCCAATAGATCTGGGGCACCACGAGCTGGTTGGGGTCATACCAGGTGCTCTTAGACAGGTTGCGGCGCAGCTGGTCGGTGTAGGCGGCTTCGGTGGTGAAGTCAAGCTCAGTGTTGATGGCATCGGCAAATTCGTCGGCCAGCTCGACCACGTTGTAGCGCTGGCCAAACTGAGTGACCGACACCAGCCGGGCCACGTCGCGAATCAGGGTCATGTCGCGTTCGACCTGGCGCTCGATGCCGGGACGCTGCACCTTGAGAGCGACTTGGCGACCGTCTTTGAGGATAGCCTTGTGGGTTTGGGCGATGGAACCGGCGGCGATCGCCCGGTAGTCTAGCTGCTCAAAGAGTTCTTCCGGGGGCTGCCCCAGGTGCTGACGAATGTGGGCTTCAATCTCTTGGGGGTCGACGGCGGGGACGGTGCTTTGCAGTCGGCTGAGTTCTTCAATATAGGCCGGGGGCATGAGGTCGGGGCGGGTGCTCAACAGCTGCCCCAGCTTGACGTAGACCGGCCCCAGGTCGGTCAAAATGTTGCGCAGCACTGCCGGGGGCGGGATCTCTGGCTCGTCGGTCTTGCCGCCCACCAGCACCTGCCGCATGTAGTCCCAGCCGTTGCCGAGCACTACTTCCACGATTTCTTTTTGACGACTCAAGCGGGAAGACGAAACCATGGGGAATGGGGATGAAGGTTTGCTCGCGGCTGCCGCCATCTATAGTAAGACTTTTGGCTAGGGGAATGTCGGTGGGGGCGGTGGATACAGGCGGGATGACTATTAATGAACCGAGGGCGGGGCCAAATCCTCCCGGTGCTATGATGCTTGGGCGCTATCGGTTCTGGTGGGGATCAGTCACCGGAGGTAAGGGGGAAAGTGCAGTTTGAGACTGCCGCTGTCCCGCAGCTGTGAGGCGATTTTGGGGTTTAGCGTGAGGTCCTGCTAAATACCAAAGTTGCCGAGCCAGAAGGCCCGCCGATCGCAGTTTCGTTTCTTTATGCTCGTCTGCGAGGTACGGATGAATTATTGTTTTGCTGCCTTAAAAGCCATTAGGGCTAGACTGCCTCAGACTTCTCTGGGGCGCGGGGTTTTGCTGGCGGTGTCGGCGCTTTTGCTGCTGCCTCTGCCCAGTTTGGCGCACCACCCCCTTGACGGACGGGTGCCCAACACTTTCACCGAGGGGTTTTTGTCGGGGCTGGCCCACCCGGGGATTGGTCTCGACCACCTGGCCTTTGTGGTGGCGGTGGGCCTGCTGGCGGCGGTGAGCGCCTGGGGAGCTGCGATCCCTGTGGCCTTTGTGGTGGCGGCGATGGTTGGTACCGGGCTGCACCTAGCGGAGATCACGCTACCGGCGGCGGAGCTGGTGATTGCCGCCTCGGTGCTGGGGTTTGGGGTGCTGCTGACCCTCAAGAATCGCCCTCAAAGCGCGGTGATTACTGTCTTGGCGGCCCTGGCCGGGCTGTTCCACGGGTTTGCCTACGGGGAGGCGATTTTTGGGGCTGAACCCCTGCCGCTGGTGGCCTATCTGGCCGGGTTTACGGCAGTGCAGTTGGGAATTGCGATCGCAGCATTTCTCGTCGGTCGTCAGCTGGTGCAGCGTTCCACCGCGCTGTTGGTGCAGCGGGCGGGCCTGGTGATCTGCGGGGTGGGGGCAACATTTTTAGCCACCGCACTGCTCGATACTCTACTGGCCTAGAATTTTTGGCCTAGGGCCAGGGGCGATTGGTTTTTTGTCGGGGCTTCTCTGCTTGTGCGGGGATGCTCCGTTTTTGATCTGGCCCTGGGGAATTCTTGCTTTGCCCTAGCGCTGGCGGGCGGGGCGCAGGACTGTGGCACAATGGGAGTCATTCTTAACTTTTTGCCGTCATCTCTAAACCGCCTGTGAACTCTACTGTTGCGACCCCGCCCACGACCTTTGCCCCCGCTCGCCGCGCGGTATTTCCCTTCACCGCCGTGATTGGCCAAGATGACATGAAGCTGGCCCTACTGCTCAATGTCATCGACCCCAAGATTGGCGGGGTGATGATCATGGGCGATCGCGGCACCGGCAAATCTACCACCATTCGCGCCCTAGCCGACCTGCTGCCCGAGATTGAGGTGGTGGCCGATGACCCCTTCAGCCGCGCGCCGAGTGATCAAGACGTCCACGCCGAGCGCGGCACCGACGACCTGCCCGTGGCGCTGAAAAAAGTGCCCATGGTTGACCTGCCCCTGGGGGCCACTGAAGACCGGGTCTGCGGCACCATCGACATCGAAAAAGCCCTGTCTGAGGGGGTGAAAGCTTTTGAGCCGGGCCTGCTGGCTAAGGCTAATCGCGGCATTCTCTACGTCGATGAGGTCAACCTGCTCGACGACCACTTGGTCGATGTGCTGCTCGACTCCGCCGCCTCGGGCTGGAACACCGTGGAGCGTGAGGGCATTTCCATCCGCCACCCGGCCCAGTTTGTGCTGGTCGGCTCTGGCAACCCCGAGGAGGGCGAACTGCGGCCCCAGCTGCTCGACCGCTTTGGCATGCACGCCGAGATTCGCACCGTGCGCGACCCCGAGCTGCGGGTGCAGATCGTCGAAGAGCGCTCGGAGTTTGACCAAGACCCCGCCGCCTACCTGACCAAGCACCAAGCCGAGCAAGAAGCCCTCCAGGTGAAGCTGGTCGAGGCCCAGCAGCGGCTGGCCTCAGTTAACCTAGAGCACGAAGACCGGGTGCGCATCTCTGAGGTCTGCTCAGAGCTCGATGTCGACGGGCTGCGGGGCGACATTGTCACCAACCGGGCCGCCAAGGCGATCGCCGCTTACGAGGGCCGCACCGACGTCACCCTCAACGACATCAAGCGCGTCATCGTGCTCTGCCTGCGCCACCGCCTGCGCAAAGACCCCTTAGAAAGCATCGACTCGGGCTACAAGGTCGAGAAGGTGTTCTGCAAGGTATTTGGCCTGGCTGACCCCGACGAGGCGGCAGTTAACGGTCGTCAGTCCGTGGGGGCACGGTAGCCACCGCTGTGGAGCACCGGATTCTTGGGCTTGACCCAGGGCTAGCGATTCTTGGGTTTGGGATCATTGAGGGGCTGACCCCAGAGGCGGCCCCGGCCTTGGGGGCGCAGGAAGGGGTCAAGGTGGTCGATTTTGGCGTGATCGAGACCCCGGCTAAAACTCCGGTGGGTGATCGCCTCTGCACTATCTACACCGACCTGCATAGCCTGTTTGACCAGTACAAACCCGACCAGGTGGTGATTGAAAAATTTTTCTTTTACCGCATGGCCAACACGATTTTGGTGGCCCAGGCGCGGGGGGTGGTGATGCTGGTGCTGGCTCAGCACCAGTTACCCTATATTGAGTTCACCCCCGCCCAGGTGAAGCAGGCCCTCACGGGCTACGGCAACGCCGACAAATCTGATGTGCAGGAGGCCGTGGCCCGCGAGCTGGGACTAGAGCGCATTCCCCGGCCCGACGATGCGGCGGACGCGCTGGCTTTAGCGCTAGCGGGCTGGTACCAGCGCTAGTTACCTACCATGACTGCAGCAACGTCCTGCTGCCCCTGGGGCGACAGCGCGTAGCCTAAAAAGGCCTGTACCGCTGGGCTGTTGGCATCGCGGTAGACGTAGTAGAGCGATCGCTGAAACGGGTAGCCCGGTGCCTCTGGGGTCAGCCCGTCAATGGCCATCACCCGCGCTGTTTGCTGGTTGGCCACCTGGCTGTAGGTGGCGTAGCCAATGCCGTCGGTGTCCAAGTCTTGCAGCATCGGCGTGGTAGCATCGCGGGTCATGGTGGTGATATTGGGGGTAGTGCCAAATTGCCCCCCGCCCAGCACAATCTCCTGAAATGCCCCGTAGGTGCCGCTGACGGGTGCCCGGTTGATCACCCGAATGGTTTGGTCTGGCCCCCCAAAGGTAGACCAGTTGGTGATCTGCCCCTGAAAGATCTGCGCCACCTGACTGGCCGACACGCCGCGCTTGAAAGGGTTATCGTTGCCAACTACGATGGCCAGACGGTCCTCTGTGATAGGGACAGCCTGCAACCCTTGGGTCTGCTCCTGGGCGGTAAGGGGCCGCGACGACGCAGCAATATCAACGCTGTTGCCGAGAATGGCCTGAATGCCGTTTTCTGAACCGGCGGCGGCAATATTGACCACGGTGCCGGGGTACTGCTGCTCAAACCCAGCCTTGAGGGCGGCATTGATCTGGGCCATGCTGGTCGAGCCGTCAATGGTGACGGTGGTGCCTGCGGCCACGCTGGGCTGGAGCCCAAAGTTGGCCGGGGCTGCCTCCCCTGGGGTAGCACTATCCGGCTGGGGCGCTTCTACGCCAGGTATAGCGACTGGCACATCTTCACTGCTTCTAAAGAAAAACCAATAGGCCCCACCCAGCAGACCCAGCAGCAGCAGAATAAAGACGATGGGCGGCGGGCCACTGCGGTTTACGGTGTTGTCGTTGGTCATGGGTTATTCCGCCAGTTCTTTAAGAGTTTTGCCTTCAGCATGTGTAGGCGATGGGAGACCTCGTCGCCCGCTAGGGAAGGGGGACAAAGTCGAAGCCAGCCCCCGATCGGCTGCCCGGTTCGACGCTGACCAGTAGCATAGTGGCATTGCGATCGCCGGAGGGCAAAAAGTTAATCGAGCCAGTGGAACCATTGGCCGTAAACCCCTGAGCCGCCAAGGCTTGACCCAGAGCCACCCGCCCCTGGCTCCCCATCGCCGCCATGACATTCCCCGCCGAACCTGCTGATCGCAGGGCCTGAAAAGCGTCATAGCTGAGGGCGGTGCGCCAGTTGACGTCCCCCCCCCACAGCCCAGAGGCGGTCTGAGCAAAGGGCGGAGAAGACTGCAGCGGGTGCCAGGGCACGGTAATGACGGTGCCCTTGAGGCTAGCACCACCCTTCTGCAGCGCCTCGATGCGGTAGAAGGCATCCCCAGCCAGCATCGGCAACTGCCCCTGGTTGACCTGGGCCACGGCAATGGCAGCGTCGAAGGTAGCTGAATCCGACAGCAGCACCACGGCATCGGCCCCGCTGCCCTGAAGCTCGGTGGCGGGGTTGCCCTGGGAGAGATCCACCAGCTTGGCCACCTGCCCCCCCTCCAGGCTCAGGGTGGTGGAGAAAGCCTCTTGTAGGGAGCGGCTGTAGGAACTCTGGGAGTTGTAGAAGACGATGGGGCGGTTCTGGCCCTGGCCCAGCATGTGGCGGGCTAGGGTGGTGCCGGTGAACTGGTCACTGGGGATGGCCCGAAACACAAAATTGCCGCCCTCCCGTGACAGTGTCGCTAGCTCAGTGGTGGTGCTAGTGGGGGCAATCATCGGCAGTTGGCTCCGCTGGTAGACGGGGGCAGCGGCCAGGGTGGTGGTGCTGGTGCCGTGGCCAATGACGGCCAGAATGGTGGAATCCTGGACGAGGGCGTTGGCGATCGCCTCTGCCTGGCTGGCATTGTTGCGATCATCGGCAATCAGCACTTTGACTGGCACCCCGGCCTGAATGGCCTCATCCTGGGCGTGGGCGATACCGCGCAGCAGCTCGCGGGCCACATTGGGAGTATCGCCAATGGGCACCACGGCGGCGATGCCGTAGGCGGGGGTAGTGCCCAGCTTGGCGTTATTGAGATAGATCAGCACTTCCGGGTCGTTGCGCACGGCCTGCCGGGCGGCCTCAAAGCGGGCGATGGCGGTGGCGTAGTCACCCAGGGCAAAGGCGGCAGCCCCGGCCTGCATGTCGGCGTTGGAAGCGTCGGTAAAGAGAACGCGATCGCCCCAACTCAGGGCGTTGGTTACAATGCCAGGCTGCCCTGGGGCAGTAGTGACCGACCGGATGGTCTCTAGGCCAGGCAGGGTGCCTGTGGGGGCAATGCTAGGCTTGCGAAAGAAGAACCAGTAAGCCCCGCTTAAAAGGCCCAGCAGCAGCAGAATGAAGACAATGGGAGGGGGGCCGCTGCGCTTGACGGTGTTGTTAGTCATGGGCCTATTCTGCTAGTTCTTTGGGAGTGGTGCCTTCGAGCATTTGTAGACGCCGCGAGACCTCGTCATCTATGGTCATCTGGTCTAGGTCTGCCGCCAGCTTTTCGTTGGGGTTCTCAGACATCTCTGCTAAGGCATTGCTGCGCAGGTGACGACCTTCTACCGCGTTTTTGGCCGACTCAAAGGAAGAGCGGGCCGAGCCAATGTCAAAATCGTTATTGACCTTGGCAATAGACTCCAGGGCGCTGTTGATCTCGGCTAGATCCTTCATGTTTTGCATGTCGGTCTTGTACTGTTCGATTTTGAGACGCTCGCGGTTGAGCTTGTCCTTTGAGGCGTTGACAAACTTTTCGGCCTGTTTGACCTGGCCTTCGAGCTGGGGCAAGAGCTGCTCGATTTGAATGGCTTTGGTCATGGCCATGCGGGCGGCTTCTTCTTTGCCCATTTTTTGTGCGGTCAGGGCTTGCTGCTCTAGCCTGCGCAGTTCCTGGGCTTTTTCTTCGTATTTCTTCTTAGCCCGCTCGTAGGAGCCGACCTGCATGGCGACCGCCTGGGCCAGCTTTTGCACCGATTCCTGCATCGACTGAAGCGATTCTTCGGCTACCGATACGGCCACCTTGCCGCCCGACTCAACGGGAATGCCCCACAGCCAGTTCCAGGTGCCGACAATGGTGCGTCCGGCCTTTTCACCCATTACCCAGTAGACAACATTTTTCATAAAGCTCTCCAATGTGTTGAGCGATGGTGCAGTTTAGGTCTAATTGCTAACCCTTCTTAGGGTTTCCCGATTATTTCGGACGCTTTACAGCAGCCATAGTGGCTAATTTATGGCGTTGTATACCTGTTGTATACCTATAGTGGCTTTGAAAGATTAAGGTTGCACAAAGACCTTAACTGAGCGTTACACCCCACCGTTGGCGATCCAGTTTTTTTTCAGCAGCATGGCTTCGGGAACATAGCCCAGCGATTGATATAGAGCCTGGGCCGCCTGATTGTCGCTAAACACCTGGAGGGTGATTTGGCCATGCCCCTGCTGCTGGGCCCAGGTTTCAGCCACCATGAGTAGAGTAGTGGCAATGCCGCGCCGCCGATGGTCGGGGGCGACGTAAAGCATCAGCACGTAGGGATGCAGCACCCCGCTGCGCTGATCAGTCGCCTGCCCCAGCCAGATCGCCCCCACCGGGGCAGCGGGGGAACCAGCGGCAGCATCTGCATCTACCCACCAGAGGGGCGTCTCTCGACTGAGGTAGCGATCAACCGTGGCGGCAATGTGGCCCGTCGGCTGGTGGGGGTCAAGCTCGCAGTAGGTGCGCTCCATGAACTTGACCACGGTGGTGCGATTGCGGCTAGAACCTACTCTCAATCCATAGCCGGGTAGCGCAAAGCCATTATGCTGTTCCATTGGCTTACATTCAGCACTGATCGGGGCAGGCAGAGCTAGTCTTGCAAAATGTTGTCATGGCGTAACAGTCCCGCTAGTGATTCAAAATATGCTATTTCCACGGCTATAGTAGCCTTTTGCCCAAGGCCGTAGCGCATTGGCTGGCTGATTTCGCCCTGGCCAGAGGGAAACGAAGTTGTTAGGCTGAGGGCAGTTTTCGGGCGTTGGTAAGTTCTATGGCACCTCAGTCTAAGACCCTGTTTGAGCAGTTTTTAGCGCCGGTCTTTTCGCACCTGATCGACCGCGATGCCCTGGTGCGGCTGCGCGATCGCATCGACTGGGAAGCCGGGGTAGCCCAGTTCACCAACCCCCAGGTGGTGTACCCCAACTACTACAAGACCAGCAACTTCCACGGCATTAAAAACGGCTACCTGACCGTGGATGCCGCCCTCACCTACGACCCAATCACCCAGTACGTGCTTCCCCCTGGGGAAACCTGGGTGCGCGAGAGCCTGGTGAAGGCCATTGGGGGCACCCCGCGCCGCATTCTAGACCTGGGCTGTGGCACAGGCACCACCACCCTGATGCTGAAGCAACGCTTCCCCAGTGCGGAGGTGATGGGCCTCGACCTGTCGCCCCAGATGCTGGTGATGGCCGACTACAAGGCCCAATCTGCTGCGGTTGATGTGACCTATCGCCACGGCAACGCCATGGCCACCGGGCTGCCCGCCGCCTCTTTTGATATGATGTGCGCCACACTGCTGTTCCACGAAACGCCGCCTGCCGTGGCTAAAACCATTCTCTCAGAGGCGTTTCGCCTGCTGACCCCCGGTGGGCAAATGCTGGTGCTCGACGGCAACCAACGCACCCTGCGGGCCACTGACTGGCTCAGCACCATTTTTGAAGAACCCTTCATTCGCGACTACGGCCAGGGCAATGTGGACGCTTGGCTTGGCTCCGCCGGGTTTGAGCAGGTGCGCACCGAGGACGTGTTTTGGCTTAATCAGTTGAGCTGTGGCCGCAAGCCGCTGCCGGTGGGGGAGCGGGCGACGAAGCGTGAGGGGGAGGGATTTGAGGGTGGTTTGCCGCTGGGGCAGATGGCTTAGGGGGTGGGTGAGCGGTGTACGGTGCAGGGTGTACGGTATAAGGCGAACCGTGAACCGTAAACCGTAAACCGCAAACCCCTTCTGCTTACACTAGAGTCGTTGGGCGTTAGGGAACCGAGCAATGGTGAAATTTAAGCCCTGGCAGTGGGGGGTGCTGGTGCTGCCGTTGGTGGCGATCGCAGGCTTCATCCTAACGGCGGCGGCGGCGCAGACTTACGCCTGGGGCCTGAACTGGATCTGGGCGGTGATTGTGGTGATGCTGGTGCTGTGGCGCTGGCTGCTGGTCAGCTGGACTAAGCCTGCGCTGAAGCAGATGGAGGCGGCGCTGGAGCAGGCGCAGCAGGAGCTAGATGCGGCGGCGGAGGTAGACCTGCCCACCGTGGGGGCGGTGCCGAGTTCGGCGGCCCTGGCCCTCGAAAACATTCTCACCGCCGCCCAAAACGACCTGCCCGTGTGGGAAGACTGGAACCCCTTGCTGGGCCGCTGTCGCGAGGTGGTGACGACGGTGGCCCAGGCTTACCACCCCGACGTGAAGTATCCGCTGCTGAATATTTATTTGCCCGATGCTTACGGTCTGCTGCGGGGCACTGTGGACGATGTGGACCGCTGGATTGAGACGCTTTCTCCGGTGCTGGGTCAGGTGACGGTGGGCCAGGCGGTGCAGGGCTACGAGGTCTACCGCCAGGTGGAGCCCTCGGCCCGCAAGCTGTGGCAGGCCTGGAATTGGGCCCAGTGGCTGCTCAACCCAGCGGTGGCGGCGGCCCGCACCCTGAGCCAGCCCACCAACAATCTGGCCAACCAGCAGCTGCTGGGCAACTTTAACTCTTTGCTGCGGGAGGCCACCCTGCGGAACCTCTACCGCCAGGCCGTGGCCCTCTACAGCGGCGAACTGCCGACCATGCCCGGCCCCCAAAAGCCCCGGCCCCAGGCCCAGACTCAGACCCTGCGGGAGATTCTCGACCAGGCGGAGTCGGTGGATCAGGTGGAGGCGAAGCCGGTGAATATTTTGCTGGTGGGCCGCACGGGGTCGGGCAAGAGCAGCGTGATCAATACGCTGTTTGATGCCGACCTGGCCGAGGTCGATGTGCTGCCCAGCACTGACACCATCAGCACCTACCGCTGGCAGGGCGACGGCGGCGAAACCCTCACCCTGTGGGATTCGCCGGGGTATGAGCAGGTGGATCGCACCGACTACCGCGACCAATTGTTGGACTGTGCTCGCCAGGCCGACCTGCTGCTGCTGGTCACCCCGGCCCTTGACCCGGCCCTGCAAATGGATGCTGACCTGCTGCGCGACATGGGGCAGGAAGTGCCCGACTTACCGACCATTGCGGCCCTGACCCAAGTAGATCGGCTGCGACCGATCCGCGAGTGGCAGCCCCCCTACGACTGGCGGTGGGGCTGCCGCCCCAAGGAAATTGCTATCCGCGAGGCCACGGGCTACCGGCAGGAGCAGCTTGGGGATCTGTGCAGCCAGATTCTTCCCCTGGTCACCCGCGATCGCGACACCCAGCGCCCTGCCTGGAACATTGATGCTCTGAGCAGTGCTTTAATCGATCTGATTGACCCGGCTAAGGAACTGCGGCTAGCGAGGTTTTTGCGCGATCGCGAGACCAAGATCACGGCTTCGGCCCGCCTGATCGACCGCTACCGGGTGCAGATGAGCACCACCCAGGGAGTCACCGCCTTTCTCAAAAGTCCGGTGCTAAAGTTTCTCGCCACCCTCACCACCGGCTCCCCGGCCCTGGCCTACCTGCTGGCCGAGCAGATCCCCGTCGAGCAGCTGCCCGTGGTGCTGGGCAAGCTCCAGCTGGCCTACGACCTGTTTAAGGTGCTTGGCCCCGACAAAGCCCAGCTTGACCTGCTGGCCCTGTGGCCGCTGCTGCTAGAGTACAACGAGCAGCCCGACCGCGCTGCCTGGGCCTTTGGCCACGCCCTGGTCGAATACTGGAGTCAGGGGCTGACGGTGGACGCCACCCGCCAGCGGGTCGAGCACTATTTGGGGGAATACGGCGATCGCTAGCGCTTTTCCCACTGGTCTTTCATCCGCTGAATGCGCTCCAGCAGTGTCTCGTTTGACATCCGCGAGTTGAGCCGCTCTACCAGCAGCGGGAAGGCCAAGGGTGAGGGGCGCTGGGTGTCTTTCCACACCACAGCGCGCTGGTCGAGCCGATTTAGGGTCTGGGTGAGGCGATGGGTTTCGAGCTGGTCTTGCAACACCTCCCGCTCCGCCTGCTTTAGCAATAGATTGTCGGGTTCGTACTTGGTGAAAACTTCGTACAGCAGTGATGTGCTCACCTGGAGCTGGCTAGATGTTTTGCGCGAGCCCGGATAACCCTTAAACACCAGCCCCGCCACCTGGGCCACGCCGCGAAACTTGCGCTGGGTCAGCTCTGAGATGTTGAGGCTGGCGCGAATGTCGTCTTCGAGATTCTCTAGGCTAAAGAAGGCGCTGGAGAATAGATCTTGGTAGGGATAGCCCTTGGGACCGAGAATTTCGAATCCGTAGTCGTTGACCGAAATGGTAAAGGTGGCGGTCTTTTGCTTGGCGAAGCGGTAGCCCCAAAGAAAGCCCAGCCCCTCGTGAACGAAGCGCCCCTCAAAGGGAAACACGTAGAGGTGCTGACCCTCGCGGGTTTTGCAGCTTTCGACCAGGAGTTCGGCGGCGGTGGGGAGGGTCGAGAGGCGCTGCTGGGCGGCGAGAATAGGGGTAATCGTGAGGATTTCGACGTTGGGGGCAGCGATGTCGAGGTTAGCGGATGGTGTATCGCTACGGGGTGACGTTGGCTGGGTCGGGGCCTCCTGGGGTGGTGCATTGCTGCGCGAATGCACCCTACGATTGTCGGGGGGTGGGGTACCCAACAACATCGCGCGCACCCGCTCGACCTCGCGGCGCAGGTGGTGGCTGAGGGTGTCAGAAATCGCTAGCTGGCCGCCGCCCCAGCTGGGGGTAACGGTGGATTTTTTGCGGGTGCCTTTGACGTAGAGCACCATGTCCTTCAGTTGAAGATATTCCAGCTGCCGCCCGGCGAAAAAGAACACGTCGCCTTTTTTGAGCCGCGACACAAAGGATTCTTCGACGGTGCCGATCGCTTTGCGGTTGGTGTAGACAATTTTGATCGGGGTATTGCTGGTGATGGTGCCGATGCCCATTCGGTGGGTGCGGGCCAGCTTGGCGTCGCTAATTTTGTACAGGCCCTCTTCTAGCACCACTTTTTTGTAACGGGGGTAGGCTCCCAGGCACTGGCCGCCCTTTTCAATGAACTCCAGAATCCACTGATATTCTTCGTTGGTGAGATCGGCGTAGGCTACGGTTTGGCGCAAATTCCCTAAGGTCTTCTGCGGCTCAAACCCGTCGCCGCAGGCCAGCGTAACGAGGTGCTGCACCAGCACATCGTAGGGCTTGAGCTGGGGGCGGCGAGTTTCCATGTCACCCGTCTCTAGCCCCCGGCGAAAGGCAGAGATTTCCAGCAGTTCTAGAGCATTGGTGGGCAAGAAAAACACCTCCGAGGTGCCTTCGGGCACGTGGGCGCTGCGCCCCGCCCGCTGCAATAGCCGGGCCAGGTTCTTGGCGCTGCCGATCTGCACCACCCGCTCCACCGGCTGAAAATCGACCCCCAGATCGAGCGACGAGGTACACACCACCCACTTGATATCGCCCGATTTCACCCCGGCCTCAATCGCCTCCCGTTCTTTCACATCAATCGATCCGTGGTGCAGGGCGATTCTCTCGGCCTCCTCCGGCAGGGCAAAATTGAGCGCCTGGTACCAGCGCTCGGCCTGGTTGCGGGTATTGGTAAAAATCAGGGTGGATTTTTCCATATCCAGTGCGGCCACCAGGGTCTCAAACATGCGCAGGCCCAGGTGCCCTGCCCAGGGGAATGTATCCACCGACTCGGGGCAGATGCTGGTGATCACGGTGTCGCGCTTGAGGTCGGAGCGAATGATCACTGGCTCGGTGCCCAGGCCCACGGCGGTTTGGGCCGCTTCTTCGAGATTGCCTAGGGTGGCGGAGATCGCCCAGGTGCGGAGCGCAGGCTGGAGCGATCGCAGATGCCCCAAACACAGCTCCGCCTGGGTGCCCCGCTTGGAACTCATCAGCTCGTGCCACTCATCGAGAATCACCCCCTGCAAACTGCTAAACCGCTTGGCCCCGTCTTTGTACGACAGCATCACCGCCAGCGACTCGGGCGTGGTGATCAGAATATTCGGCATATTTTTGAGCTGCTTGGCCTTGCGGGCCGAGCTGGTGTCGCCCGTGCGTGACTCAACGGTGATGCTCCAGCCCATGGCCTCAATCGGGGCTTTGATTGCCTGCTCAATGTCGCGCGACAGGGCGCGCAGGGGGGTGATGTAGAGCAGCTGCAAGCCGACGGTGGGGTTGGCGATCATCTCTGCCACTGACCCCATCACCGCCGCATAGGTTTTGCCCGACCCAGTGGGCACCTGTACCAGCCCGCTGCGCCCCGCCAGGTAAGCCGCCCAGGTCTCAGCCTGAAAGGTAAGGGGCTGCCAACCACGGGTGGTGAAGTACTGGGCGATCGGGGTGAGGCGCGGGTCAGAGGTCACAGGGGTTATTGAAGGAGGAGATTAGCTGCCCTATTACTGTAGTCGCAGCGGCTTCTCGCCGTCCTGTGGGCGTTGTGACTAACCGCTGAGCATCCAATTTCCCGGCCCGATTTCCCTAAAGTACACCTGTAGGATATATCTGTACGGGTGCTTGTCATACATCAAACCGGGTTGCCCTATGTCCATCACCAAAACCGAGGCCAAGCAGCTGCTTGAGCGCATGATCTTTGAGACCACCGACCCCCAAGATTGGGTGCAAGACGTCTGGGGTCTCAGCCCGCTCATGGGCGACAGCGCCGTTAAGCTGCTTGAGGCTTTCTACATTCTGATCGACTGCTGCCCCGACGAGCAGCTCGACAACCTGATCAAAGGCCTTTACCGCGAAAAACTAGAATTCTAGAAATTTAGTTGGGGGTTTTGGTTGATGTAGGGATTTTGGATTGAGGATTGCTCACCACCCATGCACTCCTCCTCACATTCACCCACTCCCTACCCTGCCACCTTCTGCTTGATCAACTCAAACACCGCTCGTATACCCATAGCCTCGCCGCCCTCGGGGCGACCGGGCAGGGTGCGAAGGTTCCAGGCCATTAGGTCGAGGTGAATCCAGGGAATCTCGGGCCGGATAAACTCCTGTAAAAATAGGGCGGCGGTAATTGACCCGCCGTAGGAGCTGCTAGAGACGTTTGAGAGGTCGGCCACGGAGCTTTCGAGCATAGCTCGGTAGGGCTGGTGCAGGGGCAGCTGCCACAGGGGGTCATCCACTGCCAGGCCACAGGTCAGCAGGGCGTCGGCCAGCTCGGGCCGATTGCTAAAGCAGGCGGGTAGCTCGGTACCCAGGGCAATGCGGGCCGCCCCGGTGAGGGTGGCAAAGTCAATCACCAGCGCGGGGGCGGGTTCTTCGCACACCGCTTCCCAGAGGGCGTCGGCGACCACCAGCCGCCCTTCGGCATCGGTGTTGCCCACCTCCACGGTTAGCCCCCGGCGAGAGGGCAACACATCTAGGGGGTGAACAGAGGTGCTGGCAATGCTGTTTTCTACTGCCGGTATCAGCACCCGCAGGCGCACCGGCAGCTGCATGCCCATAACCATCTCGGCCACACCAAGCACGTTGGCGGCCCCGCCCATGTCTTTTTTCATTAGCTTCATGCCGGCGGCGGACTTGATGTCGAGACCGCCGGTGTCGAAGCAGACGCCTTTGCCCACCAGGGTAACTCTGGGGGCGTTGGGGTCACCCCAGGTGAGGTCGAGTAGCCGGGGCGCTTGGTTGTAGGCGCGGCCCACGGCGTGAATTAGGGGGTAATTTTGGCTGAGCAGATCGTCACCCACGGTGACGCTGAGGTGGGCGGAATGGCGATCGCACAGCGCCTGGGCCGCCACCTCTAGCTGCTCTGGGCCCATGTCGCCCGCCGGGGTGGTAACCAGGTCGCGCACCAGATGGGTGGCCGCCGTGGTAGTGGTGACGTAGGCGTAGTCGGCCCCCTCAGGCATGAGTAATTTGGCCTCGGGGGCCAGGGTGGGCCGCTTGTACTGGGTAAAGCTGTAGCTGCCTAGGCACCAGCCTAGCCATAGCTTAGTGGCCATCTCTGGGGGCCAGTCATCGCCCAGGGTATAGGTTTGGGGGGGCAGCGTCTTGGGCAGGTGGCCCAAGGCCCAGGTGTCGATGGCTTTGGGCTTGCCCACCAGTACCTTGGCCAGGGTGCCGCCCTCTCCGGGCACCAGGCAGTAGGTGTTGGGGTCTGCTTTAAACCCGGTGGCCAAGGCCCAGGCTTGGCTGTCGGCGTGGCCCTGGGAGAGGTCGGTGGGGCTGACCAGGTAGATGGGTATGGGCATTGACAAGGGCTATTCTCCCGGAGTAGAGCACAGGTCAATTAGTCTATCGGAGTTTTGACCTGAGAGCTGCGTCTAATCTAGCGAGGGCGGGGCGAGCTGCCAGTAGCGATAGCTGGCGTAGGCCATGGTCAGCACCCCGGCGGCGATCGCCGACTCGTCGACCTCAAATTTGGGATGGTGCAGGGGATAGTTGACGGCGCGATCGCTAAAGCCCACCCCCAGGCGAAACATGGTGCCCGGCGCATGCTCCAGATACAGCGAAAAATCTTCGGCCCCTAGCGACGGCTCGTGGATAATTTGCAGATACTCGCTGCCTAGGGCTTCGCTGGCGCAGCGGGCGGTGAGCTCGGTCAAGGTGGGGTCGTTGAGCACCGAAGGCACCCCCCGGCGGTAGTTGACCTCGTACTTGGCCCCGTAGGGTTGACACACCCCCGCCACAATCGACTCAATCCACTGGGGCAGGTGGCTGCGGGTGTCGGGGTGGAGCGATCGCACCGTGCCCAACAGCCTCGCCATGTCGGCAATCACGTTGGGGGCGCGCCCTCCCTGGATCTGGCCAATGGTGAGCACGATCGGGTGCAGCGGGTTTTGGGTGCGGCTGATCGCCTGCTGTAGCGAGGTGATCACCTGGGAGGCTATCCAGATGGCGTCGATCGCCTCGTGGGGCCGCGCCCCATGGCCCGACTCCCCCACAATAATAATTTCTAGATCGTCGGCGGCGGCGGTAAGGGCTCCGTAGCGCACCCCGATCGCCCGCGCCGGTACCGAGGGGTAGGCGTGCAGCCCCAAGATCGCCGATACCCCGGCCATCACCCCGTCTTCAATCATCCAGCGGGCACCCTGGGCGGTTTCTTCGGCAGGCTGAAACAAAAACCGGGTGGTACCCGGCAGCGGCACACCCAGCTGCGACAGCACCATGGCTGTGCCCAGCCCCACCGTGGTGTGCAGGTCGTGGCCGCAGGCGTGCATAATGCCCAGCTGGTTTGAGGCAAAGGGTAGATCGACCCGTTCCGCAATGGGCAACCCATCCATATCGGCGCGAATGGCTAAGATTCTGGGGTCGCGATCGCCCGCCAACTCTGCCACCACCCCGGTTTTACCCACCAGTTCCTGCACCCGCAGCCCGCAGGAAGAAAGTACCCCGGCGACGTAGGCCGCCGTTTTATACTCTTGGCCGCTGAGTTCGGGATGGCTGTGGAGATGGCGGCGAATCTCAACCAGTCGCGGCGAAATGGCCTCAACAATAGACTTGATTTGGCTCAGCATGAAATAACACTGTCGGTAATGGCCACGTTTAGCCTAAAACAGGCCAGCACTGATGTATAAGACCACACCAACCCCGACCAGGCTACCTAGCCTCTACCCACAGCATACTCACCTCAGCCCAGCCTCGCTGACTAGACGCTATTTATCGGGTGGAAAGAACGGCTCCGGTTCAGCGGGGGGATTAGCCGGGACGCCGTCATTAAACGGGGGCGGTTGCGCATTACCAGGCCCCCTGCCCGCACCGGGATTGTTGCCCGCCCCAGGGTTATTACCTGGGGCAACCCCCGGGTTAGGTGTCGGGGTGGGGTTAGCCCCCGCCCCAGGATTAGGTGTTGGGTTGGGATTGGCCCCTACCCCAGGATTAGGTGTTGGGTTGGGATTGGCCCCTACCCCAGGATTAGGTGTTGGGTTGGGATTGGCTCCCGCCCCAGGATTAGGTGTTGGGTTGGGATTGGCTCCCGCCCCAGGATTAGGTGTCGGGTTGGGATTGGCTCCTACCCCAGGATTAGGTGTTGGGTTGGGATTGGCCCCTACCCCAGGATTAGGTGTTGGGTTGGGATTGGCCCCTACCCCAGGATTAGGTGTTGGGTTGGGATTGGCTCCCGCCCCAGGATTA
>JBBSKN010000011.1:0-59353 GCA_038256265.1 Phormidesmidales cyanobacterium
CTCTTTGGTCACCCGTTTCCTGACCTCTTTGAGTCTGTCTTGAGTACTTTTACAGAGTTACCTATGCCTAGACGGTCTTCTTCGTCACAACAGCCCAATCCCTGGTACGGTCAACCTGTCCCGGCTTAAGTTGATACCCCATACAAAACAGATACAATTAGCAATATCTGACTCAGGGTATCGGGATATCGATATGGTGCAGGCAACAGACTACCTTTACGTGGTGCGGGATGATGACATTCTCCATGGAGAGCCGATCATTCGAAGTACCCGCACCCCAGTCAGAGCCATTGTGGAAACCTGGCGAATGGGGGTTGCCCCAGAGGAAATTCCTAAAGGGATGCCTCACCTGACTCTAGGGCAAATTTTTGGCGCATTGACTTACTACAGCGATCACTAGGAAGAGATTAATCGATACATTGAGCAAAATCGCATTCCTGACGAACTCATTGATCCCTTGGTTCAAGATTTGTGAGCGAGCTGTTTATTTGCTTGTACCTGGATGAAGATGTGAATGTCTTGGTGGCAGATTTGCTTGAAGCCAGAGGCTTTGATGTGCTTACTGTACGGGATGCTAGGCAACTTAGGGCATCGGATGAGAAGCAGTTGGCCTATGCTGTCAGCCAATCAAGAACGTTAGTTACCTACAATAGAGCAGACTTTGAAGCGCTTGTGCAGAATTGAATTACTTTGAGTCGGAGCAAATGCACTATGGGGTGATTTTTGCAGTTCGCCGCTCTCCCCAAGAAATTGCCCAGCGACTACTAGCTATTCTAAATCAAGTGACTGCGGAAGAAATGCAGAACCAAGTCTGATACATTTAGGTGCAGGCGTAGGTTGGGTGAAACGAAGCGGAACCCAACACCATCAAACCAAGCCTTCACCCCTTACTCGCGACCAATTTTTCCATCAAAATTAACCGCTTCTGTCGAACCCCAATCGACCGAATAGGCCCCATCTGAAACATAGCGATGAAAACTTGAATAGGGTCAATCTCTCGGCCTACTCACATATGAGGCGGCGCAGTATGCAGCATTAATCTGCCTCTGCTTCAAGAAACCCCTTAATTGTTTCGACCGGAACACTCACAAAAGGATGATTGAAGATTGCTTTGAGAGTCTCGACACCCCCAGATTTCAGAGCGTTAATCAAACGAACCTTCAAAGTTGGATTGTTCTTGATTTCTACTTTAATAGCTTGCACCAAAGTCGCCTCAGTGCTATGGGGGTAAGTTTGAAATAAATGATCAAGTAGCTTCTGAATCTCAGCAGCAGCTTCAGCAAGATCTTGCTTTTGAGTATAATTATGCTCATGATAACCGCCTTCGATTCTTTCAAAATATCTTGCGGTATGAATAACACGCTTTGGTTCTTCCGCCATCTTCTTAAACTCCTGCCGCTCCTGTCGCGCACCGGTAAACTCTGCTAGTGCTTCTTCGAGTACCTCGAATGAGCCACCACGGTTGTTGAGAAACTCAACAAATATAACTGACATGCGCTCTCCGGTTTCGGCTAAACGGACTTCTGACGGATCGCCATTGTGGTTGCACTCTTTCTGAAGACGAGTGGCAGTAGCTACAATATCCCAAGTCGCATCGTTGATTGTGAGTTGAAGCTTCGTCCCCTCTTCCTCATTTTGTGTACCTTGATCGACAAGAAGGCGGAGGCGATAAAAATAGAATAAAAGAGTCGAACAACTTTCAGCTAGTCTATTTGCAATAATATCAATATCCATAAACTCTCTTCCTTAATTCATGCCGGAGTATATGTCTTTACGTCCGCATAACAATTGATTTGATCGATCCTATTTGCCTAACTCTCTCTACAGTATAGACAGGTAAATTATTCGTGTCCAATTTCCTCTATAGTGCAGAAATCTGCATAATAGCTTTCTCAATGGTAGATGGGCAGAACTATTCTGTCTAAATGTTTGTTTAAGCATCGTGCCATACTCCACTCCCACGGTTGACGGAGAGCCTTTGTAAGTAGGTAGACCTAAGTAATCAGCATGCCGACCACGGCACAGCAAGGCTTCCAGCGATTCAGGGCTACGTTTAATTAGGCTCACCTACTTACCAGCACACTCATCTGGTCAGCCGTTCGCTCGAACGGTGGCCACGCAGAACTCGAAGACCTTGGCGCTGTCCGCAGGTGTTTGCACCACCTACGAACAGCTAACCCCGCAAATCTCTCACGCAGATTGCGAGGCTAGACAGATCGTACCCTAGCCACCCCAATTTGCACCTCAGCGGGTGGCTGGGGTTTTCGTGTTCTGTTTTCTTCCCAACCACAAAAGGAAACAGAACCCATGTTTGAATATCTCAAACCCGACGCCAGTGGGGCGTCTAATTTGCCGCCGTCTGAGTCTAGCAAACCCCAGCCGCACCCAGAGCGCCTGCGCCACCTGCTTTACGGTAGCCGGTTAAGCATAGACCGCACCATCAAAATTCTCCACGCCTACGGCTACGCCGACCCCAACGATTGGAGCGACCCTATCCCCGTGCCGCCAAACAACGGCGGGCTGAGCGGTACTGAAGTACCCAACCAGTGGATGGTGATTCTCACCAAGACGCTGATCGTGAAGTAAATTTAACCGCCTGTCAGCCCAGCCCTGCCTTGACTGGGCTGGGCTGACAGGCCAAAGACTTTAGCTAGGCGATCGCCGACCTCCATGTTTGCGCCACTATTCTAGTGGTCATATTCTGAAGGCATGCTAAATCTGGAAGGTCTTTTTGACGTTCGAGCCTGATTTTCTCTTGGTGCTCTTCGCTACGTCTTTGCAAACTTCTAATGATTTTTCGGTGATTCTTTTTGCCCCTAAGCTCATAGAATCGCTTGATCCTAGTAAGCCTTTCCAGATGCTGCGATCGCGCCACCCAGCCTACAAATTTAGCCTTGACAGGCCCCTACCGCAAACTTTCGCAGGCGATGCCGTCACTGTCGCCATCGAGGCGATGGGGGTCGCCGGGGAAGGCGTTGAGCACAGCTTGGGCCTGCTCCCAGGTGGCGAAGTCGCTGCAATCGCAGTTGGTGGAGACGCAGGCCGGAAAACTTTTAGGGTCAACGGCTGGGGCTGAGGGGGGGTTGGGAGTCGGCATAGCGGCTGGGGGCGATGCCGCCGGGCCACCCGAAGATGAACCGCCCCGGCGAAAGTCCCAGGGTAGGGTGGGATTGGGCTGGCTCCAGAAGTTGCGGCGGGCGTTGCGGGCCTCGGCTTCGGCCTGTCGGTAGTCGTTGGCGGTGGCGGCGCAGCCGGAGAGGTACTGGGTGTAGACCACAGCGTAGCCTTCGCGTACCAGCTGCAAGCCGACCGACTGACCACCGCTGTAGATTTCGGCCACGGTGCGATCATAGCGATCGCGCTCAATTGCCCGCACTTCCACCGGCCGCCCGGTCGAGAGCAATTGCCGCAGCCGCAGCGAGGTCTCGGGGCCAAAGGCTTGGTTAGCCTCGGGTGCGTCAATGCAGGCGATGCGAATGGTGAGGGGGCCGCCCTGGCTTTGAATTCGCAGGGTGTCGCCATCACCGACAGAGACTACCGTGGCGGTGGGCAGGGTTTTAGACTCAGCCACCTGGGCGGCGTAGGCCAGATTTTTCTCATATTCCTGGCGTTTTTGCTGGGCGGCGGCAAAGCGATCGCTGCCGCTGGGAATGGCGGTAAGAGCGGCGATCGCCCCTTCCCACTGCCCCTGCACCTGCCGCCAATCGCTGGCCGACTGCGCGGTTTGGGTGGCCACCGCCGCCGCCATCCCCTCGTCTAAAGCCTGGCTATAGCGCTGCTGCGAAGTCTCAAGCAGTGCTAGATCGGCTCCAGCCAGATGGGTCTGCACCTTTGAGGCCGCGTCGGCCAGGGCATCTGGTTCTGTCACAAGGGCCGAGACCTGCTCAACGCTAGGCAGACTTGAACAGCCTGCGGCCATAAACAATAGCCCCAGCAGCGACAATGGTTGAAAATTTTGAACCAGGGTTGCGATCGCAAAGGCTGGTCTTGCCCAGGGTGGAGTCATGGTGTAGCGGTTTATCATAGTCAAAAAAATCACCCTGTAGGTTCAGCATACCTGCCCCAGGAATGCTCTAGGGTGAAACCAAAGATCTTTAAGCCTAGACTGCTGACCCCACAACTGGCTCGCGGCTGGCTTTACTGGGGTAAGCTGATGCCGTTTGACTACTAGGGGTATACCATGGGCAAGAAACAGCGGATCCGAGCGATTTCGCTCTGTCTACTGCGGCGGGGTGAAGAAATTTTGGTGCACGAGGCCTACGACTCGGCAAGGCAGCAGGGCTTTGCCCGGCCCCTGGGGGGCGGCACTGACTTTGGCGAAACCAGCGCCGAGGCGGCGATTCGCGAAATTAAAGAAGAGCTGAAGGTCGACATTACCGACGTAAAACTGCTAGGCATTGTGGAGAATATCTTTGTCTACGAAGGCGAGCCAGGGCACGAGATCGTGTTTGTCTACGACGGGCGGTTGATCGATGAGTCGCTCTATAACAAAGAGCATCTCACCGCAGTAGAAGGAAAGCGGCAGTTTAAGGCGGTGTGGCGATCGCCCGCAGACCTGCGCTCTGGCCCCCACCCGCTGGTGCCCGAAGAAATCTGGAAGTTGCTCTAGGGAATTTCACGGCTTCTTTTCCCTAGGCCAAAATTATCCTGATGGCGTGATTGCACCGCGAATACTAAATCAGTAGCGGTGAAGCCCCCTGACGCCCCCTCAGTCATCGCCGCGCCCAGTATCTTCAATCCTTACCAACATCAGGGGTACTAACGTGGCTGATAATCACTGGTTGACAAGGGCTGAGCGCGCCTTAGTCGTGGGGTCTGGTGTTGGTGCGGTGGCCTCGGTAGCGGTCCAAAATATTGCCCTGGCCTCGGCCCCGCTGACGGTGCTGGTGGCGGTGGGTCTGCTCAACCGCAACCGAGTCGAAGGGCAACTCGAAGAGGCCCAGGAAAAACTCGCCCGCCAGCATCGCCAAACCGGCCACCGCCTCACCAACCTGAGCAAGCAGGTCACCGCCATGCCCTCGCCCGAGGCGCTGACCAACTTTCAGCGGTCGGTGATGGAGCGCAACAACCACTCGTTCATTCGCTTTTCTAAAGAAATCAAAGGCCTCAAGATTCATGTGAATCAACGGCTAGAGGGCCTCAAGCCCCCCGACCTGAGCGGCATCAGTCGGCAGATCATTCAGCTGCAAGAGCAGTATGCCTCAACCCAAACCAGCCTTGAGAATCTCTCTACCTACGCCCAGCGGTTGGCCACCACCCCCCGGGTAGAGGCCGCTGAAAATAAGCTCTCCCAGGTCAAAACCGATGTCATGCAGACGAGGGTAAGCATCGAAAACCTGCGCCTAGAAACCCGCACCCTGGTCACCCAGATGCAAGACGCCCTCGGCCAGATGGAGCGCCGCTGGCAGGATCTGCCCCAAACCACCCCGTCAGGCCCCTTCCGCAACGAGATGGGTGAGCTGGTGCGGGCTATGGCTGAGCTGGTGCCCCAGTCAGAATTTAGCCGCCTGGTTGACCACGTTAAAGACCTGGCTCGTCAGCAAACCTCCCTAGAGCAAGCTCTAACCAAGATTCCGGTGGGCACCGTCAGCGGCATGCCTAAGCCCCCGCTCAGCACCACCGAGCTAGAACGCCTGACCGCCGAGGTGCAGCAGCTCCAGCAGCAGGTCAGCCGCCAAGAAACCGCTGGTCACACCCAAGAGCAGGTGCAGCAGGTGGTGTCGCAGTATTTGGGCCAGGTCAAGGCCCAGGTGGCCCAGCTGGAAGGGGTGACGCGATCGCTCTCCGAACGACAGCAGCAGATGGCCAGCCAATGGGTCGCCGCTCCAACGGATACGGCTAATCGCAAAGCGCTGATTCAGCTGGCGCGACGGGTGCAGCAAAACGAAGCCGAGATCAAGACCTCGCGCCAGGAGCCGCTGACCAAACTGCCCCAGCCTGCCCAGCCCGACTGGATTATTGACCTGCCTGTAACCGCTGCGGCCCAGCCCCAAACTATGGCCAGCCGCCACGCCCTAGAAGCAGCCCTGGCTACCGCCACCCGCCGGGTGCTGCTGGTGTGGCCCTGGGCCAGCTACGTCACCATCGACGAGGCACTGATCAAGCAGTTTCGCCAGCTGCTTGATCGGGGCGGCCAGCTCGAAATTGGCTGGTGTCATCGGGGCGACCAGCACGATGGCCGCCTAGCCTGGCGTATTAGCCAGCGCTGGGGCACTGAGTCGAGCCAACTCCAGCTGCTCAAGACCTCCCTCAACCAGCTGTTGCCCCTGCGGCAAAACTACCCCAACCGCTTTAAGTTCAGAATTATGGGCACTGCCGAAAGCTACCTGGTGTGCGACAGCGGCACCGATGTGCCCCCAGATCATACCTACGCCATTGTCAGCCTCAAGGCACTGCCCACCCAGAGTGCCGCCATCCCCGACCTAGAGGCAAAACTGCGCACCAGCGAACCGGCGGTGGTGCAGGCGCTAGTGCAGCGCTTCCACAATCCGGTGATTCCCACCGGGGATGCGATCGCCTTCTTTAACCGGGGCACCACCCGCCACGACCTGCGTGACCAGCTGGGGGCCATCAACGACTACAACCAGGTGATCACCCTGGAACCCGACCACGCTATTGCCCTCAACAACCGGGGGGTGGCCCACCTAGAGCTAAACCAGGCAGATCGGGCCGAAGCCGACCTGAGCGAGGCGATTGTCCAAAACGGCAAGCTGTTTGCCCCCCACTGCAACCGGGGCTGGCTGCGCCTAGAACAGGGCCGCTACGCTGCCGCGATCGCCGACTTTACCCAGGCTATTGCTCTCAGGCCCGACCTGCCCATGGCCTACGTCTATCGGGGCAGCGCCCTGCACAAGCTCGGCGACTTAAAAGGAGCGGTGCGCGACTACAGCGATGCGATCGCCTGCGGTGACCCCATCGCCCTGCCCTACTGCTACCGCAGCGCCGCCTACCAAAGCCAGGGCGACCAGCAGCGGGCGATCGCCGATCTGGAGCGGGCCAGCACCTATCTAGAAGCCCAGGGCGATCAGCAGGGGCTGTCGTCGGTACAGCGCACCCTGGGGCGGTTGCAGAGTATGGCAGGGGTAAGTAGGTGAGGTGGGTGAGTGGGTGGAAATTTTCTTCTTCACCTACCCATCTACCCACCTACCCACTCACAACCGCTTCATCCGCTGCCACATCCAAACTGGGTCTCAGCGCCAGATATAGACAGGCACCCACCAGGGGCAGCGCCAGCACCGCCACAGGAATCCAGTTCTGGGTCAAACCTCGGCGGGCCATGTCATCTTTCAGCAATACCGGAAACAGGAGCCACAGGGCGACAAAATCGAGGGACATCACGTGAATAAAGCGGCTAGTCTGCCACTGCTGCCAAAAATCGGGCCAGTCTCCTTTAAATAGGGCCAGGATGGCGAGGGCGATCGCCCCGGCCCCCAGCAGCGCCCCCAGCCAGCGAGATTCTGTCAGATGCAGTAGCCTACTCTGATGCCCGCTGAGACTAGGGCCGCCAAAGGTAGAGTTGGGCTGCCGCAGCGCCAGGTAGGGCAGCAGGGCAAAGGCACCCACCGCAAAGGAGGCCAGCACAAAGGGCCAGGCCCGCTGTTTTTGCCCCGCTTGCTTCTGACTGTGGCCGTCGATCAGGGCCACGGCGGCATAGACCATTGGCCAGAGGCCCATGGCGTTAAATAGCGCCACAATAGCAGGGTTGATGCCCTCCCAATCGCCGGTCGAGAGTCGCAGAATCAGATCGGCGGTGTCGACGCGATCAGGGGGTGCCAGTATAAAAGCATACAGAACAAACCCCAGCCATAGGCCCCAAAATATAAAGCGGTTCATGTCTGCCCAAGTGCTAAGTTTTTCACCAAATTATCAAACAAAATCAACGAACTCCACCAACTCCAAAAAAAGCAAATAAGCTGTCCTCAAGCCATTCAACCGCTGGCAGCGGCAATTGTTAAAAAATAATTAATCACATTTTGAAACATTAACTTATGTTTTCAACCCTTAGTTAAAGAAGCGTTAACCTCACTCATAAAACTCTTCCTTAACGTTATTTTTCATACTCGCTTCACAAGTCTCTTGCCCCCTATGGGAATCCATCGTGCCCTCAGTTACCCCCAGTCAGTCGGCCTCCAATCTAGCTGACCCCCGTAGCATTATGCACATTCAGTGTTTTCTAGAGCTGTACGAAGCTGGCTACCGCGACTTCATCGGCATCAGCCTGGCGGGTGCTGACTTTAGCCGTCACATTCTCGTAGAGGTCGATATTAGTCGTGCCAATCTCAGGGGGGCTGACCTGAGCCGGTCGTTTCTCACCCGAGCCAATCTCGACTACGCCGATCTCAATGGGGCCAATCTGAGTTTTGCCAAAATGAGCGAGACTCGACTGGCCCAGGCCGATCTGACCAAAGCCAACCTGCGGGGGGCGTTTTTGGTACGGGCAGACCTGCGCCATGCCAATCTCAGCGGTTGTGACCTGTGCCACGCCAACCTGCGCCAGGCCGATCTGCGGGGGGCCAACCTCTCTGGGGCCAACCTCACCGGGGCCAATTTGCGGGGGGCCAACCTCACCGGGGCCAATCTTTCCTGGGCACACCTGACCGGCGCGCGCCTCAGCGGGGCCGACCTAGAGCGCACCCGCATGGAGGCCACTAACTTAGAGGGGGCCTGGCTCAACGGGGTAGACCTGCACGGTATGAACCTGGCTGGGGTCAACCTCAAAGAGGCCAAGCTCAACGGGGCCAACCTCGACCACGCCAACCTCAGCTGCGCTAACCTGGCCCATACCACCATGCGCAGCGTCAGTCTAGTTGGGGCCAACCTCAGCGGCTCAGATCTCACCGGGGCAGTGCTGTGGAAAGGCATGCTCGACGGGGTTGACCTTTCTCGGGCCGACCTCACCCGTGCCCACCTGGGCGAAGCCTCCCTTAAAGCCGCTGTGGTGGTGGGCACCGAATTTACTGAGTCGGTGCTGCCCGCCGCCGCCCGTGCCTACCTCTACGAAGCCGTGCAGGGCGAAACCCGCGAGACTCGCCGTCTGGCGCGAGAAACCCTCAACCAGTCGCAGTTTGTCGATCGCATTCCCCAGTCATAACACCAGTCGTAATGCCATTTCCATCCCTAGGCGTTGTCCTAGTCACCGCTGGCTCAGAGGCCGAGGCCGAAAGCCTGGCCCGCCATCTGGTAGACGATCGCCTCGCCGCCTGCGTCAGCATCACCCCAATTACGTCGGTGTACCGCTGGCAGGGAGAGGTTCAGGCCGAAGCCGAGTGGCAGCTGGTGATCAAAACTGACCTCAGCCAGTTTGATGCGATCGCCCAGGCCATTACCCAGCACCACAGCTACGCGGTGCCCGAAATCATTGCCCTACCGATTGTGGCGGGCCTGCCCGACTACCTGAGCTGGCTTCAGGCCCAGGTGCAGTAGATCCAGCAAGCCCCATAAGCCAGCAAACCTAAGAAAAAGGGCTGACCAACGGCCAGCCCCTTCAGCTACTCAAGGAGATTTTCAACTACAGTCAAGCCGATCTAGCGACGGTAGACCAGAGCTACTTGGGAGAGACATCACAACATAACGCTATTGTTACGGCACTTCCCCAATCGAACAGCTTCAGAGACTACAGACTTTGAGAAAAATTACCGCAAGCCGTGGGGGGCGTTGCGGAGTAGGTGCGGGGGTGGGTTAGATGCGGGGGTGGGAATACGGCATCAGGCTGGGGCATCAGGTCAGAGAACCCTAGCTTTTGGCCACCACACCTAAAGAAAACCTTTGGGTGATTTGCCATTTCGCAAAAGTTGTTTAGTCTGTTGACAGTTTTGATGTGATTGACACTCCCCTAGTGGTTGGCATTCCCCTAACATTCCATAGTCCGTTAACCTTCCGTTAAGCGAATCACCCTATGGTTCTGCCCTAAGACCCCGTTTACGACAGATCCCATTTGCAACTTTCGACCGAACCGTTACCGAGAAATTGATATGGCACAGAGTTTTGGTGTAATTGGCCTAGCCGTCATGGGCGAAAATCTGGCTCTCAACGTTGAGAGCAAAGGCTTCCCAGTCTCGGTGTACAACCGCACCGCCGCCGTGACCGAAAAATTTATGGCCACCCGTGCTCAGGGCAAGAATGTGGTGGCCGCCTACAGCCTCGAAGAATTTGTGCAGTCCCTAGAGCGGCCCCGGCGCATTTTGTTGATGGTGAAAGCGGGCGGGCCAGTGGATGCGGTGATTGACCAGCTGCGCCCCCTGCTAGACGATGGCGACATGATCATAGATGGCGGCAACTCCCTTTACGAAGACACCGAGAGGCGCACCAAAGACCTAGAGGCCACCGGCCTACGGTTCATTGGCATGGGCGTCAGCGGCGGCGAAGAGGGGGCGCTGCTCGGCCCCAGTCTGATGCCCGGCGGCACCCGCGCCGCCTACGACTCGATTGAGCCCATCGTCAAGAAAATTGCCGCCCAGGTAGATGACGGCCCCTGCGTCACCTACATTGGCCCTCGCGGTGCGGGCCACTACGTCAAAATGGTGCACAACGGCATTGAGTACGGCGACATGCAGCTGATCGCCGAAGCTTACGACTTGATGAAGAGCGTGCTGGGCCTCAACCACAGCCAACTCTTCGACGTGTTCAGCGAGTGGAACCTCACCGACGAGCTCAACTCGTTTTTGATTGAGATTACCGCCGACATCTTCACCAATATCGACGAAGGCACCGGAGAAGCCCTGGTAGAGCTAATTCTCGATGCCGCTGGGCAAAAGGGTACTGGCCGCTGGACGGTGATGAGCGCCCTGGAGCTAGGGGTGGGCATTCCCACCATCACGGCAGCGGTGAACGCGCGGATTTTGTCGTCGATCAAAGAAGAGCGGGTGGCGGCGTCGAAGGAGCTGAGTGGCCCCACCATAAATTTCGACGGCGATGTCAAAGTGATGGTTGACAAGATCCGCGATGCGCTCTACTGCTCAAAGATTTGCTCCTACGCCCAGGGCATGGCCCTGATCGGCACGGCCTCTAAGCACTACGAGTACGATGTTAACCTGGGTGAAACCGCCCGGATTTGGAAGGGGGGCTGCATCATTCGGGCGGGCTTTTTGAATAAGATCAAGCACGCCTACGATGAGAACCCCAGCCTGCCTAATCTGCTGCTGGCCCCCGAGTTTAAGCAGACGATTTTAGATCGCCAGACCGCTTGGCGCGAAGTGATTGCGATGGCGGCAACCCTTGGCATTCCAGTGCCGGCCTTTAGCGCATCGCTCGATTACTTTGACAGCTACCGGCGCGATCGCCTGCCCCAAAACCTCACCCAGGCCCAGCGCGACTACTTCGGTGCCCACACCTACGTGCGGGTCGATAAGGAAGGTACCTTCCACACTGAATGGCAAAAGGCTCCCGCACACGTCTAGGTGTTCTCTGAGTCAAATACTTGATACATAGCGCTGCCGCCGATCCCAGAAGGATCGGCGGCTTTTTTGGGTCGCACCAGGACAGGGCTGCCGGACAAGCTTAGTTTCATACCGAATCCGATTTGGTAAACCCCGGTTCATAATCAGCAAACCCGTAGGGGCGTAGCATGCTACGCCCCTACAAATCGGGGATATTCATTCAGGATTTAGTCTCAGGCCCCTATTTCCCGAGAGATCGGCTGCCGCCGCCGAAGCAAAGCTACCTGCTGCGCTTAGAAATTTTCTCTTCGTAGGTCTCGTAAGCGGCGACAATGCGCTGCACCAGCGGGTGGCGCACCACGTCTGCCTGGTTGAGCTGGCAAAAGGCAATGCCCGACACCCCTTTGAGAATATTTTGGGCCACGGCCAGGCCCGAGGTTTGGTCGGGCGCTAGGTCAGTCTGGGTGACATCTCCCGTCACCACCATGCGCGACTTAAACCCCAGGCGAGTCAGCACCATCTTCATCTGGGCCGGGGTCGTGTTTTGGGCCTCATCCATGATCACAAAGGCGTTGTTGAGGGTGCGGCCTCGCATGTAGGCCAGCGGCGCTACCTCAATAATCCCCCGCTCCATCAGGTTGGTAATTTTCTCGGGGTCGACCAGTTCGTGGAGGGCGTCGTACAGGGGCCGCAGGTAGGGGTTGACCTTCTGCTGCAAATCTCCGGGCAAAAAGCCCAGGCGCTCGCCCGCCTCCACGGCTGGGCGGGTGAGAATCAGCCGCTCAAACTCGTTGTTCAGCAGCGCCTGAATGCCGATCAGGGTGGCCAAAAAAGTTTTGCCCGTGCCCGCCGGGCCAATGCAAAACACCATGTCTTGGTTACGCAGAGCTTTGACGTACTGCTTTTGGCGAAAGGTTTTAGCTCGCACCACCTCCCCCCGCCGGGTACGGGCCACCACATCCTGGTGAATGGCCTGGAGTTCATCGGTGCGATCGGTATCGAGGGCGTGGCGAGCCGTGATGATATCGGCTGCAGTGATCAACTGACCTTGGCTCCACAGGGGCTCTAGCGCCATGACCAGGCGCTGTGCCAGGGCCCCACCATTTTCTGTGCCAGAAATCAGCAGCTCCTGACCACGCAGCACCAAAGACGCTCCAGTTTGGCTGGCCAAAAGTTTAATATTTTCGTCTCGATAACCTGCCAGAGCTAGGGCACTCTCTGGACCAGGTAATTCAATCCGCAGGGGAGAAGACATTTAGGCCTGCAAATAAGCGCTATTGCCCCTGGGTTTTGGGGCGCAGCTGGGGCTTTGGCTTTGGGGTGGGACGGGGAGAGACGCTGTGAGGTCTTTGCTCAAACCCTGCCTCTTGCTCAGAGGTGCCGTAGACATCGACGTAGGCTGACCAGCCCGACAGTGCTGCCGTGGCTCGCACGATGGTGCGAATGGCTTGAATATTGCGCCCACCCCGGCCAAAGACCTTGCCTCGCTCATCACCTTTAAAGGCAATTCTGATCCACATCTTGGCTTGCACAGCGTTCTCTTCGCAGTCAATGCGTAAAGAGTCTGGTGAGTCTAAAAAAGGCTCCACCAAAAACCGAACTAATTCTGGTAAGTCAGGTCTATCCATGGCAGGGCGGGGGCTCAAGACAGCGGGTGACCTAAGCTTCAGCCTTGGTCTCGGCTTTCACTCTGGGGTCGAACTTCTGCTTCTCAAGCAGGTCAGCCTTCTCAAGGATGTGCCGCACGGTTTTGGTGGGCTGCGCACCTTGCTCAAGGCGGCGCGTGATGGCGGGCACGTCTAGGCGAGTTTCGTCAGTGCGGGGGTTGTAGAACCCAACTTCTTCTAGGGGGCGACCGTCGCGGCGAGAGGCGCTGTCGATAGCTACGATGCGGTAGCTGACTTCCCGTTTTTTACCAAAACGCTTGAGGCGGAGCTTAATCATAGGGTTTAGAGCAACATTCGTAAGGTTGAAAGATTTGGCCTGAGGATTTTTGGCAAGATAGCCCAACCAAATCCACAGGTTTCTAATCCTATCATTAGAAACCCGTAGCATCAATGCCTGGGGAAATTAATAGCGACGATTAGATATAGATGTAGGGCTACCTTGGGAGAGACGCACCTCAGCAGCCCCCGAGCAAGGAACTAGTCTTCGTGGTCATCGAAGGGGTCAGCGAGCTGCTTAGACGGGGGGCCAAAGGACATGTACACTGAGTAGCTAGTGATAGCCACCAGAACGGCCGCGACGGAAATGCTAAGAACTGTTGCAGGTTCCATGGGGTTTATGAGAATAAGAAACCACTCCATCCTATAATATTACGAACTATAAAGTGTTGATTGTGGAAGGATCCATGGCACAACGGACTAGGTTAGGCGACGTATTGAAGCCCCTCAACTCTGAATATGGTAAGGTTGCTCCCGGCTGGGGCACCACGCCACTCATGGCGGTTTTCATCGGTCTGTTCTTCGTGTTTTTGCTGATTATTTTGCAGCTTTACAACTCTTCCATCATGCTAGACAGCTTTGATGTTGACTGGCGCAGTGTGGGGCTCTAACGAGTTGAAGTGCTAGGCCATAACTTACTGTCTGAGGCTGGCGTAGACCCTTGACTACCCAGCCTCTTTTGCCTTTTGATTCATATTAGGCAGCAAATGCACAGCCGTAGTTCACACAACAGTAGTTGCTCTTGGGAGTTGGCCGATGAACGTTTTTGGAGTGGGTTTGCCAGAGATGGCGCTAATCCTGGTGCTAGCGCTGCTGGTGTTTGGCCCTAAGAAACTGCCCGAGATTGGCCGCAGCATGGGAAAGGCCCTCAAGGGCTTTCAGGATGCCTCCCGCGAGTTTGAGGAAGAGTTTAAGAAGGAAGCCGAGCAAATTGAAAAGGTCGTAACCGCGCCGATGAAGGCGACTCTAGAGCCAGACGCGCCTAAGGTATTAACCCCGCCAGAGGCGGCCACTGAAATGGTGTCTGAGCCAGAGGCGATCGCAGAGCCAGTCGAGATCAGCAACTCCAACGGCAGTAGCCCAGAGGCCGAGCCAGAGACTGCCCCAGAGGTCACCGACCCACCATCTGATTCCCCTGCCTAGGTTTCTAGGGAGCGTTGAGCGATGACTGAAGCAGTATTACCTCCGCTACCCAGCCTCATTGTCGGGCTGGGCAATCCCGGCGCTAAGTATGCGGGCACTCGCCACAACATTGGGTTTGAGGTGGTTGATCGCCTCTCTAAAGCCTGGAATCTGCCGCTAAAAGAGGAGCGGCGGTTTCAGGGAGAATACGGTGCCGGGTTTGGGCCGACTCGACAAAAGGTCTACTTACTCAAGCCGCTGACATTTATGAACCGCTCAGGGCAGTCAATGCGGGCCGTACTTGATTGGCTCAAACTAGAGCCGAGCCAGGTACTGGTAATCTACGATGATATGGATTTGCCTGTGGGTCGCCTGCGCTTGCGTTTATCAGGCTCAGCGGGGGGGCACAACGGCATGAAGTCGGCGATCACCCACCTGAGTACCAAAGATTTCCCTAGACTGCGCATTGGCATTGGGGCTGGCAATCGAGAGGGGGATAGCGACCGGGCGGTGATCTCCCACGTGCTGGGCAACTTCTCTAAGGCTGAGCGGGCCACTATGGATGGGGTAGTAGATATTACTCTGCGTGCATTAGACAAAGCCCTGGTAGACGGGGTTGACAAGTCTATGAGCCTCTATAATTCTGTGGACTTAAGCAGCAGCTAAACACCGATTTAAGAGGAGGCGTATTGAGCGATCCAATCCTGATAAGTTTGCGCCAGGGCAGGATCATTGAAGAACAGGTCTAGCCGAACCTGGCTGCATTGGTTGAGAAAACCCCTATCCCACTGTGAAATCTTCTGAATTGCGGTCTGGGGAGACGCAAACTCATAAATAGTTTCTTTGAGTTCGCTATTCCCATCGAGGAGAATGGCAACCCTAACTTTCTCACAGGAATTATCTGGCCGTTGGGCAGCGGCGTTGAGAAAGGTCATAGCGTCTTGAATAGTCTTAAAACTACCGCCAGTAGTGTTGTCTTGATTGCGATCACTATTGCGATCACTCGTCGACTGAACAGTAATATCATGACCCTGAAGCAGCGTTTCTCCCAGTTGGATCTCAACTAAGGAGTCTCGATCACCGATTTTTTCGACAACAAGTTTCTCTCGTCGAATAGGTACCTCTACCATTTTGGTCTCGACTACTCTGCGGACGCTAACCTCGCCCACCTTGACGCGCTTACGATTGACCACCAATCTCTCTTCAACTAGCTGAATCCTGTTGTCAGCCTGAGGGTCGACCTGCTGTCGATCAAGGTAAACATGAATAACGTTGTTTTCAGAGTCAATATCTTTGATGGAAGTATTATAGATAGTGACCTGATTATTTCCACCATTGTGCCCTAGAGGCTGCACAATAAGCGCGAAATCCTCAGCGGTTGAAGATTGAATGCTAGCAACATTGCCGATAAGATATCCTGAGCGATCAAATACAGCGCTGTTAAGCAAGTGTTGGTGAGACATTGTGAGATACGAGTAAGATAGCGAATAATATTTGAAACGGATGCTACACCAAGCTCAACGTAGGTTCAGAGTTTCCCCAAGCAAAACTCTACCTCTGAACCTGGATGAGGTTTAAGAGGACATAGCCGCTATGGCTATACCCCCTTAGAACTCACGAGTTAACTAACCGATTAACCCGAACTGAGCGTCTACTGATTCAGCGTAGGCTTGCCGTCGGTTTTGACATCTAGTTCTTCACGACGAATCTCTTCCCGAGAGCGAATGAGTTCGCGATCAGTCTCCTTGTGAACCTCTACCTCTTCGCGGACGAAAGCCTCTTTCTCGACGTTAACTTGGTCTTCGTAGACTTCCATGCGAGCCACTTCTTGATCTTCAAAGGCATGGCCAGCACCAACCGCAGGTTGGTTGGTAGCGTCGTGTCTTTCAATCACAACACGCTCTTTTTCAATAGGCTCGGAGACTTCAGCGGTTTGGGTTTCAACCCGTTTGCCCACAGTTACCTCGCCCACTTTAGCGTGGTTGCGATGAGCGACTAAACGCTCTTCGTACAAACGCAAAGTGCTGTGATTATCTTCGTCGCTCATACCGTAAAAACTAGGCTCACGATCATAGGGGCTGCTAACTTGCTGGTTAGCACCTGCAACGGGCTGCGTGCGCTGCCGATCTTTATCCAACGGATTCATCCTGTCAGAATCTAAAGCATTCATGCTGGAAGCATCGTTGGATGTCGCGTAGTTGCTCCCTAGAAATTGGCGATTGGAACGACCTTGGGCAATGGGCTTATACTGACCTCTCACCTGCTCTTCATACTTTTCGTCTACGACGGTATTGTCACTATATTCAGGAAGATTTTCAACCTGAGTTTTAGACAAACCATTCACGTAAACACGGTTTTTATCGTAGTCAAATCTAGCTAAGCCAATGGGCAGCAGCACAGTTTTGCCAAAGATCCAGGGCCCAGTATCCACAACTAAATAGCGAAAACGACCCGATTCATCGACTAGCAGATCTTTAGCGGTACCGACTTGGTCTTCGCCCTGAGCGTATACAGAGTAGGAGTCAATGCTTCCTAACCGGCCATCAGCCAAGGTTTCACGATAGTTAGGGTAGTAATCTTTGAGATGGTGTAAAGGCATAATTAAGCCTCCTGTATTTCGTCTTGGCTTCATACTAAAGCCCAGATTGTTTGGCCTTATCGGTCAATGGAAAGACACTTGTATCCTCAATAGGCATAGCTTTAGCCGCCACTAACCCTCTGTGACGCAGTAGGGCCTGGGTGCTGGGTTCGCGGCCCCGGAAGGCTTTAAACACCTCCATGGGATGGCGGCTACCGCCCAGAGCCAGCACCGTATCGCGAAAGCGGCGGCCAGTGGCGGCGATCGCCTCCTCGTCATCTAGCCCCGCTTCTTCAAAGGCGGCAAAGGCATCGGCGCTCAGCACCTCGGCCCAAAAATAGCTGTAGTAGCCCGCCGCGTAGCCCCCAGCAAAAATGTGGGTAAAGGCGCAGAGAAACGCATCCTCGGGCAGGGGCTTGAGAATGGAGGATTGCTCTGCAATGCGGCGGTTGACCTCAGCGATGGTCTCGCCACTACCGGGGCGGTAGCGGTGGTGCAGTTCAAGGTCAGTCCAGCCAAAGCGCACCTGACGCAAAATGGCGCTGCCGGTCATAAAGGTGCGGGCCGCCACAATTTTCTGGTATAGGTCTTCGGGCAGGGGCGCACTGGTATCCACATGGCGCGCTAGGGTGAGCAGCGTGTCGCGGTGGTAGCACCAGTTCTCCATAAACTGGCTGGGCAGCTCGACGGCGTCCCACTCCACGTTGCTGATGCCCGACGCACCGGCAAAGTCAACCGTAGTCAGCATGTGCTGCAAGCCGTGGCCAAACTCGTGGAACAGCGTCTCTACATCTCTAAAGGTCATCAAACTGGGTTTGCCGTCCACTGGGGGAGCCTGATTGCACACCAGGTAAGCCACCGGCAGGCGCACCTGGTCGTTGAGCTTGCCCCGCTTGATGCAGTCATCCATCCAGGCGCCGCCGCGCTTTTCGGCAGGGCGGCTGTAGGGGTCGAGGTAAAAGTGAGCAATGGGGTCACCGCCGGCACTGAGCACCTGAAAATAGCGCACGTCGCGGTGCCACACCGGAGCCTCGCCATCAGCGGGGGCAATGGTGACATCAAAGATGCGGTGGGCCAGGGCAAACAGGCCGTCGAGCACCTGAGGTAGAGGAAAGTAGGGCCGCAGCTCTTCGTCATTGAGGCCGTACTTTTCTTCACGAATGCGCTCGGCCCAAAAGGCGATATCCCAGTGGGTCAGGCTGTTGGCTTCGGGTGCGTTCTTGGCAGCGGCAAAGGCCTGGAGTTCGTCAAGTTCTTTGACGGCGGTGTCGTGGCTGGCGACGCGCAGCTCGCCCATGAGCTTGTCGATCGCCTCTACTGAGGGGGCCATTTTGCGGGCCAGGCTGAGGTCAGCAAAGGTGGCATAACCCAGCAGGTTGGCCATCTCATGGCGCAGCTCGAGAATTTTCTCAATGTTGGGACTGTTGTCGACATCACCTTTAGAGGCGCGGGTGACAAAGGCGCGGTAGAGCTGCTCGCGCAGGTCGCGGCGGCGGCTGTGCTGCATAAAGGGGCCAAAGCTGGGGTAGTCTAGCGTGATCCGCCAGGGGCCAACTTCGGGCGTCGCGTTTGCTTCACCAGCATCGCGGGCCAGCTGGGCGGCCAGGGCCAGTAGGCTGGGGGGTAGGCCGTCTACATTGGCTGGGGTGGTGAGGCTGAGACTAAAGGCTTTGGTGGCATCGAGCACATTGTTTGAGAATTTGGTGGTGAGTTCAGCCAGGCTCTGCTGAATCTCGTTAAACCGATCTTTCTCGGCCCCCTCTAGGCCAACGCCAGACAGCTCGGCTTCGCGAATAGATGCCTCGACAATGCGCTGCTGGGCCGGGTCAAAGCTGGCCCAGTCAGCGCTGGCGTGCAGCTGCTTAAACGCTTCGTAGAGGGGCTTGCTCTGGCCCAGACGGGTGGCAAACTGCACCAGGGGGGGCTGCACGGCTTCGTAGGCGGCCCGCAGTTCGGGGCTGTTTTTGACACCCATCAGGTGGCCGACAATGCCCCAGCTCCAGCCCAGGCGCTCTTCGATTTGGGTGAGAGGTTCCACTAAGCCCGCCCAGGTGGGGGAAATCGTCGATTCCAGCTTTTCTAAATCGGCGGCGAGATCGTCAATTAGAGCAGCAATGCCTGGCACGATATGGTCGGCCTGAATGCTGTCGAATGGAGGCAGACCGGAACCAATTAGAAGAGGATTTTGAACGGTGGTAGCTGTCATAGTCGCACTATCAATTACGTCAGGAGGGTTAAGAAAACTGGAGCAGTCAAATCCATGCCCAGACGGGGAGCTCTGCCTGGGGGAAAACTCTACGCCTGAGCTGGCCTTGACATGGCAGCACAATTCATACATCGCCAAGGCTATTGGCAAGGGTGTTTAGCCTGGGAAGGTTTCATTAAAAACCGCCTTAAGCAAAGTCGTTATGAGTTTGTTTAGTAGTGTATCGCAATTTGCAGTGTGCCGCACTCTTTCAATTCAGGGTTGCCAATTACCATAGCCTTTAATTGAAGACTGATGCGACTCTCGAGCAAGAGTGAGGGGCAGAGCACATTTATCACCGTGGCCCTGCGCCGAGCCGACGGCGAAGTGATCATTCACCCCAGCCGGGCCACCTACCTAGCCCTGGGCGACTCGATTATTCTCATGGGGCACCAGGGCGATATGCCCAACTTTGCCCAGCAGAATGCCTTTAGGTGGTCTCTGGATAAGAACATACCCATCGTAGGATGGGCAAAGCTTGCGTGCCCATCGGCCCGAATGCCTAACGATGGGCAAAGGGCCTCGCCCGTGCCCATCCTACGCACAGGGGCAACTCTTTTCTGGAAATGTCCTTAAGAAGGAAATGCGCTACCGGGGAGGGAGGGGGAGGGAGGGATCGGATGGGTAGGGGAGTCAAGAACGGCGGGATTGTCACCCCTTCACCCCTCACCCCTAACCGCCAGGAATCGAGACGGTGACGGCGGCGATCGCCACGTACATATCATCATTCTTGTCGTCGAGTTCGGCGATCGCCCGCCCGGCCACCACCATGCCGCCGTCTTTAAGCACCAGGGTCTTTTGGCCAAAGGGCAGCACCGCCAGCACTTCCTCTTGGCGCACCTGGTCGGGGAAAGGCACGGCCACCTGCACGTCGACAATCATTTCATTGGGGTGGCTGAGGCCAGCGACCTCCCAGACACCGGGCAGGGCATTGTGGGCGATCGCATTGCGCACCGCCCGCGCGGCAGCTACGGTGGGGTCTTGGCCGTGCTGGTCGACGCCCATGCCCATTTCAATAATCAGTCGCTTGGGGGCCACGGTCAGTCCTCTTAAGTAGGGTTGATTGATCTAGTACTTTGACAAGCTAGGGGTGGTAGGTCAATAGGGTTTTGGGTATCGGGTATCGGGTATCGGGTATCGGGCTATTCCCTGACACCTGACACCTAACACCCGTCACCTTAAACCAGGGTCGTCTTGTAGGTCACATTTTTCGCGTGCTAGCTTTGAGTTCTTTAGGGGTTCCCTCCTATGTCGTCGTCTCCCTTGCAGCCTGACTCCCCGGTTACCGAACTGGTAAGCCAACTCATTCATGCCCGCACCATCTCCCAGGCCCAGTACCAAGAGCTGTCAGCGCTGGTGCTGGCCGACGGGACTGTGGATGAAAGCGAACGCCGACAGGTGAACCGATTGTTTGACGCGATCCAGAATGGCCGGGTGCAGATCGTGGACTAAGGGCAAGGGATAGCGATGAGGCAGAACTCAAGGGCCAATGATTTCATTCCCCCATCCCCCCATCTACCCATCCACCCACCTACCCCGCGACTCGCCCCGTCAGCGGCGAACTGGCGCTGGCGACACCCTGAATGGGAATGCGTCCGGCGCGGTAGGCGAGGCGACCGGCCAGGGTGGCGAGGCCCATGGCGCGACCCATGGCGATGGGGTCGGCGGCTTTGGCGATCGCCGTGTTGATCAACAGCGCATCGGCTCCCATTTCCATCGCTTGGGCGGCTTCGCTGGGGGTGCCAATGCCCGCGTCAACCACGACCGGAACGTTGACAGTTTCAATAATGATTTGAATGTTGGCGGCGTTGCGAATGCCCTGGCCCGAGCCAATGGGGGAGCCCAGGGGCATGACGGTGGCGCAGCCCGCCTCTTCAAGGCGCTTGGCCAGCAGTGGGTCGGCGTTGATGTAGGGCAGCACCGCAAAGCCTTCTTTCACCAGCTGTTCGGCGGCCTCTAGGGTGCCGATGGGGTCGGGCAGCAGGTACTTGGCATCGGGAATGACTTCGAGCTTGACGAAGTTGTTGTCTTCTTGGCCCAGCAGCTTGGCCATCTCGCGGCCCAGGCGAGCGACACGAATGGCCTCTTCGGCGGTTTTGCACCCAGCGGTGTTGGGCAGCATCCAGATCTTCGACCAGTCGAGGGCTTCGGCTAGGCCCTGGTGGCCGGGGGCGCTGGTCTGCACCCGGCGCACCGCCACAGTGACGATCTCGCAGCCGCTGGCGGCCATGCTCTGGCGCATCACCTCAAAGTCGTCGTACTTGCCGGTGCCGGTCATCAGGCGCGATGCAAAGGTGCGCCCGGCGATGGTGAGGGGCGAGTCGACTAGGGCCGTCTGAGCGTGAGCGGGTGGGGCTGTGGAGTCGGTGGCGAGGGGGGTGGGAGCGGCATCGGTAAGGGTCATGGCCTGGGGGGTAGAAAAAACAATTGGGGTCGCGGGAAGAGGGCTGGGCGCTGGGGCATGAAAACGCCGCCAGGAGAATGGTTGGAGCTGGGCGAAGCAGATGCCCAGCACCGCCTGGGCCACCAGCTGGGCAGTGATCGGGGTGAGCAAAATGCCGTTGCGGTAGTGACCCGTGGCCAGAGTCAAGTTTTCAGCGGGGCCAGGGCCAAGGATGGGCCACTCGTCAGGGGTGGTGGGTCGGTAGCCCCACCAGGTTTCGTCAAGGGTAAAGTCGGCCAGCTGGGGTACCAGGGCGATCGCATTGTGCAACAACTGCTTTACCCCCCCGGCGGTGTTATGGGGGGCAAAGCCCACCTCCTGGCTGGTGGCCCCCAGCACAACACGGCCATCCTGCCGGGGCACGATGTAGATGTCTTCACCAAAGATCACCCGCCGCAGGGGCAAGGTAGCACTATAGCCCACCGGCACCCGCAAGCTCGCCATTTCGCCCTTTTTGGGGAACACCGGCAGAGGCAGCAGCTCGTTGGCCCAGGCCCCGGTGGCGAGTACAATCTGGTCGGCGCTAAAATCGCCCGCCTGGGCGGTGCAGACCCGCTCCACGCGGCCCTGGTGCTGGCGTAGGGCGATCGCCCCCGTGCCCTCGTGAATCGTCACCCCCAGATCGATCACCGCTGATCGCAGCGCTTTCACCAGCAGGCGATTGTCGACCTGGCCCTCGTCAGGGTACCAGTAGCCCCCCGCGACTGCCTGGCTCAGACCGGGTTGATAGTAGCGTAGGGTATCGGCATCTAGCCAATTTCCGGTCGTGTCAGTGGGAACGGTGCGGCGCGGGGCCAAAATGCCGCCGGGCCAGTAGCCCACCGACTGCCCCGTAAGGGCTTCAAGCTTGCTCACCCAGGTGGGGTACAGCGCCAGGCTAGCTAGCGACAAATCGAGCATGGGCCCCGGAAGCAGCCCCTCCGCCTGGGGGGCCAGCATGCCGGCGGCGGCGTGGCTGGCGGCCTGGGTAAAGTCGCGACTGAGCACGGTAACGGTAGCTCCCTGCTGCTGTAGCTCTAGGGCGATCGCCAAGCCAATAATCCCGCCGCCCACGACTAAGACGTCGCTCCCCCGATTTGCCATGCCCGTTAGCTCAAAGTTCTCTATGTCTGTTCTGTGTCATTTTAGGGCACCTGAGGGGGCGTTCGCAGCGCCCTTACCACAGGGCCGGAATCGAGTCTAAGTCAGGATCTATGGGGCGCTGATCCACTCCCGGCTGCACCAGCCTCGGCTGAACGGGGGCAATATCGCCACCTGTGGTCGGGAAAGTCGTCGTCTGGTCAATCCGCGGAGCATTACTACCTGTCGTGCCCGCCGCGCCCGCCGCGCCCGTAGTCTCCGGAGAAATGTCAGGCCGTCCCCCCGGTGGCATGCCCTGGGGATCTGAACCGCCAAAGTTAGGGTTCATGGAGGTGCCTGTACCTACATCGCTCTGACGCCGCACCAGCTGCCCCGCCTGCTCCACGGGTAGACTGCCCAGACCACCCGCTTCGCCCGGATTGTCAGCGTTATTATTGTTGCGATCTACACTTGTCACCCTAGTTTGTGAATCGCTCTCTGTGAACATCCGGCCTAAACCGCCGGTCAACGCCACCACTATGGCCGCCAGAATGCCGCCGATAATAAAGCGATTCATAGCCTTCCTCACCCATACTTTGATCTTATTTTCGCGCAGATTGCGGCGGTTAGGGTGGGATCTACTTTTTTTTTGTCCGTGGTCTGCTTCTGGGTAGCTTTTGACTAACCCCTAGGCAGGCTGAAGAATAGCCACCTCCAGTTCGAGATCGTTGTAGTCGTCCAGACCTTCGTAGTCTTCGAAGCCGATTTCGTAAAAATTGCCGTTACTAAAGCGGCTGCGCTTGACCTTGACCCCAAAGGCATCGCGCCAGGGGGGGCTGGCGGTGAGTCGGTTGTCGCCTTCAAAGTAATAGGTAAACACATCGGCTTCGCTGGGGAAGCGAAACCAGCGGGTGGGGGTGTTGCTGGTCAGCTCTTGGCGCAGCTCTGAGTCGGGGGGCAGCTGATTGATGGGGCGGGGGCCAGCGTTCTCTTGGTAGACCCGCAGCCGCTGACGAAAGAGTGCATCACCGCCAGAGATGCGGTACCAGACCTGGTGGGGAGTGGCAGTGCTGGTGGTGTAGACCGAGTAGGCTGTGGCTGTGGGCATGGTCACTACCTCGTACTCCCGCTCTAGATTGCCTAGGGGGGGGCTGCCGCCAACGCTCTGCTGGGCCGGGGCGCGCAGCCCCAGGGGCCAAACGAGGAGTAAGGCAACTGCGATCGCTAAAACCAAACTATTGACTATGCCGCGCCGTTTCATGATCTTAGCTACCAGGAGAGATGTGACCAAAGAATACCTCAGATGGCTGGTAGGAAAAAGCCATCTGGGGCTTAAGCGATCTTAAGGGTGTCCTGGGCCCCTGTTAAGGTGAGCGTTTGTACCAGTGGATCGACGCAAAGTAAGTGGGGTTACTTCGCCAGTGCATCCCATTAACTGTAAATCCCAGGGCGTTATACCAATCGTCCATGTCGCCAAGGCGACACCCCGGAAGATGACAATCGTAGGGTGCATCCGCGCAGCGATGCACCATCTCAGGTTCTAGGGTGTGCCTAAAAAAAGACCGCTTTCGGAGCAGACGCCCGCCAGGGGTTTATCCCACACATCTTGGGGCAGGCTGGGCAGACGGGCGTACTCAAACACAACCCCTACGGTGGGGATGTGTTGCCACTCGGGTTTGCTCAGCAGGCGATCGTAAAAGCCGCCGCCGTAGCCGAGGCGGTGGCCCCGCACATCGCAGGCCACGGCGGGCACTAGGATTAGATCGACTAGAGACAGGTCGACCTGGGGCGACCGGGGGTGGGGTTCAATAATTCCGTAGGCCCCTTGGCGCAGGGGCCATTTGCTCTGGGCCGACCAGTAGTGCCACTGGAGCTGTTTTTTATCGACGCAGCGGGGCAGCCCCCAGTGGGGGTGGTGGGCGGTTAGGGGGCTGAGGTCGGGCTCCTGGCGAAAGCTGGTGTAGGCCAAGACTACCCGGCACTTTTGAAAGTAGCTCCAGCTGCGCAGGTGGGCGCAGATGCGATCACTTTTTTGTCGCCACAGCTGGGGGGGAATGCTCTGGCGGGCGCTGATCAGGCGGCGGCGCAGGTCAGATTTTGCCTGTTGGTTGAGGTCTGAGGGAAAGGATGGTTGAATCACAGGAAATGTGCACAGTCTGATGGTGAATGAACCGACGGCGGCGCTAGAAGTAGATCAACAGGTTGAGACCTGGAATGGTGCGCGAGAGCGTCCATAGGAGCAATGCCGTGTAGAGCAGACCCAGCCCCCATTGATACCACACGAGGGCCGTAATCAACCCCGGTACATACTGATCTCGTAACCGGATGTCATTAAAGCCAAATTTGAGCCAGTTATTGATGCTGAAATCGAGGTAGTTGAGCCAGTTCCAGCGGCGGTCGAGCAGCAGATAGGTGTAGCGATCGCGAAAGAACGGAAACTTAGGAATCACCGGCAGCCGCGCGATCAGCAGCCGCAGCTGGCGCAGGCCGCCGTCTTCTACAAAGTAGCTCTCCTCCATCAGGTCGTGGTAGCGGCCCTGCTGGAGCAGGAGGCCAATCAGCAGAGCGGGCACGGGCACCAGCAGGGCCGACAAAAACCCCAGAGCCAGCAGCGGATAGTCGGCGGCGCGCAGGGCATTTAGCCCCAGCCCCAGCAGCACCGCACAGCCTCCCCCCAGCCACAGCCCTTCGGTTAAGGGCGGCAAAATGGGCGGCAATCGGCGGCGGCGGTAGCGATCTACAAACCAAAACATCAGCGCAAAGGCCGGAATTGCCACCAGCCCCAGGCCAAAGGTGAGGCCAAAGCTGGTGCCGTAGCGGCTCAGTACCACCAGCCCCCCTAGCCACAGCCACCGCAGAGCCAGGGTCAGCCGCCGGGTGAGGGGAAACGTATTGAGGGCAAAGATGCGATCGCGCACCTTTAGATAAGAGGCCAAATCGACTCCGGGTACGCTTAGCACGCCTTCAGTATCGATAAAAAGCTGCTCCTGCCGCTGCCTGACCACCGCCGCCGCCTGGGTCTCCGTAAAACCCGCCCACACCAGGGCCGTCACCGAAGCGGTGTTGAGGTTGATGCCCAGCAGCCGCTGCTGCCAGGTTTTGAGGCGCAGCCGCTCGGCGGTATAGGCAATGTAGTTGGCGTCGCTGATCTGCTCTAAACGACGAAAGTTGCGCTCTAAATTGCGCAGCAGGGTTTCATTGCCCGCCAGCTGCGGCACTGAGAAAACCCGGCCGATCTTGCCGGGAGTGCCCAAGATCTGGGTTTGCTCCAGACTAAACTCCATGCCCGCCACATTGAGGTAGACCGAGGTTGGAAACAGGGCGTCGCCCAGGTCCACCTCGCCCCCCAGCACCGCATTGCGCAGGTTCACTGGCTCACCAAAACGGGCCTGGCGCAGCACCAGGGGCCCCTCAAAGCGCGCCTCGGTAAAAAACAGCGCCTTGGCAAAGTAGCTGCGCCCAAAAAAGGCCGTCCCCTGCCAGACGGTGCGGGCAAAGTCGGCCACCCCCTGCCACTGCACCCGGCTAAAGTTGAGGTCGCCCGCCAGCACGGCCCGACTAAAGTTAGCGTCGGCCTTAAATTCGGCCCCCTGAAAGTTGGCCCCGCTGCGAAACTGGCCCTGGTCAAAGCGGGCCGCCTCAAAGAACAGACTGCCCTTGGCCTGCACCCCCTGGCGAAAGTCAGCCCCAGAAAAATTGACCGCTTGGTTAAACCGCGCCCCCGCCACCGACAGCCCCTGCTCAAACACCGCCCCCGAGGCCAGCAGCCCCCCTAAAAAGTAGGTATCGCCCCCCTGCACTTGGCCCGTGAAGCGAGTTTGCACCGCCACCAGCGGCGCTTTAAACACATAGATCTGCTGGCTGCTGCTCTGGCCCTGAATCAGCAGCGATTGGGACAGCCGACTGAGCTGTAGTAGGCGAGTGCGATCGCGCCTCAGCTGAGCCTGCCCCGCCTCGCTCAGCAAAGGCGACAAGTTATCGCCGTAGAGGGGTTCTCGCTGACTCAGGCGCTGTAAATCGAGATCGCCCTGCATCACCGCATAGCTCAAGTCTAGGGTTGGGGTAGTGGCCGGTTTCTGTAGCCCACTGCTAAGCAGTCGGTAAAACCCCTCCGTAAGTTCACTATCAGGGCGCAGGTCAACGGTGTAGTTGCGCAGATCAATCGTGGGCCTGCCCTCCCGCTGTACCGGGGTCGCCAGCCGCTGCCGCAGCAGCTCCACCGTGAGCAGAGGATGACTTTCCGCCGCTTGGGCAGGCAGGGCAAACGCTACCCCGGCGAGCAGCATCAATGTCCCGAGCCAGAGGATCCACCGCTGCCCTGGCCAATGGGAGTCAGACATTGCGACCCTAGAGCGCCGCCTGCTGGCCAACATACATGGCCCGCAGCACCAGGGCCGGGTCAACCCAGTTGTCTTGATACTTGAGGCCCCAATGCAAGTGTGGCCCGGTGGTGCGGCCCGTCATGCCCACGCGGCCAATGCGCGCCCCGGCGGGCACCGTCTGCCCCGCCCGCAGCTGAACACCGCCGTCGCGATCCATCATGGTCTTATTGGGGCCGCTGCCTTCTACAGTGCCATGCATGTGGCAGTAAATATGGGTCCACTCGCCTGACTTAATGGCCACCGAAGTGCCGCAGGCCCCCTGGGCTTCGACCCAGAGCACTTCCCCCCCCCACCAGTTGCGAATGTAGCTACCGCTAGGGGCGGCCAAATCTAGCCCGTAGTGGAACCGAGAATTGCCACTATAGGGGTCGTTGCGGTAGCCAAAGGGAGAGGTGTAGGTCTGGAAATTTTCTACAGGGAAGGAGGCGCGCGTCCACATTGCGGCGGTGAGGTCTTGGGCCGAGGCCGGAGCTAGGCTTTGGGGGAGAGCTATCACCAGGGCTACCAGGGTAGCCAAACCCAGCCGCAGCAGTGCCCTAGGTCGACTTATGCGCCTAGAGTTGAAGGCTAGAGCCTGGGTAAAAGCCCTGAGGGAACCCTGTCTAAATGGAGTAGCCGAAGCTAGCAGAAGCACATTGCGGAGTCGCCAAATCATGGGTGCGATCAGGTGATGTGGGAGCAGAAAACATCGCCAATTAGCTTAGCCCAGATTCAAGAACTGGGATGACTTTTTTGAAATATTGACCCACCCCTAGAGCAAGGGCTGCACCCGCTGGGGTGGCCAATAGATTTTGTAGGCACTCCCCACCAGGTGGGCGCGGGGTAAAAATCCCCAAATGCTTGAGTCGCGACTGTTGTTGCGGTTGTCGCCCAGCACAAATAGATGCCCGTCAGGCACAATTTCTGGCCCCCACTGGTAGCCCAAGGGTTCAGCAATGTAAGGCTCGACTAGGGGTGTGCCGTCGAGCCACACCTGGCCGTTGCGCACCTCGACTCGCTGGCCAGCCAGGGCAACCACCCGCTTGACCATTAGGTTATCCAGCCCCCCGGCTGCTTCTAGGGGAGTGTTTTCAGGATTGGTGAAGATAATGATGTCGCCCACCGCCAGGGGGTGATCGGCGGGGCGGGGGCGGACAAAGAGGCGATCGCCCACCTGTAGCGTCGGCAGCATTGACTCGCTGGGCACAATGCACTGCACCACCAGTTTGGGCACGACAAAGGGAATCGAGCCAATGGTCAGGCGGGTGACCATTACCGCCGCCAGCAGCAGCGCCAAAATTCCCCACTGCCGCCGCGGCGTCGGGGCCGCCCAGTAGGCCAGCCCGCAGGCCGCCGCCCAGATCAGCGGCGGCACCGGCAGCAGCACCGGGGCGAAGTTGGCCAGGTAGCCAACCAGAGTGCCCAGAATCAGCAGCGTCCCGCCCACCGCCGCCCGCTGCAAAAACAACTGCCCCAGCCCCGGCAACACCTGGGAGAGAAACACCGGGTACCACGGATCTTGAGACTGATACCGCAGCGGGCTAAATTCGTCGAGGGTGATGCCACGCTTGGCGACGTGGTGGCTATCCCACAGACCAAATATATAGAGGCTGGCTAGGGGAATCAGGCAGAGCAGCCCCCGCAGGGTGTTGCCGGTGGGGGCAAAAATCGACCAAAGAATAAAGCCGATCAGGCCCCAGAAGGCAGTAAAGATGACTAGACCACGGGCGATCGCACCGTCGTACATCTGCCCCACACCGGGCAGCGCCGCCGACAGGTTGACCGCCAGCCAGGGGCTTTTGGGCCATGGCCGACCCACTAGCACCCTGGGGCTTGCCTTGGTCATGGGGACTGGTTTCCTCTACGACTAACCTAATTAACGGGCTAGAGGTGCACGGTTTAGGGTATACGGTTCACGGTGCAAGGTCTGCCGTAAACCGTACACCGTGAACCGTGAACCCTGCACCGCAAACCCTGCACCTATTACCTTTGGCCATAGCGCTGCACCGCATAGCTGTGGGCCGCGAGCTCTTCGGTGTCGGCCAGGGCGGGCAGGGTAGCGTTAGGATGCTGGCGGCGCAGGGCCAGGCCGATCAGGTAATCGGCGAAGTGGGGATTTTTGGGCAGCAGCGACCCGTGCATGTAGCTGCCAAAGACATTCTTGTAGCGTGCCCCCTCATACTCGGCGGTGGCGTTGTTGCCAAACCCGGCGATGGTTTTGGCCAGGGGCTCGACGCCCTCGCCCAGGTAGGTCTGGCCCGAGTGGTTCTCAAACCCCACCAGGGTGCGAGGGATCTCGCGGGGGGTCGCATACATCGTCTGCATGTCGGCGTAGGTGGCGGCGGCAATTTCTACAATCAGGTTGCCAATGCACCGCTGCTTCACCTCGGTGCCCGGCGCGCGGGTATTGACGTTGATAATGCCCAACCCGCGCGTCTCTTCACCATTGCCCATGAGAAACGTGTGGCCCATCAGTTGATAGCCGCCGCACACCCCCAAAAAGGGCACCCCCGCCTCAGTGTCGGCGCGAATGGCGTCGTACTTGAGCTGGTGAAAGTCTTCCACCACCGCCACCTGATCGGTGTCTTGGCCGCCGCCCATAAAATAGAGGTCGCTCTGGCCCGCCTGGGCCACCTCCCCCATAGAGAGCGATTTGACCGTGCAGTCAATGCCCATCCACTGGCAGCGGCGGCGCAGCACAATCAGGTTGCCGGTGTCGCCGTAGAGGTTGAGGTGGTCGGGGTAGAGGTGGGTGATGGTGAGGGGCATGGGAGGGGGGGGATCGGGTTTTGGATTTTGGGTTTTGGGTTTCGGGGGTACGCGGTGCACGGTATACGGTTTGCGGCTTCACCGTGCACCGTGCACCTCATACCTTATACCCAACACCTAACACCTGATACCTAACACCCGACACCCCTAAACTTTTCCGTCAGATCCCATCTAGAGTCTTGCCCATGAGTTTGCGAAATTCGAGCATGGCGGTGTAGGTGGGCAGCACAAAGACAGTGTCGTCGGGGTGGGCTTTTTCAAAGGATAAATCGATTGCCTGGCGGATTGATTCTACGGTTGGAATCGGGCCGGGGGGCGCGTCGAGGGCGTACTTGAGCCGCACGGCCATGTCTTTGGCGCGAATGCCGGTGCAGACTATCCAGTCGAGGTCAGCCTGGTTGAGGCGCTCTAGCTCGCTATCCCACAGCCAGGAGACATCTTTGCTGTCGGCGGTGTTGTCGTTGATGGCGAGAATTAATTTCAGGGCAGGAATATTGCGCAGCAGCTCTAGGCTGAGGCTAAAGCTGGCGGGGTTTTTGACCAGCAGCAGGCGGTAGTTGACCTGCTTGTCGCCCTGGGAACGGGTGAGAATTTCGCCCCGGCCAAAGGCGGGTTTGAAGGCTTGCAGGCCGGCGATCGCAGTCGCCCCGTCAATGCCGAGCAGGTGGGCGATCGCCATCGCCGTCAGCCCGTTGTAGACATGAAAGAACCCCGGCGACAGGGTCTTGGCCTGGGGCAAGTTCACCGTCTCGTTGTTGATCAGACCCTGCACTGAAAAATCGGTGGTTAGGTCTGCGTTGATGCAAATGTTGGTGGCCTCTAGCCCCTGGCTGCCGGGCACGCGGGTATTGACTTGGCCCTCGTAGGGCAGATGCTGAGCGTACTCGGGGGCTAAAGACATATAGTAGGTGGCGTTGCCCAGGCCCTGGGTAAGGCGCGAGGTGCGGGGGTCGTCGCCGTTGACCACTACGGCGGCGGTGGGGCACTGGGCAATGCCGTCGCGAATCAGCTTTTCGGTGTGGTCGATTTCGCCGTAGGCGTCGAGCTGGTCGCGGTAGAGGTTGGTGACGGCGATGATGTTGGGCTTGAGCAGGGTGGCGATGCGGGGCAGGGTAGCCTCTTCTATCTCTAAAACCGCGTGGGTAAAGTCGAGCCGCCCTAGGGCACTACTCTGCCTGAGCAGCTCTGACAAAATGCCCTGGCTGAGGTTGGCCCCGGCCTTGTTGCGCAGCACCCTGGCCCTAGGTACCTGGTCGAGAATGGCGCTGAGCATGGTTTGGCTGGTGGTTTTGCCGTTGGTGCCTGTGATCGCCACCACGGTGGGAATCTGGCTGACCAGCACCTCTAGCACAAAGGGAAAGTAGCGCCCCACCAGGTAGCCCGGCAGGGCGGTGCCCGAGCCACGCCCCGTTGATCGCAACAGCAGCGTCAGCAGCTTTGCAAAGGCAACAATAGGAATCAACATCAGTTGTTTCATCACAGGGCCAACTCTCCCCCACAGCAAGACTTCCGCAAAGCGTACCAGAGTCTTGGGGCAGGTGCGCGGTAGTCAGGGGGCAAGAGCTTAGAGCTGATAGTTGGGGTCAACCCAGCATTGGGGCAGCGGCTCTCCAGAGGGGAAAATTAGCTGATCTTTAGAATAGTCTTCGGGCGGCTGTTCTTCTTCGCCGTCCTGCTGCCGTCCCTGCACTGTCTTGTGTACCGGATTAAATAAGTCCTCGGGATTGAGCACCTCAATCAAGGTTTGGTTTTGGCTATTTTGAACAAACATGGCATACCTCTAATTATGTGGATCAGCCTACGGAACCCAAACGCAGGGCAGCGTCTGCCTGGGGAGTGAAATGGAGCAGAATGAGGCAGTGCTTTGGCTGATTGGCGGCACAGGGGAGGCGGTGACCCTGGCCCAGGGGCTGGCGGCGGTGGGGGTGCCCTGTCTGGTGACCGTGACTACGGCAGCGGCCCGGCAATCTTACAGCGAAACGCCAACTCTCAGGGTGCGGGTAGGCGGGCTGGAGGTGGCAACCCTGGGAGACTTTATTGAGGCCCAGGGCATTGGGGCCGTGCTAGATGTGTCGCATCCCTTTGCGGTGGAGATTTCTCAGGGGGCGATCGCCGCCGCCCAGGCCCTCAACCTGCCCTACTGGCGCTACGAACGTCCTAGCCTAGAGCCATCTCCGGCCCCCTCGCTCATTCGCCCGGTTGCAAACCTGGAATCACTGCTCACCCCCGAAACCGTCGCCGGGCAGCGAGTGTTGCTCACCCTGGGCTATCGCTGGCTGCACCACTTCGCCCCCTGGCAGGCCCAGGCCACCCTATTTGCCCGCATTTTGCCATCGCCCGTCGCCCTGGGCGCAGCCCTGGAGGCTGGCTTCACCCCCGATCGCCTGATTGCCCTGCGCCCGCCCATTACCGCCGACCTAGAGCAAGCCCTCTGGCAGCAGTGGCGCATTACCCGAGTGATCACCAAAGCCTCCGGCGGGCCAGGGGGCGAAGATACCAAGCGGGCGATCGCCGAACGACTCGGCATTCCTCTTTATATTTTGTCTCGGCCCCACCTCGACTACCCCGCAGTCTGCCACAGCCAGGCCGCGGCCCTAGCCCTCTGCCACCACTGGTGGCAATCCCACCACCCTTGACTCCCCATCTCTCCCACTCCCCATCCCTCCCACTCCCCATCTCCCCCCCAAGGGGGAGTCAAAGCCCTTCACGAATGCTATCCTTGGCCTTCAATTTGTGCGTTACTATGGGCTATCCCCTAGCGCTGGTGGCCAGGAGTGCCTGGGTAAAAATTGCTGTATACAGCCAGAAATTAGGGTTTTCCCAGCTTTAGCCCAGCGACGTGCACCAAATTCTGGTTTAGCTCATATATTTAGTGGGTCGTTTCATTCGCTAGGTTTTTCGAAAGTCGCTTTCGAGCCTATTCTGCCAAGGTCGTCCATGACAGCTTTTCCCATGCCATCCGGGCCATCACCTGCCTTTGAGAGCGCTAGCAGTAGCGCTCTACCCGATACACCGCCAGTGTTTGCCCTGAAGGAGCTGGTGGCGAGGCTCCAGCGCGAGCAGTATAAGATTCAAGATTTGCTCAGCTCCCTGGGGTTTGCCCTGCGCAGCCTCAACAACTTGAACCAGTTCCTAGAGCTGATTCCCATGATTGCCAGCCGGGTGACTGACGCCAGCGGCGGTGCTCTAGTGCTGTTTCGCGCCGATGGGCAGGTGCGCCTAGAGCGGCTGCACTGCCAGAGCGAAGACCAGTGCCAGGGGGTGCGATCGGCCCTGGAGGCGGCGACCCGCCAGGTGACCAACAGTTTTCAGCCGGCCCCCGAGAGCAGCGTCATGTCGATGGCGCGCAACGCCATGCTGTCCCTCGATCGCCAGGTAAACCGCTACCTGGGCGATGACTTTAAGCTATTTGGCACCGCCATCATTGTGCAGAATGTGGAGCGCGGGCGGCTCTACGTCTTTAGCCGCGACCCCGACTACGCCTGGACTGAGACCCGCCAAAAGCTGGTGCGCCTGGTGGCCGACCAGACCTCAGTGGCCATTGAGAATAACGAGCTGACGGCGGCGGTGCGCAAAAAAGAACGCCTTGATCGCGAACTCGAGATCGGGGCCGAAATTCAGCTCCAGCTGCTGCCCCGTCAGTGCCCAGCCATTCAGGGGATGGATCTGGCGGCTAAGTGCCAGACGGCCCACCGGGTGGGGGGCGACTACTACGACTTTATTCCCACCACCTTTGACCAGCTGCGCCACACCAGTACGCCGCAGACGGCGGCGGCCCCCTGGAGCTTTGCCATCGGCGATGTTATGGGCAAGGGTGTGCCCGCTGGGCTGATCATGACCATGATGCGGGGCATGCTGCGTACGGAGGTGCTCAACGGCCACTCTCCGGCCCGCATTTTGCAAGACTTAAACTTTGTCATGCACAGCGATCTCGAAAGCTCTAACCGCTTTGTGACGCTGTTTTACGCCGAGTACAATCCCAAGACCCGCCGCCTGGCTTACGGCAACGCGGCCCACAATCCACCGCTGCTCTGGCAGGCCGCGACCAACACCTTCATGCGTCTAGATACTCCAGGCATGCTGCTGGGTCTAGATATGAATACCGAGTACTGCGAGGCTGAGGTAGAACTTCAGCCCGGCGACACGGTGGTGTTTTACACCGATGGCTTTACCGAGGCAGCCAACCCGCGCGGCGAGCGCTTTGAGGAAGAAAATCTGGAGCGCGCCCTGCAGTGGGCCTGTCGCAACTGCTCTTCGGCAGAAGAGATTTTAGACTACACCTTTGACTTGCTTGATCGCTTCATTGGCGGCGATCGCAGCAACGACGACGACATGACCCTAGTGGTGATGCGGGTGAAGCCAGAGGTGCAGCTCAATCTATTTGATAGCTAGTACTGGTAGGCAGAAATAAGACAACCCTTGATGAGGGTGTCAGGTATTAGGTTTCAGGTGTCAAGGACAATTAGCCGAGGTATGCCGCAGGGTACTAGGCGCTAGCGGTCATCCCCTAGAGCATCGGTACAGTATCTAAATAATTTGAGTTTAGACTAAGGCAAATTTTGATGACTAGCGCCCCAGGGTTGGGTCGGTTTTTTGTGGCGCTGCTGCCGCCGGTGGCGGTGCAGGATGAGATTACGGCGATCAAGCAAGATATCTGGCGGCGGTTTGGCAGCCAGGGTGCCCTCAACTCGCCGCCCCACATTACCCTACAGCCGCCGTTCCACTGGCCAGAGGGGCGGGTGGGTGAGCTAGAGCAGGTGCTGGCTGACTTTGTGCGGGGGCGATCGCCTGTGCCTGTGCAGCTACAAAACTTCAGCGCCTTTGCCCCCTGCGTCATCTATGTGGATGTGGTGCAGACCAAGGCGTTGATGGCCCTTCAGCCTGAGCTAATGGCCCATTTAGAAACCACCTGCGGCATTGTCGATGCGGTGGCCAAAGCTCGGCCTCAGTTCGTGCCCCATGCCACCGTGGGGTTTCGAGACCTGACCCGCGAGGCCTTTGATGCCGCCTGGGCGGAGTTTAAAGACCGCTCGTTTGCCGCCGAGTTTGTGGTGCCGCAGATCACGCTGCTGCGCCACGGTGGGCAAAGTGGCGATCGCCCCAGGGAGCGAGCGGGACGGCAAAACTGGCAAATTTTCTCTGAGTTTCTGTTGAATACCTAAAACCCCTGAGATTAGAGGCATGCAGGATTATGTAGAAGGCTCTACAGAACGGCAATTTCCTTGACACACTTGAAAACCGTAGCTTATGATACAGAAGTAATCAGAAAGTCGTTCATCTCGCTTTTGTCAGATTGATTAGAGTGAGACGGAAGTAGGGGTTAATAGCCCCCGAAGGAACGCGCCCCAATGTTCTGATCAAACCCTTGATCTTTTGGAGGCGACCCCATGCAACTCACCTATCGCGGCGTAAGCTACGACTACACCCCCCCCGTTGTGGAATCTAACGTAACCGATGACGGTGGCAAGTTCCACGGCGTAGATATCCGATTCCGTAGGGGCAAAAAAGCTCCGGTTCAACAGTCCACCCTAGACTTGGTCTATCGCGGTGTGGCTTACCAGAGCGGCACCCGGGCGGTAGCTGTGGTTGAGGCGGATCCTGAGATTGCGGCTATCCCCGCAGCCCATGCGGCGGCTACCACCTTCAGCACTGAAGACCGCGCTCGCATGAGCATGATGGGCCGTCATCGCTCGGTCAAACAGCGTCAGCAGTCGATGCTGTCGCGGCTGGCCACCGAAGCTGGTCTACCCGAAGATGCCGCCAAGTACTGGAACCACATCCAGGGCAAAGTGCATCCCAGCTTTTGGGCCACCTACAGCCGTAGTGGTGCTTCCGCCAGCTAAGCGCTGAACTTGTAAAACAAAGTCGCCTCTGCCAGCCGCCGCTGACAGGGGCGGCTTTGTTTTTGGGGCATTTGCGGGTCAAGCACCGTCGCCGCTGTTTGAGCAGAGAGAATCGCTGGTTAAAGGTGGGAAAAATAAGCTCGTTACTATTTTGGGGAACTATTTGAGGAAGCCGACGGGCGATTGCAGTCCGGGGATGTGCCTCTACACCGCAATACGCCAGACACCGACTAATGTCACTCTTATCAGCTTTGCCTTAAGTCTTGTCTGGCAAAGCCCCTGGGTTAAAACCTCACAGAGGCTCTCAGTTTCTCTGTTCCTGATGCTCACCTGTACTGTGTCACCCAACCCTAAAGCGTTATCTGCTGATCTCACATCCTTATCCCTGGCTGTTGCTGGGGCTGAGGTGCCGATGGAGTGTCAAGCCCACAATCTCTTTACCATGGCTCTAGACGCCATGCTGATTGCCGACGACCAGGGCCGCTTTGTGGAGGTCAACCCTGCCACCTGCCGGCTGCTAAACTGCGATCGCGACCAAATCCTGGGGCGCACCATTGCCGATTTTTGTGTGTTGCCGGGGGCAGACCTGAGCCAGCAGTGGCAGTTTTTTTTAGCCCAGGGCCATATGCAGGGCGAAATTGCCCTCAGAGTATGCGGTGGCACAGAACGAATTGCTGAATTTTCGGCGACGGCCAATTTCTGTCCGCACTTTCATCTGTCGATCCTGCGCGATATCACTGAGCGCAAGCAGGCCGAAGCCCTCAAAGATCAGCTCAACCAGGTGCTTAGCCAGCAGGTGCAGGAACGCACCCAAGCATTGCAGACTGTGCAGACCCAGCTAGAGGCTGAGCACGCCTTGCTAGGTAGCATTCTCAGCAATATTAATGGGGTGGTGTGGTCGGTTGACCTACCCAGCCGGGCCACTCGGTATGTCAACGCGGCGGTAGAAACCCTCTACGGCTACTCTGTCGAGGCGTTTTTAGAGAATCCTAGTCTATGGCAAAGCCTGATTCACCCCGACGATCAGCCTCAGATCGACCAGGTGTTTGGTCAGGTAACCTCCCAGGCCAGCTTTGATGTGGAGTACCGGATTATCCGATCAGACGGAGCTGTGCGCTGGGTGCGCGATCGCTCTAATGTGACCTACGACGACCACGGTACGCCCCTGCGTCTAGACGGGGTCACCACCGACATCACCGAACAAAAGCAGATGGAGGAGGCTTTGCGACTGAGTGAAAGCCGCATGGAGGCGATCTTTCAGCAGGCGGCCCTTGGCATCAACCAAGCTGGCCCCGATGGCCGCTTTTTGCAGGCCAACCAGGCCTACTGCGACCTGCTGGGCTACACCAAAGACGAGCTGTTGCAGCTGCGCTTTCAAGATGTGGCCCACCCCGACGAATTTGAAGCGACCGAAGCGGCCCTGGCCAAACTCTATGCGGGCGAAGCGGCCTCAGTCACCTTAGAGAAGCGCTACTTTCACAAAGACGGCAGCCTGCGATGGACCAACATCGTGCTGTCGATTTTGCGCGATGCCGACGGGCGGGCGATCTCAGACCTGGCGGTGGTGCAAGACATCAGTGAACGCAAACAAGTAGAGCAAGCCCTCGCCGAGGAGCGCAGCCTGTTTGTAGCTGGCCCCACTATGGTGATTCGCTGGGGTGCCACCGACAACTGGCCGGTGGAATATATTTCTCCCAACGTAGAGGCTCAGCTGGGCTACGCCCCCCAGGCCCTAGTCCGGGGGCAGATGGCCTTTGCCACGCTGATTCACCCCGACGATCTAGACCGGGTGCATACCGAGGTAGCCACCGCCGCCGCCGCGGTGGCACCCTGCCTAGCCCAGCAGTATCGGCTGCGCCATAGCAACGGTGAGTATCGCTGGATCAATGACTTTACGCGGATCCTCTATGACTCCGAGGGCAACGTGACCCAGTTTTTGGGGTACATCCAAGACGTTACCGAGCGCAAACAGACTGAGCTTGACTTGCAAAAGAGCGAAGCCACTAAGCAGGCCATGCTGGAGGCGATTCCAGATCTGCTGATGCGGGTTAATTGGCAGGGGCTGCGCCACGAGTTTATTTCTGGCGGCGAGATCACGCTCTACGGTGACATTGAACCTCAGCATTCGCAGACAATATACGAACTGCTGCCCGAGGCCTTGGCCAATCAGCGGCTGCACTTTATCCGTCAGGCCCTCGACACCGGCAAGCGACAGATCTATGAATACCCAATTGAGCTGAATGGAGCCACCCACTACGAAGAAGCGCGTATCGTCCCTCTGAACCAGGATGATGCTCTGGTGATGGTGCGAGATATAACCAACCGGGTCGCAGCGGAGCTGGCCCTGCGAGAAAGTCAGCAGCGCTTTCAGGCGATCTTTGACCAGATGTATCAGTTCATTGGTCTGCTGACCCCCGAGGGCATTTTGCTAGAAGCCAACCAAACCGCCCTGGCCTTTGGGGGCTTTGAGCGAGCCGATGTGGTCGGTTGTCCGTTTTGGGAGGCTGGCTGGTGGACGATTTCCCCTGAAACCCAGGCTCAGCTGAGGCAGGCGGTGGCGGCGGCGGGTCAGGGGGAATTTGTGCGCTATGAGGTAATGGTGCAGGGGGCCAACCAGCAGGTGATCACCATCGACTTTTCTCTGCGGCCGGTCTTAGACGACCAGGGCCAGGTGGTGCTGTTGATTCCGGAAGGGCGAGACATTACTCAGCGCCAGCAGATGGAAGAAGAGCTACAGCGCACCAAAATCTTTTTGGAGCAGACCAACACCGTTGCTCAAGTGGGGGGGTGGGAGGTCGATCTGCGGCGGGGCGTAGTTTACTGGACGCCCACCACTCGGGAGATCCATGAAGTAGAGGCTGACTTTGAGCCAACCCTAGAAGACGCGATCAACTTCTACCCCGAAGGAATTGACCGCCAGCGCATTACCGCTGCCTTAGAGCAAGCCCGCCAAACCGGCCAATCCTGGGATGAAAAGCTGCAAATCGTCACGGCCAAGGGCAACCTGCGCTGGGTACGCTCCCTCGGCCAGGCAGAGTTTGTGGAGGGCACCTGCGTGCGCCTCTACGGAGCTTGTCAGGATATTGATGCCCAGATGCAGAAAGAAATTCGGCTCCAAGAGCTGACCCAGAGGCTGCAGCGAGCCAATGAAGAACTGAATCGCATTGCCACCACCGATTCTTTAACTCAGGTGGCCAATCGCCGTTATTTTGATCAGGTGCTGGCGCAGGAGTGGGCGCGATCGCAGCGAGACGGCACAACTCTGACCCTAATCATTTGCGATGTGGATTATTTCAAACCCTACAATGATCACTACGGCCACCCCGCCGGCGATCTGTGTTTGCAGCAGGTGGCTCAGCTGCTGAAGAGCAACGTCCAGCGCCGGGGGGATGTGCTGGCCCGCTACGGGGGCGAAGAATTTGTGGTGCTGCTGCCCCAGACGGCGATCGCCGAGGCCATGGTAGTGGTCGATAGAATCCAGCGCGATCTGGCCCAGGCCCGCTTGCCCCACGAGTTTTCGGCCGTGGCCGACCATATCACCGTCAGCTTTGGCATTGCCTGCTACGTGCCCCAGGCGCATAGCTTACCGAGTGAGTTGGTAGCCGATGCCGATGCCGCCCTATATCAAGCTAAGCAGGCAGGCCGCGATCGCTACTGCATCAGCCCTAGCAGTCTAGCGGGCCCCTAAAAACAGTACAGCGTATCGCGGGTGTTTCGCCCCGTCACTGGATTATGGCCGGTGGCCGCTTCGCAGAGCAGCTGATTAGTTTTGGGGTCGAGCAGCACATCGGTAAAGTCTGCCCCCTCAATAGTGGCTTCGCGAAAGTCGGTGCCAATAGCGTAGGCACCTTCGAGGATGGCATTGGTCAAGTTGGCCTGAAAAAACCGCGCCCCATCGAGGGTGGCCCCGGTCATGTCAGCCCCTTCCATATTGGCGCGGGCCAGGGTGGTGTCAAACAGGCGCACTCCGCGCAGATTGGCGTAGCTCATGTCGGCATCGGCCATGTCGGCGCTAGTGTAGTTGTTGCCGCGCAGATCTTGGTGAGACCAGTCGGTACTTCTCAGGCTTTGGCGATCGTAGCTGGTGGCATGGGCTGGGCTACCCCAGCCGAAACCCAGAGTTAGCACCATCAGCGTGGCTACCAACATTCGACACAGGCTGGAACGGCTAACCATGGCTCCCAATTTAGATTCAAAGGCTACATCTTTGAGTCTACAGGTTGACCTGGGCCAAACCAATCCCCCAGCTTGCAGAGAATAGAGTTGGCCTGGGTCTACCCCTGCTAGTTGATCACCGCTGAGGCGCAGGGGGGCTGCAACGACGAGCGGTGGTGAGCGAACCCATTGCGGCCCTGCCGTTGCGCTGAAGGCAATTTCAGTGTTGAATCGTTCTGTTAGCGTCCTTTAATTTAGGACATTCCCTGCCGTTTTTCGGCCCCTGCCATGAGCGTCGTTCTCTACAACACCCTGACCCGCAAAAAAGAACCCTTCGAAACCCTGGAGCCGGGTCGGGTGAAGATCTACTGCTGTGGCGTCACGGTGTACAACTACTCGCACCTAGGCCATGCCCGCTGCTACGTGGCCTGGGATATGGTGCGGCGCTACCTGCTGTGGCGGGGCTATGAGGTGCGCTACGTACAAAATTTCACCGACATTGACGACAAAATTCTCAACCGGGCTAAAACCGAAAATTCTTCTATGCAGACGGTGGCCGAGCGCTATACCCAGGCCTACCTGGAGGATATTGCCCGCCTGAATGTGATGGAGGCCGACGAGTACACCTACGCCACCCAGACCATCGACGGCATTCAGCGACTGATCGGCGAGCTAGAACAAAAGGGCTATGCTTACCCCGCAGACGGCGACGTGTATTACTCGGTGCGCAAGTTTGAGGGCTACGGCAAGCTCTCGGGCCGCAAGCTCGACGATATGCAGGCCGGAGCCAGCGGTCGATTGGCGGAAGATACCATCAAGCAAGACCCCTTCGACTTTGCCCTGTGGAAAGGGGCCAAGGCAGGCGAACCCTTTTGGGAGTCACCCTGGGGGCCGGGTCGACCGGGCTGGCACATCGAGTGCTCGGCCATGATTCGCGAAATCTTCGACAGGCCCCAAGGGGACGAACGCCCGGTCGCGGCCATCGACATCCACCTGGGCGGCAGCGACCTGGTCTTTCCCCACCACGAGAACGAAATTGCCCAGTCGGAGGCGGCCACCGGCCACCCCCTCTCCCGCTACTGGATGCACAACGGCATGGTGAACGTGGGCGGCGAGAAGATGTCAAAATCCCTCGGCAACTTCACCACCATTCGAGATCTGCTGGATGCGCCGAATGGGCCTGACCCAATGGCGGTGCGGCTGTTTTTGCTCCAGGGCAGCTACCGCAAGCCGGTGGATTTTACCGATGAGGCGATCGCCGCCGCCCAAACCAGCTGGGGCACCCTGCGCGACGGGCTGCTGTTTGGCTACCAGTTTGGCGGCAATCTCGGCTGGCCCGACGTTGCAGACTCTGCTTTTGGCGACCCTTCAGCTATGCGAATTGATCGCGACAGCTCCTCAGTACAAACTTTCCAAGCCGCGATGGATGACGACTTTAACACCGCTGGCGGTCTAGCCGTGCTGTTTGAGCTGGCCAAGGATCTGCGCCGGATGGGCAATGTCATCACCCACCAGGGCAAGGCCGACACCGACAGCGACACCCTGCGCCAGCGGTGGCAAACCCTGGTGTGTCTGGCTCAAGTCTTGGGATTGGCAGCTCAGCCTGAGGTGGAAACCTCTGCCGAGGGTGGGCTTTCGGATGGGGAAATTGAGGTGCTGCTGACCCAGCGGCGGGAAGCGCGAGCCGCCAAGGATTTTGCCGAGGGCGATCGCCTCCGCGACCTACTCCAGGCCGAAGGCGTCACCCTAATCGACAAGCCCGGCGGCGTCACCGAGTGGCACCGCTAGAGCATCCAGCCCCGAGGGCCGTAGAGGGTAGACTCTATCTTTTTCAAAGCTCGCTCGGCCTTGTCTAACGACTTCACCATCTGCGCTTCGTTATCTGGCTCGTTGACGGCAAGCTGACCGAGTTCAAGGCTGGCTTTAATGAGGCTGAAAACCGGGCTGTTCATAGGCGGCTGACCGTTCCCGCCCCGCAGCACCTTAGCTTGCTTGGCCAAGTCGTCAAGGAGTGGAGCAAAGTCTTGCTGGGGCTTATCGGGCTTGGGCGCAGCTTTGGCCATAGCCTTACGCTGAACTGGGTCAAGGGATTCAATAATTTGGCCAGCGCTTTTGGCCGCCAGATAAATCTGCTTTAGCTCACTCCTAACGCCACCACCAAAGTATATATTTGTACTTTCCAGCAACCCGTCGTAGACAATTTGGCCCTTGAAGGGCAGCAGTACCGCTTTCACCATGAGCGGTAGATAGCTTTTGTGAATCATGTCGTCAAAGCTATCCCACAGCCCCAAAACGCCATACACCGTATCCTTGTTGCTAATAAAAACGGCGTATTTCTTGAGGAATCGCTCGATGTAAAAGGTGCCGCCAATGAAGTTTTTCCAGGAGCCTACGATCTGGAGCTTATCAGGCCCAAAACCGCTAGGGTTTTCTGTCACGAAGTGGTCAATCAGGGCCGGATTTTCGAACAGCGCTGCTCGAATGGCTACTTTCTCTTCGGTCGGTCGGGTTTCAAAAACCGTTGGGTCTTCAATGTGGGGCGCGAGCTTGAGCTGCTGATTGACGTAGATTTGCAGGCTCCACATCAGCTCAAATAACAGGGCGGCATCGGCTTCAGAAAGTTTCATGGCAAAGGTAGGACTTCAGCACACCCTACTGATACCACAGGTCTAGGGCAGCCACTGTCGCCCGAGGGCGGTAAAAAAATCGCGGTGCTGGCGAAAGAGGGTGTAGCCATAGACAGCGACGATCGCAAACAGACACAGGTGGGCGATCGCACTGTACGTCCCAATAATGTCCCCCGGCGTCCAGCCGTGGAGGTTGGCCAGCTGGTTCATGTCGCCGTGCTCGGCCTCGCCCCACAGTGCCCCAAAAGGGATAGAGGCTTTGCCGCGCGGAATTTGCTGCCACAGCCACAGCTGGCCCCAAAAGCAAAACGCCGCCCCCAGCACCACCGGAAACCGATAAAAATCCCAGCGGAAGTAGTCGGGCAGCGGGAAGTAAAAGCCCACCATCAGCAGGGCCGCCAGGTAGATTTCGCCGCCTACACCGCCAAAGGCCATCAGCATGTCAAAGGTGTTGGCGGGCAACAGCCAGGTCATGGCAAACTGCACCACGGCCAGCGTCGCTGCCAGCACCATGGGCCAGCGTTTGCCCTCGCGCCGCCCAGCCCAAAACAGCAGCCCCAGCAGGGTGAGAATGCCGAGGTAGACCAAGGGCGATCGCTGGGGGTTGTAGCTGGTCCAGCCGATGGGCAGGGGCAGCGCCTGGCGACCCGATAGCCAGGCAATCACCGCATGGCCAAACTCGTGAAACCAAATTTTGATGCCAAACAGCAGCGCGTTGACGATGGGCATAGCGTTCATCGCCATCCCCAGCAGCAGCAGCGCCGGAAACACCAGGCCGTTGCTGTAGCGGTTTTGAAACGACAGCACATCGGTGTCGTCTACCGAGGGCGGGGCGCCGGGGCGAGGGTTGGTCTGCCGGGGCTGCGTAACCCTTGGGTGAGGCAAATCTGTCCCCCGAGCAGTGCTGTAGGAAGTGCTGTAGACCGTGGTTTCGGTAGTAATTGTTTCAGGGGTAATGGTTTCGGTGATAGCGCTTTGCTCTAGGTGAGTTTTGAGGGTGCCAAAGGCCCACTTGAGCGGTTCTAAGGCCGCGCGATCGCCCTTGCTCAGTAGCTCTGCCCGCCGTTTAAAGTACACCGCCTCCACCTGGGCCAGCGAGGCTCCTACCGACAAGCCCAGCTCTTCGTAGGCGCGAACGACCCCGACCGACGTCGAGCCATGCACCAAGCCACTCGGGGCAAACGCCGGAGCGGTAGGATCTACCTCCGTATTTGGCGTTAGCGCTTCACGGGCGTAGGGTTCATCTTTAATAGTGGCGTCTGACCCCAGCGACAGCAGGGAGATTTCTTCGCTCCATGCGGGCTGAGCAAATCCCGTCTGCTCGCCGTAGAGTTGCAGAATGCCAATGGAGGGAACCTGCAAGCGCTCAATGGCCCGGCGGGCGTAGGCCACCGTCGCCGCCTGGGGCGGAGCCGGGCTGCCGGTAAACCACAGGGACAACGAGTAGCTCTCGCGCTCGGCCCGCACGGCAATGCCCTTGGGACTGAGAGAACTGTTGAGCAACGCGGCGATCGCCCCCGCATCCCCATCCTTTGCCTGCTCCAGTAAAGACGTTTTCATGGTGTCTGGCGATCCTATGTCGTTGTGATAGCGATCGCCACTCAGGTTAGGACAAAGCCGTCATTCCTGCGGAGAGCCTGCCCCCGCGAAGGCGTGGGGCAGGAATCCATTAGCGGGTAACTGCTCTCGAATGGATTTCTGTTTTCACGGGAACGACAGACCGGGATCGTGGCGAGCAAAACGTCCTAATGATGTCGGCTATGGCTATATAGCCGGGGCCGTCGCTATAGTCCCAGGCTACCCAAGCCGCCAGACGGATGCCCGCATTCAGTCAGATGCTTCATCCAATTTTTGGATTTTGGCCTAGGAATTTTGGCGGCGGCGGCATTACTCTCTCCACCCTGTTGTCTGTAGCTGTCCTTAGCCAGCGACAATGGAGCGAGTGGTTATAGGTGGGGCGTTGCTTGTGAGCGCAGCAGATTCTTTCGGCGGCCTGGTGATTGCAGGCGAGCGCAGCGGCGTGGGCAAAACCACCGTCACCCTGGCGCTGCTGGCGGCCCTGGCGCAAAAATCTGCCTGCGTGCAGTCGTTTAAGGTGGGGCCAGACTACATCGACCCGATGTTTCACCGTCAGGCGACGGGGCGGCCCTGCTACAACCTCGACCCGATTCTCACCTCTGAAACCTACGTGCAGCAGTGCTTTGCCCACCGCTGCGACGATGCTGAGTTTGCCCTAGTGGAAGGGGTGATGGGCCTGTTTGACGGCGCGTCTGGGCTATCGGATGTGGCCAGCACCGCCCATGTGGCGCGATTGCTCAATCTGCCGGTGCTGCTGGTGGTAGATTGTGGTCGCCTGTCACGCTCCGTGCTGGCCATCGTCCACGGCTATCGAGCTCTCGACCCCCGAGTTCGCATTGCCGGGGTGGTGCTCAACCGGGTGGGCAGCGATCGCCACCTCGACCTGCTCAAAGAGGCGCTGTCGAGTATCGATCTCCCAATTTTGGGCGTCCTGCGGCGGCAAGATGCGATCGCGCTCCCCGATCGCCACCTAGGCCTCGTCCCCACAGCCGAACTGCCCCAGCTACCCGATATCCTCGCCCGCCTCGCCCACCTCGGCCACACCTGCTTTCACTGGCCCGCCCTCACCCCCCTACTCTCGATCCCCCCCCATCACCCCCACCCTCCCCATCTCCTTCATCACCCCCACCCCCTCACCCCCTCATTCCCCCGCCCCCGCATCGCCGTCGCCCAAGACGCCGCCTTCAGCTTCTACTACCCCGACAACCTCGACCTGCTCACCACTCTGGGGGCCGACCTGGTGCCCTGGAGTCCAATCAACGATGAACAGCCCCCGGCGGATATCGACGGCCTCTACTTCGGTGGCGGCTTTCCAGAAATGTTTGCAGCCCAGCTCGCCGCCAACGAACCCCTGCGGCAGCGGCTAAAAGCCCTGCTAACCCAGGGAATGCCCGCCTATGCCGAGTGCGGCGGGCTGATGTATCTGGCCCATACGCTAGTGGATCTGGCGGGCGATACCTGGCCCATGGTCGGCTTACTGCCCACCACCGTGCGCATGGCCAAGCGACTCACCCTGGGCTATCGCCAGGCCACGGCGATGGCCCCCAGCGTCGTTCTTCCCAAAGGCCAAACGGTCTGGGGGCACGAGTTTCACCATTCTGATACCGATACCCCGCCAACTCAGCCGCTCTATCAGCTCAAGCGCTATGGGGCAGCCCAGCCCCACTCGGCAGAGGGATGGAGTCTGCACCAGGTTCACGCCTCTTACCTGCATTTGCACTGGGGCGGCTGCCCCGAGGTGGCCCAGGCTCTGGTGGCGGCCTGCCGGAGGTATCGACAACCAGGCTAGAGGTCGAGTCAAGCTACTAGCCTACGCCTAAGGGGCAGCCGTTCCCCCTAAGCAGGGCTGCCTGCTGCTTGAGGTCGCGCGGCTCCTGAGAGGGCAGGGGGTTAAGCCCTGTCTCCAACAGCAATTAATGCTATGGTTAAACCTAGATATTTGTGTTGAGATAAGGAGTCTACTCGTGGTTGAGCCGTTACTCAGTGGCATCGTTCTAGGGTTTATTCCGGTTACCCTGGCTGGGCTGTTTGTCGCAGCTTACATGCAGTACCGCCGGGGCAACCAGCTGGGTCTCTAAGCTGGTCAGCCGACAGCAAAACCGCTAGCCAAATAGGCACTCCCCACAGCCGCCTCGGTCGAGGCGGCTGTTTTGATCGGTACGGGCATGAGCTCGGCGCGCAGCTGTCGCCAGGTTTCATTGGCGGCACCGCCGCCGCAGGTGTAGATCTGTCCCAGGGGCGAGGCCCCCAGCTGGGCCAGCAGATCGTAGCCGCGCTGCTCAATGCGGGCGATGCCCACCAGCAGGCCGTGCAAAAAAGCAGCATCGTCCTCGGGGCGAGGCGTCAGGCGCGGGGCCAGATCGGGATCGTTAATGGGGAAGCGCTCTCCCGGCTGCACCAGCGGGTAGTAGTCTAAGTCAGTCGCCACCGCCGGATCGATGCGCTGGCTCAGGGTGGCCAGTGCCCCCCGGTCAAAAAACTTTTCTAGCACCGCACCGCCGCTGTTTGAGGCCCCGCCCACCAGCCAGCGATCGCCTAGGCGGTGGCTGTAGATGCCATACTCGCTGGCATCCACTCGGCGATCGCTCAGCAGCTTGATCACCAGAGTTGACCCCAGCGACGTCACCCCATCGCCCGAGGCCCTGGCCCCGCTGGCGAGGAATGCCGCAATGCTGTCGGTGGTGCCTGCTACTACCTGGCACTGGGGCGAGAGGCTAAATCGCTGGGCGACGGCGGCGGTAATTAGCCCAACCACCTGCCCAGGGGCCAAAACCCGAGGCAGCAAGCCGCTCCAGGGCTGCCCCAGCATCCAGTCTGGGTAGCACAGTGCGCCCACGTCGTAGCCCAGCTTGAGGCTGTTGTGGTAGTCGCTCACCCCCCACTGGCCGTGGAGCTGGGCGCTGAGCCAGTCGGCCTGGTGCAGTAGATAGGTCGCTTGATGCCATGTAGCGGTCGGCAATGTCTGGTGCCACCACAGCAGTTTGGCCAGGCTAGAGGTGGCGCTGGCGGCAGGGCTATGGATTGGGGCTAGAGCTTTGACCCGATCAAGAGCATCCCTACAAGAATGGTTGTAGAGCAGAGGGGGTGTCAGGGGTTCCCCCGCCCGATCACAGAGGATTACGGTGGCCGAGGTGCCGTCGATGGCCACTCGACCCAGCTGCCCGCTCACCGCTTCTGGAATTGCCCCCAGCAAATCGAACAGCGCCTGTCGCCAACAATCGGGGGCAGGCAGGTCAGGGTAGCCTGCTCGGTAGTCCCAACATAAATGCCGCTGTGGATCGACCACAGCGGCACGCACTCCAGAGGTGCCAAAGTCTATACCCAGCGATAGGGGAAGGGCTTTCATCGGGCGATCGCACCTATCGTCAACCCCATCCCCTAGGCCTTGCTAAATGCTGACTTCGCTGATTGAACGGGTGATGTAGTCGAAGGGGTAGTCGACCACATCGGGGTCGGCTATGCCCGCTTCTTGCACCTTAGCCTTGACCAGGTCTTTCATCAGCTGAATGCCAATTACCGTAGGGGCAATGGGCACCCCCAGGGAGTTGTAGGTTTCACGCAGGCCGGTGAGCACGCGCTCGTCGAGCACGTCAGGGTTGCCCGCCACCAAGGCATAGCTGCTGTAGCGCAGGTAGTAGTCCATATCGCGCAGGCAGGCCGCATAGCGGCGGGTAGTGTAGGCGTTACCGCCGGGGCGAATTAGCTCGGGCACCTGGGCAAACAGGGTGATGCCCGCTTCTTTGACAATGCCAGCGGCGTTGGCGCTGATTACTGCCGCAGCTTTGATGCGATCAAGGCCGCTGTCAAAGTAGGACTTAATGGAGTCGAGGGCGCTGGTGTCGAGGTAGCGTCCGGTGTTGTCGTAGGTCTTGATTAGCGTGGTGACAGCGTCCCGCATCGGTGGTTTCTCCCAACTCTCACTAGGCAAACAGCATTTTATAAACGGTGGCAGACTCTCGGCTGCCGCCCCCTGGCCAAAGGCTCGAACCTCAGCAAATACCAGGTTTTATCTTCGAAGAAGTCTACCATGGGGTCTTCCCCCCTGGGTTGCCCAGAGCCGCTGAAGCCAGGGCTTTATGAGTGAATTGTTACAAAACATCATGGACTGTCATGGGGCTTTTGTTGGCTTTCCCTGACAAAAGGTAATAGGTGATACAAAACGGGCGAACCCCTCTCCCTAGGATGATCTCGTAGTTGATGCCTGCAATGCCAGGGGTGTCGAGGGGCCTGGAGTCGCGATGGACACGGCGCAAGACTGATCTGGCAAGGCTTTGCCCGCAGCGGTGGAGTGGGTCGAAGATAGGGCATCACCCGTACATCGGTTCCCCCGACGGTTGAACGCTAAACGAGGCTAAGGAGTAGTTCATGGCAACCCCAGCAGACATCCTAAAATGGATTGAGGATGACGGCATTGAATTAATCGATCTGAAATTTATTGACATGCCCGGCATTTGGCAGCACCTCACCTTGCACAAGAGCCAGATTGACGAGAGCAGCTTTACCGACGGGGTGGCCTTTGACGGCTCCAGCATTCGTGGCTGGAAGGCTATCAACGAGTCGGACATGATGATGGTGCCCGACCCCGATACTGCCTGGCTCGACCCCTTTATGGCAGAGCCGACCCTGAGCATGATCTGCACCATCAAAGAGCCTCGCACCGGGGAGCTATATGCTCGCTGTCCAAGGGCGATCGCCACCAAGGCGATCGAGTATCTCAAGTCCACCGGCATTGGCGACACCGCCTTCTTTGGCCCCGAAGCCGAGTTCTTCATCTTTGATGACGTGCGCTTTGACCAGACTGAGCACTCGGCCTACTACTACGTCGATAGCGTCGAGGGCCGCTGGAATACCGGACGCGAAGAGAAAGACGAGTTTGGTATTAGCCGCAACCTGGGCTACAAGCCTCGCTACAAAGAGGGCTATTTCCCCGTGGCCCCCACAGACACCTCCCAAGACATGCGTAGCGAAATGCTGCTGACCATGGCCAAACTGGGAGTGCCCATCGAGAAGCACCACCACGAAGTGGCCACGGGCGGCCAGTGCGAGTTGGGCATTCGCTTTGGCCGGCTGATCGAAGCCGCCGACTGGCTGATGATCTACAAATACTGCATTAAAAACGTCGCCAAGAAGTGGGGCAAGACCGTTACCTTCATGCCCAAGCCCCTGTTCAACGACAACGGCTCAGGCATGCACACCCACCAGTCGATCTGGAACGGCGGTGAGCCGCTGTTTGCGGGCGATCGCTACGCCGGGCTAAGCCAAATGGCCCTGTGGTACATCGGCGGTATTCTCAAGCATGCGCCTGCTTTGCTAGCGTTGACCAACCCCACGACCAACTCCTACAAGCGACTGGTGCCCGGCTTCGAAGCGCCGGTTAACCTGGCCTACTCCCAGGGCAATCGCTCCGCTTCGGTGCGCATTCCCCTCTCGGGCGACAACCCCAAGGCCAAGCGCCTGGAGTTCCGCTGCCCCGATGCCACCTCTAATCCCTACCTGGCCTTTGCGGCCATGCTCTGCGCCGGTATCGACGGCATCAAAAACCAGATCGACCCTGGCGACCCGCTGGATGTGGACATCTACGACCTCAGCCCCGAAGAGCTGGCGAAGATTCCCTCTACTCCTGGCTCGCTGCTTGACGCTCTCAAGGCTCTAGAAGCCGACCACACCTTCTTGACCAGCACTGGCGTCTTCACCGAAGACTTTATCGGCAACTGGATCGAGTACAAACTCGACAACGAAGTTAACCCCATGCGCCTGCGGCCCCACCCCTACGAACTAGCGCTCTACTACGATTGCTAGGTGATCGGTACAGGATGGCTAAAACCCGGTTTCTTTGTCCTTGATGGAACGGCATAACCGGCATTCTGGCCGAGAAACCGGGTTCTACCGGCATTTTAGGCATACGGCTAAAATGGCGCGCCAGGCAATACGCCCAAACAGGGGCCGAGAGGTACCTCTCGGCCCCTGTTTGATCCAAAGCACAATTTTATGCCTTCTGCACCTGGCGGCAATCTCTGCCCTACTGAGGCAGACCCAGCACCGAACAGGGCGTGTGGTTGGCTAACTGCTGCACCAGGGGATGTTTAGCGATATGGCAGCCCACCATCAGCACCTCGGCTTCTAATTCTTTGGCTACCGCGCTCAGCTCAGTGGCCACCGGGCCAATTCTGAGGTGGGCATTGAGCGAACCCCGCCACTCGCTAGCCAGACAGCGGGCCTGCCAGAGAATGCGATCGGCGTTGGCAATGGTTCTAGAACGGCTTTTGTCGATCACATATACTACGTGCACCATGACCGGGTTGGGCCTGACCAGACGGGTCTGGTGGGCGGCGCACAGGGCTAAGTCTAAGGCCGCCTGGCTGTGGGCCGAGCCGCTATACCCCACCACAAAGCTGATGGTTTGCGCCTCTGGATTGAGGGTTAAGGTGGGCGGTTTAGGCCGATTTAAAAGCACTATACTCTGGGCTAAATCGTCGCGTCCGAGGGCGGCTTCAAGCCGCTTAAGCATTGGTTTTAGCGAAGTCAATTCGCTCCCCGCAGGGGGCGAATTGACAGCAGAACGTTTCCGCCGATTGCGAGCGGTGGCGCGCGATTGGAGCTGCATAAGACCCTCCTAGAGCCTATCAGGGAACAGCAAACTAGCCGTATTGCCACGACTTAGGACACTGAAACAATCAATGCATAGGTGAATGCTGACGGTTCAGTCTCTCTTCAATGCCGACGAGGTTAGCTGACGGGCTAGGGCTGAGAGATGCCCCTCTCCGATTACCCTCTAGCGGGTATTGAGAACTCGAAAATACGCCCCTTAACTGGTTCCCCCGCTCTAGAAGCGCTCTGCAAAACCAGAGGGCAACTAGATTAGGCTGACTTGCTTTACCCCTAAAGTGTAAAAGGGAAAATCTAAAAATGTCAACGAAACCTTTGCGTTATATAACTAATTATTTCAACTCAATGCTGTTAAGTAATATGCTAATTCTTTTTATTTTTTGAGTGAATTTATCAACTGAGATCAGGCAATTTTTTCAGCTAGGAACAAAGCTTTTGACATCGTAGGGGCTGAACTAAACCATCCCCCCAAGGGGGTATTTTGGGCTGGCTGTAGGTAGGTAGTTGTCACCTTCTGGACTTGGCTAACATTCAAACATAGCTTTGGGTAAGCTGACTGAGCTGAGCTTGCTCCGCCTCGGTTAGCTCCCAGCCCAAGGCTCCGGCATTTTGGCTGGCCTGACGGGCATTCTTGGCCCCAGGGATGGGCAGCACGTTGCCCTGGGCCACCAGCCAGTTGAGGGCGACCTGGGCCGGGGTGCGATCGCGCCTCTCACCTATATCCTTTAAGGCCCCAATCACAGGCATCAACTTGGTCAGCCCGCTCTGGCTAAAGCGCGGGTCAAGCCAGCGGGCACCGGCGGGCTTGAGGTTGGCCTCTGGGGTGTATTTGCCGGTCAGCAACCCCTGAGCCAGGGGGCTATAGGCGAGAATGGTCACCCCCAGATCCCGCGCTGTTTCAATCACGCCGTTGACTTCGGGCCTGCGGTGCAGCAGCGAGTACTGCACCTGATTGACCGCCAGAGGCACCCCCTGCTCAGCCAAAAAGCCATGGGCTTCACGCATTTGTTTGGCCGAGTAGTTGCTCACCCCCACGGCCCCGATGCGGCCCCGCTTGACCTCGGCGGCTAGGGCCTGCATCAGGTCTTTTTGGCTGAGCAAAAAATCTAGGGGCCAGTGCACTTGGTACAGCGCTACCGAGGCCACCTGAAGGCGATCAAGGCTAGCCGCTAGGGCCTCAACGACCGATTGCTTAGAAAAGCGCCAGGGCAAGGGAAAGTATTTGGTGGCTATAACGGGCGACTGGGCTGACGGCTGGGGGCGCTGCTGCATGAAGCGACCAATTAATGTCTCAGACTGGCCAAAGCCATAGATCTCAGCGGTGTCAAACAGCGTCAGCCCCGCGTCGAGGCAGGCGTCGAAGGCAGCGTGCAGGTCGCTGTCGCTGTAGGCCTTACCGTAGTCCCAAAAGAGGGAGTCGCCCCAGGCCCAAGTGCCCACCCCCAGTGCAGGTACGCTTAGCCCATCGGGGCCGAGAGTGACGGTTTGCAGGTCAGCGATGGGGGGCATGGGTCAAGTGTCCTTAGGGGCGACAGTAAAAATAAGCGAGCACTGCAATATTGTAAACTTTAGTTAAAGAGCTTTCAGTATTCCCCAAGGCTAGGTTTTCTGAAGTCAGACTTTATAGCGTTTGTGGGAGTGAACCGCTCGCGCACTATGGTGATTCGCGCACCACGGTGAACCGTCGCTACCGTTTCAAAACCGCCTACTCTATCTAGCAGTCCGTCTAGCAGGATTAGTGATTTATGAATCGCCGTCGTTTGATTCAGGCCGCCCTGGGCCTCTGTCTGGTCTGGCTGAGCTGGGCGGTGTCTTCGGCCCCAGCCCTAGCCCTAGGTGGCCCGCAGATCCCAATTGGGGAACCGGCACCGGAGTTTACCCTACCCACCAACGCAGGCGATGGCGAGATTGCTTTGGCTGACTTTCGCGACCAGTGGGTGGTGCTGTACTTTTACCCCCGCGACTTTACTTCCGGCTGCACGGTCGAGGCCCAGCGGTTTGAGCGAGATATTGCCGAGTACCAGGCTCGCAAGACTCAAATTATCGGCATTAGCGCCGACAGCGTTGAGTCCCACGCCGAGTTTTGTGATGCCGAGGGGCTAGAGTTTCCGCTGCTGTCTGACCCCAAGGGGGCGGTGAGCAAGGCCTATGGGTCGTGGATAGGGGCAATGTCGATGCGGCACACCTATATCATTGGCCCCGATGGCACCATGCAGGCGCGGTTCCTCGGTGTGCAGCCGGTGATTCATAGTCAGGAGGTGCTAGCGGCGCTGGATGAGTTGCAGCGAGGGGCTTGACTAGGGCGGGGTATAGCCAACCAACTATTCGCCATGGCCATCCTCTGGGAGACAGGCCTTTCGCCTCTGGTCAAGGAGATGTGATCTGCCCTACATCCAAACGGGACACTGAGCGTCTAAACCATTACAAGAGGCCTAAGGCTATGGGTTGAGGCGACCTGGGCCAATAGACTTTAAAACAGTGATACAGTAATCGATCTTTGACTTCGGCCAACTTTAGGGGAATGGGCGCATGAATTCGCTGGGACGACATATTTTAGTTGAGTTTTTTGGCTGCTCGTCAGACATTCTCAACGACGTGCCGCTGATTGAGAGCAGCATGGTGGGGGCCGCCGCCGATGCCGGGGCCACGGTGATTAGCTCGGTATTTCACCACTTCTCGCCCTTTGGGGTGTCGGGGGTGGTGGTGATTCAAGAAAGCCACTTGGCGATTCATACCTGGCCTGAGTATCGCTACGCAGCGGTGGATCTGTTTACCTGCGGCGACACCGTCAACCCCTGGATTTCGTTTGATAAGCTCAAGACCGCCTTTAAGGCTGACTACGGCTCGGCCCTAGAGATGAACCGGGGCCAGCTGGAGCTGCTGGAGCGCATCGACGTTGACCTGGGCGAACTGCGCGATGAGGTGACTAACCGGCTAATCACCCCCAAGCAGAGCCGCAGCGTCTGGTTTACCGACAAAAACGACGATATTGCCCTGTCGATTCGTCACAAAGGCGATCGCGTCTTCCGCGAAAAGTCACCCTACCAAACCGTCGAGATTTTTGACACCTTCGCCTACGGCAAAATGCTCACCATCGACAACATGGTGATGTGCAGCGAAAAGGATGAAAACGCCTATCACGAGATGATCATCCACGTGCCGATGCTGCTTAACCCCAGCTTTAAGGATGTGCTGGTGATTGGCGGTGGCGACGGTGGCAGCGTGCGCGAAATTTTGCGCCACCCCCAGGTGGAAAAGGTCACCATGGTCGAAATTGATGAAGCCGTAGTGCGGGCTTCGAAGGAGTTTCTGCCTTCGCTATCCGGTGCGCTCGAAGACCCCAAACTCGATCTGCGGATCGAAGACGGCATCGCCTTTGTGGCCAATGCCCCCGACGCCAGTTTTGACCTGATTGTGATCGACTCCTCTGACCCGGTGGGGCCGTCGGAGGGGCTGTTTAGCACAGCCTTTTACGAGCAGGTGCATCGCATTCTCAAGCCGGGTGGGGCGATCGCCGCCCAGAGCGAGTCACCCCGGTTTAACCAGCACGCCTTTATGGATATTCACCACTGCCTCAAGGGCATCTTTGGCGATGAGAACGTGTTCTGCTATCTGGCGTTTATTCCCACTTATCCAACGGGCATGTGGAGCTTTAACTACGCCACCAAGGGTGCGGCCCACCCGATTCAGGGCATGGATGCGGCGAAGTCAGAGGCCTTTGCGGCTGAGCACAGTTTGCAGTACTACAACGTGGGTATGCACCAGGCGGCCTTTGCCCTGCCCACCTTTGTGCAGACTATGCTGAAGGGGTAGAGAAAATTGGCGGAGATTAGGAGGGGCTATGTTTCTCCTATCTCCGGTTCTACTTGACAGAAGATATTCTCGTTCTCAGGTTAGGCTGGTATGACAATTGCTCAGATTGAACTACCGATAGAGCAAATTGCTGAGTTCTGCGATCGCTGGCAAGTTAGAGAATTTTCCCTGTTTGGCTCTGCTCTGCGCGACGACTTTCACGCTGATAGCGATGTAGACGTGATGGTGCATTTTCACCCTAAGGCGCATCGAACCTTTCGCACCCTCGATCAAATGGAAACAGAGCTGAAGGTTTTGTTTGATCGAGATGTGGATTTGATTACTCGTCAGGGCATTGAAACCAGTCGAAACTACCTGCGCCGTCGCGAAATCCTGTCCTCCGCCCAGGTGCTCTATGCAACGGGATCTGCAATTTCTGCTTGATATGATGCAATCGGCAAAGCTAATTGTCACCTATACAAAGCACTGTTCTGAGGCCGAGTTTGCTGAAGATATTCAGCTTCAAGATGCCGTTATCCGTCGCATACTGGTGATTGCCGAAGCCGCCAGGCGAGTTTCAGACTCCACTTGACAGGCCTTGCCCAACATTGCCTGGCCAGAAATAAACGGCATGCGAAATCGTCTGGTGCATGGCTATGACGACATCAATCTCAGTACTAGCCCGCAAACTACGCCAGATTAACTCGCCATGACCACCTCAACCGCCAATCTACACAATTTTGACCCCAGCGGCGTCGGCCTCGACAACGGCAACCTCTACGGGCTGCCCTGCGACTACGACAGCGCTGGCATCATTGTCTTTGGGGTGCCCTGGGAAGCGACAGTGTCGTATCACCAGGGCACCGCCCAGGGGCCAGCGCGGGTGCTAGAGGCTTCGCCCCAGCTCGACCTATATGATCGCGACAACCCCGAGGGCTGGCGGCAGGGAATCTATATGCCGCCGCTGCCCGAGCATTTAATTGAGCTCAACCAGCAGGTGCGTAAATCGGCGAATCGGGTGATTTTAGCGACGGAGGAGGGGGTAGCGATCGCATCTCAACCCCTCCTCCAGGCCGATCTAGACAACGTCAACCATGCCTGCGAGCAAATGACCGGCTGGCTCTACGCCCAGACCGCCGCCGCCCTCGACGCTGGCAAGCGGGTAGGGGTAATCGGCGGTGACCACAGCGTGCCCCTGGGCTACCTACAAGCCCTGGCCGAGCGCCATGCTGAATTTGGCGTGCTGCACATTGATGCCCACGCCGACCTGCGCCAGGCCTACCAGGGCTTTCACTACTCCCACGCGTCGATTATGGTCAACCTGCTGGGGCTGCCCCAGATCTCCAAGCTAGTGCAGGTTGGCATTCGCGACCTCTGCCACGACGAGGTGGCGCTGATTAAGCAGTCGGGTGGGCGCATCGTCACCCACTACGACTCAGTGGTCAAAGAAAACACCTACGGGGGCATTCCCTGGATGCAGCAGTGCGAGGCGATCGTGGCGGCGCTACCGGAGAAAGTCTACGTCAGCTTCGACGCCGACGGGCTGGACCCAAAACTGTGCCCCAATACGGGCACCCCGGTACCGGGCGGGCTGGAGCTAGAAGAGGTGTTTTGTCTACTGCGCCAGGTGGTGCGCAGCGGGCGGCAGATCATCGGCTTTGACCTCTGCGAAGTGGGCGACGGCGAGTGGGACGGCAACGTGGGAGCCAGGGCTGTATATAAACTCTGCTGTTTGATGGGACTGTAGGATTTTCTCCACCAAATCTCTCACCTTGGGGCAGGCCGACGTTTAAGCGGGGAAACACCGTGGCATTATGATAAAAGTAGCTGTGTTGTTTTGAGTCTTAGAAAGAAAGCACCTATGGACATTTTGTCGTTTGGCTGGGTTTCGCTGCTGGTCGTCTTTACCTTCTCGCTATCGATGGTGATCTGGGGCCGCAACGGGTTTTAAACCCGGCATTGTAGCTATGGAAGCAACTGTACAAGCCCAAGCCTTTAGTATTTTGGCCACCATCGCGCTGGTGCTGATGGTCGTTGTAACTGGCGGCGTAGTGTATCTGACCGCCGCCGATTGGCGCGATCGCCGTCGGCGCAAAAACGACCAGCAGACCGCTAAGCGCGATCCGCAGCTCTCTAGGCGATCTGCTAAGGGAATGGCAAAAAAGTAGAGCACCAGAAAGCTGCTAATGCTGGGCACGCCGACGGAGTTTCGCCTGAGGTGTGCACCCTGCGATAGGGCATCGTTCTGTTATTTTTGACAACCCCGATTCCTAAATCATAGCTTGGCTAAAATCATGACTACCCCGGCTGCTGCACCTGCCAGGGCTTCGTCTGGGGCAAGACAGCTGGCATTGAACGTGCTGCTTCAGGTGCAGGCCGGAGCCTACGCCGATGTAGCGCTGCACCGCACCCTGACCCAAACAGATCTGAGCGAAACGGAACGCGCCTTTGCCACTGAACTGGTTTATGGCACCGTTCGCCGCCAGCGCACCCTCGATGCCTTGATCGGCCAATTGGGCACCCGTCCCGCCGATAAACAGCCTCCGGTGCTGCGTCTGATGTTGCACTTGGGGCTGTACCAGCTGCGCTATCTGACCGCTGTACCCGACTCAGCGGCGGTAAATACCTCCGTTGATCTGGCTAAGGCCAATGGCCTGGGTCGTCTCTCTGGGGTGGTAAACGGTCTGCTACGCCAGTACCTGCGCCAGAGCGAGGATGGTACTGATCCGCTCTGGCTGCCCGACGACCCGGCGATCGCCCTGGGCATTCGCCACAGCTACCCCGACTGGCTGGTCGCTCTGTGGCTTCAGCAACTTGACCCCGAAGAAACTGCGCAGCTGTGCCAGTGGTTCAACCAGGTGCCCTCCATTGACCTCCGGGTAAACCGCGATCGCACCACCGTTGAAGCTCTAAAAACCGCCTTTGAAGAGGCTGGCATTGCCGTAGACTCGATCCCTGGCGTGCCCTATGGGCTGCGCCTGACAACCCACCAGGGAGCGCTCACCGACCTGCCTGGCTACGAGGCGGGCTGGTGGAGCGTGCAGGATGCCAGCGCTCAGCTGGTGGGTCTATTGCTTGACCCGCAGCCAGGGGAGACGGTGCTAGATGTATGTGCCGCGCCGGGGGGCAAGGCGACGCAGATGGCTGAGATTGTCGGAGAAACGGGGGCGGTGGTGGCCTGCGATCGCGCCCCCTCTCGCCTTAAAAAAATCACCGCCAATGCCCGCCGTCTGGGCCTAACAAACCTGCAAATCCACACGGGCGACAGTACCGATCTGGCCCAATTTCATCATCAGTTTGACCGAGTGCTAGTCGATGCCCCCTGCTCTGGCCTGGGCACCCTGCACCGCCACGCCGATGCCCGCTGGCGACAGACTCCTGAAAGCATTGCGTCTCTAGCTGGGCTGCAAACTGCCCTGCTGGCCGAAGCAGCCCGCTGCGTGAAGCCGGGCGGCACTCTAGTCTACGCCACTTGCACCCTACACCCCACCGAGAACGAGGCCGTGATTAAACAATTTTGCCAAGCCAACCCAGCCTGGCGCATTCAGCCGCCGGATCCGAGCTTTGGCGGCGGGCTAGAGGTTGTGACCGAGGGTTGGGTGCGCGTTTGGCCCCACCGCCAAAACATGGACGGCTTTTTTATGGTGAAACTAGTCTATTCTTCGGCCTCGAGCTTTTCACGCGAGTCACCCCAGTAGGCGCTGACAGTAATCACTTCTTGGCTGCCCTTAACTTCTGAAGTCCAGCGGTAGACGGTGTTTTTGGGGTTGACCCCCACCTCTAGCAGTTTGGCCCCCATGTAGTACTCCATCGAGTCACGGGTGCGCTTTTTGAAGAACTCTGACTGGTCTTTGGGCACCGTGCGCGACAGGTGGGCCTGGGTGTGTTTGGGCTGAGCCATGGACGTTAACTAGAAACTAGATTTAATTATTCTCCATGATAGCCAAAGAACGGGACTCTCTACAGCTCATATCGATAGAGCACCGCTAGCGCTAAAATCTCTCATTTAAAAATTGGCAGCGCCGTCAGATATGCACATTAATAAGTGAGACTGCCAAAAACTGCTGCATAGGACGTTGCCTTAGAAGCTAGGATAGCGACTTAGTCCGCTGGAAGATAGTTTGATTGTCAGCAGATCGGGCATTGCAGGAATCATCAAAGTGCTTGCTGACGGCAACCAACACGGGTTTTGACTACTGGAGGATGGGCCCGCCAGCCCTCTATTATGCTTGGGATTTTTCGATCAAGAATTTCTTACTGTCAATATGCCTTCGTTCTCGCATCTAATTCATTTCAGATGCTTTCCTTCCCCCTGAGTAAACATTTCAGCAAAGAGCACGTGTGAAAAGTCTTGTTTCTTGTAGCAAAAGTGAATGCCCTTGAAAATAGTATTTAAGCCTTAAAAATTAAGGCTTGTTTAGAATTGAATTTAATTGTTGCAAGTCTGGCATTTTTCTTCAAGAATGCTTTAAAAATGTGGCCTACCATGCCCTAAAGGTTTGTCGATTTCAGCAAATAGCGTTCTGTTGAAATGCCACTGAAATAAACTCTTTAAATCTGAGCAAAAGAGAAGCACAATGGGAATCATACGCATGCCCTTGTAATTGCCTCCGCTAGGGATTGTTGACTATGAACATGCTTTTGCCCCCTAAATCGATCTTCAAGTTAGTTGATATCGCACCAAATCACACAAAACTTCTTGTTTTGATCGCCGATATCGTCAGCGATCGCCTAATAGATTGGTTCCAGCAAGACGATTTTCTGGCCCAGGCGACGATTCCCTTTGGGGCAACCATCGACTCTAGCAGTTGGGCTAGCAACGCCCTCGACCTAAAGCAGCGCGTTCTCGATGGCGAC
>JBBSKN010000012.1:0-56323 GCA_038256265.1 Phormidesmidales cyanobacterium
CCCATCCCGAACTCAGTCGTGAAACGCAGCTGCGGCGAAGATAGTGAGGGGGTTGCCCCTTGTCAAAATAGCTCGATGCCAGGTTCTTATTTGAAACCGCGCCACATCTGATGATGTGGCGCGGTTTCGTTTTTGAGGTTGTAAGTATATGCTTTTATTATCGCTAGATTTATTGCTAGTTAATGGGTCAGATATCTTTTGTCGTTGATTTATTGGATGCTAAAGCGACCCGTCGGCTTGGATGTCGACTGGGAAGTGCTTGTCCGCCGGGCACGGTGCTGTTACTCTCAGGGGATTTAGGTAGCGGAAAAACAACGCTGGTGCAAGGTTTAGGCGTAGGATTGGGGATTAAAGAACTGATCAGTAGCCCCACCTTTACGCTGATTAATGAGTATTTAGAAGGGCGTATGCCTCTTTACCATGTTGACTTATATCGGTTGAACCCAGAACAAGTGGGAGCTTTGGAGTTAGACGGTTATTGGGATGGAACTGAGGCGGCTCTAGGCATATTGGTGATTGAGTGGTGTGAGCGGATGATAGATTTTCCCGGGACAGCAATTTCTTTGGAGCTAGAAACCGTTTCTAACGGTGGGCGACGAGCTATTCTAAGGGCTGATAAAGATGCTCAGATTGTGGTTCTGAGAAAGGTGATGGGTAATGGCCTATTGGTTGATAAAGTCTGAACCGGATGTGTACAGCATTGAGGATTTGAAACGTGATCGCACTGAAATCTGGGATGGGGTACGTAATTATCAGGCTCGCAACTTTCTAACTAGTATGTCATTGGGTGATAAAGCCTTTTTCTACCACTCCAATACAAAACCACCAGGCATTGTTGGTCTGGTGGAAATTTCGGAAATCGATGTGGTGGATCCAACTCAGTTTGATTTGACTAGTAAGTACTATGACCCTAAATCATCTCCCAATGAGCCCCGATGGCATACAGTGACAGTGAAATATTTAGAAACATTCAAGACTGGCATAACCTTAGACACTTTGCGCGAAGTCTTTACCTCCGAAGAGCTTTGGGTAGTGCGACGGGGAAGTCGGTTGTCGGTATTACCAGTGGAAGATACGGTGGCCCAAAGACTGTTGAAAATGGCTTAGACTACTTAATTTACTGGACAGTACGACGTTTTTTATCGGTGTGCGTATTTGCATAACTTCGGGCTCTTGGCCACTTTTGGTGATCCATCTTGGGAGAGCTATAGACAATAGGAGGATCCACTCTTGCTTCTGCTAAGCCTATGGACCTCATCTCGCAATTACTACCGAGCCAAGCTGAGTTGAGCTTGCAGTACTGGGAGTTGGATACGGCCACCCAGCAGGTCACAGTTTACCTTGCCTCTGCTCAGACCGCAGCCCACTTTACCTCTCTGTCATCGCCCGAGTCACCGTATCCATTGGTCTTCGTCCCCACTAGCTGAGTCAAGGACTAGAAAAGCTACTTAAACCGAGGCATCAGCCCCTAAAACTCAGCTCTACAGTTGGGGTGAATCAGCTCTACAGTTGGGGTGAATGCCGCCCTGGCGACACACATACTCCAGCTGCTCGGCCCGCAGATTTACGGCTTTAGAAAAGTCTACCCCCCTCAGGGCGTTGCTGGTCTCAGGCTCCGCGATGCTGGCAACAAAGGTATCGCCCGGTGATCGCTCCGGCGTAAAGAAGCTCGCCCCGGCTAGATTCGCCCCCGTCAGGTTGGCCCCGGTGAGCACTGCACCCTCCAGGTTTGAGCCTTGTAGGTCAGCCTGTTCTAGATTTGCCTGGCTCAGGTCGGCCTCCCGCAACCAGCTATTGCTGAGGTTGGCCTGCCGCAGGTTAGCGCCCGTCAGGTCAGCCTCGCGCAGGTTAGCCTCAGACAAATCGGCCTGGCTCAAATTGGCAGACAGTAGCCGAGTACCCGCCAGATGAGCCTGGCGCAGCCGAGCGGCGATCAAACTGGCGTGGCTCAGGTTGGCGTCGGTAAGGTCTGCCCCCACCAAGCTGGTGCCGTCAAACCTACCGTGGCTCACATCAGCCGCAATCAGCCAGGCGCTGCTGGCATTAGCTCCAGAAAAATCGGCGTAGGAGGCCAGGGAGTTGCTTAAATTGGCCCGCAGCAAACTGGTATTGCGAAACACCGCGTGGCGCAGCTGGGCCGCTACAAAACTGGCCTCAGTCAGGTCTGAGCCGCTGAAGTCGGTGAGCCAGTCGTCAAATGTGTCAATGCGGCCATCGGCGCCGGGGTCAAAAAACTTGGCCTTGCGAAACCTGCCCCCTGACAGCACCGCATTGCGCCAGACAATCCCCGCCAGATTTTGATTCTCCAGCATCAGGGTAAAGGCATCGGGGTTTTCAAGTACGTAGCTCAGGTTGGTGCCGCTGAGGTCGACCTGGTTGAGAGTGCCGCTGTGCAGCACCAAGATTTTGGCCAGGGTGCGCTTCACCGTGCGCTGCCGCAGTCGTGGAGTCAGCTGCTGCTCTGGCGGCAGTGCCATCAGGTCGTTGGCCAAGGCCAGGTTGAGCCGCTGCAAGTCTGGAATTGCCGGTGGCCCCAGGGTGACCAGCGCCTGCTGGAGGGTATCGAGCAAATCGGGGTCGCCTGTCTGCGCCAGCATATCAACCAGCAGCGCTACCGCCCGGGGGTCTTGACTGCTGGCCAGAGCTAGGGCTGCCGCCTGGCGATCGCTAAACGAGGTCGCATTTTGGCTCAGGTTTTCGACCAGGGCCAAGAACAGCGCATCGCCAGAATTATTGGCAGGCAGCCGTCGGTCGAGCCACAGCGCCCCCAACCCGCCCAAAGTGACCACCCCGGCTAGGGCACCCATCACCGGCAAATGCCGCCGCCAGCCCCTTGGCCCCAGCACCTTAGCCGAGTCGGCCGGAGACAGCATAATCGCCGTCAGGCCGCCGTGCTCTTCTGTGGTTAGCCCTACCAGCGGTGTCGTTAGAGCATAGGTGCCTTGGCCTTGGCTGTCTGCCAAATCGCTTCCCTGACCGTTGCCATAACCGTTGTCTTGAGCATCAGCCCCAGGGCGATAGCGGCTGGGTATTTGCCCCCCGCGCAGCAGCACCACCCGAGTGCCCGCCAGGTAGTCGTACCAGGCCCGCCGCAAACGGCTCGCCTGCCCGGTGGCCCCCACCCCCAGGCTGCCCGCCATCGCCAAGCCCCCCAACCAGGGCAAACTGGGGAAGGCGCCGCTGCCCAGCCAAAGCCCATAGGCCACCACCATCGGCATGCCCCAGCGGCCCAGCTCTCGCCTAAAGACAGCTTTAACCCCCAGGCTAGAATTATTGTCGGCAACCACTTGCAGACCTAGCCAGGCCTTGGGCCAGGTTTTGCCCCTGATAGCCAGGCTATGGATCTGGCTGCCCGCTAGGGCCACCGGCAACACCAGCGCGCTAAACCACAAAACATTGGTCAGCGGTGGCACCGCCGTGACTAGCCGCTGGCGGGATAGCCCCAGGGGCTGGGCGATCGCGCTCTGCACCAGGGTCACCGCCGGGTTTAACGGCACTGGCTCAGCCTCAGATTGCCGCCGCACCGCTTCTCCCAGAGCCCAGGGCAGCGCTACGCTGCTCACCAGCAGGCCTGCCTCAAGGCCCCAGGCCACCAGCCGCCGCAGGGCTAAGCTGCGCGTTGCCGACAACTGCCCCTCTACCCGCGCCGTAGACACCTGAGCAGAAATCGGCTGAGAGTGAGAGGTCTGTGCCATAGCAAACCCGAAACAGATCAGACTTTTCAGACTTTAACGTTGCCAGAGCGCTCAGGCGATCACCGTCAGGCAGCCCCACCCTAGTTTTCTAGACATAATTGCCCTTCATAATAGCGAAGGCCTTCAATTCTGGCGGATTTTGGTTATTCCATACTCAGTCCAGATCCAAGTCCAATCAGGAGCTATAGTTTTCTCCTAGGCAACCCCACTTCTGGAGTTGGCTCAGATGTATTCTCCTGCCCGGCAGCCCTTCACCCTAGACCCAGGCACCTTGAAATCTGGCACAGTGACTGTCATATTCTTTTGTGCCTCTAGATACTATAGATACATAGCAAAAACTCTCCTAGCTAAGGAGGACACGCCATGACATCTCTGATTAAATCCTTTGTTCTGCCCGCCGCCGCGTTTACTCTGGCACTGGGTACTGGCGTGGCCTCAGCTCAGCCCGTCGCCCAAACTCCCCTCAGCCAGCCCGTAGAGACCAGCGGCTCAGTGAACCCCAGCCGCCCTTCTAACTGTGGCGTGCTCGGCGATAGCGCTGTTCAGGTTTTGCAGGTCAACCAAGACTTTGCCGCCGTTGATATCGCCGTCAGCGGCACCAGTGGCCTCACCCTCCTGATTCAGGGCAACAACGGTTTCAGCGAATGCCACACCGGCGGCGGCGGTGCTATTAACGCACCGGGGCTGCTCAACCACGGCACTTATTCGTTCTTTGTTGGCAGCAGTAGCCAAACCCCCACTAGCTACAACCTCACCATCCGCGAAAACTAGTCGACGCCCATTCTGCGTCGCGATAGCGGTTATGGCATGGGTGTAAATAAAGCCCCGGTCAGCGAGCACGACCACCATCACCTCTTGAGGCAATCAGTTGGCGGTTTAAACTAGGTCAGCTAGGCTGTTGGCCAGCTGGCTAGAGAGCTGGGTGATGTGGTGCCAATTCTCTCTTGCCAAGTCAGCTTGGGAAAACAGCCCGGTGGAGAGACCTACGGCGATCGCCCCCGCCTGCACCATTGCGGCTGCATTCTCCACCGTTACCCCGCCCGTAGGCACCAGAGGAATGTGGGATAACGGCCCTTGAAGGCTATGAATATAGGTGGCCCCCCCCAGGGCACTGACGGGAAAAATCTTGACTGCTGTGGCTCCGGCCTGCCATGCCGTCAAAATTTCATTGGGGGTTAGCGCACCGGGCACGATGGGAATTTGTAGCGGCTGGGCTGCTCGAATCAGGGATAGATCGGTGTGGGGACAAAAGCAAAACTGGGCCCCGGCCGCCGCCGCATTTTTTAAGTCTGAATGGGAGAGGGCCGTGCCAATGCCAATGGTGCAGGTAGGTAGGCTATGCCTGAGCTTATCTACCAGCAGTGCTGGGCTAGCGCTATCCCACGTCACCTCAATTAGGCGAATACCGCCCGCCGCCACAGCTTGGGCCTGGGCCATGCCGCTCTCCACGCTGGCCGCGCGAATTACGGCGATCGCCCGATGCTGCCGCAGCAGGGCCAAAAATAACTCTTTATACATAGCCTTATCCTAGTTGAAGGGGAAAGGTCAGCAGCCCAAGACGGCCTCTTCAGTCGAGACAAAACTTTAGGCAATGTCTAAGGAAATATGACAAACCCTCCTTAGATACCTCATAGTCTTGAACAATTAAACCATTGGGAATAAAGCTCTAAGGTCTTGGGCCATAGCTAGGAAACGTAAAAAATTTTAGGTGAGTTTTGGGCATTTAGCTTTGGGCATTTGACTTTGCTCTACTCCCCAGCTTTTGCCCTAACTCCCGCGAGAAACCCCGGAGAGAATTTGTTGCAATGATTAACCTAACCCCGCAGGATGTGAGGCTTAAGGTCACCGCCCGCAGCAAGGCAGATGCGATTCATCAGGTGGGAGACTTGCTGGTGGCCAATGGCCGCATTCAGCCCGATTATGTTGACAGCATGCTGGCTCGGGAGGGGCAGGCTAATACCTACTTGGGCAACGGCATTGCCATTCCCCACGGGCAGCCCGCCCAGCGCGACCTGATTGAGACCACGGGCATTGCAGTGCTGCAACTTTCGGCTGGGGTGGAGTGGAACCCCGGCGAGATGGTGCGGTTGGTGGTGGGCATTGCGGCCAAGTCGGACGAGCATTTACAGATTCTCACCAACCTCACCCACGTGCTGGATGACCCAGCGGCGGTGCAGGCATTGGCGGAAACGGAGGATGCGCGGGTAATCTGCGATCGCCTCACCGGCAAGTCATCCCCCAGCAGCAAAGGGCTCGATACCGAGGGCTTTGACCAGTTTGTCGATGTCACCATCAATGCCCCCACAGGGCTGCACGCTCGGCCCGCGACGGTGTTTGCCGATTTGGCGAAATCTTTCAGCGCCGAGGTGCGGGTGCGCTATGGCGACCAGGTGGCCAACGGTAAGAGCCTGATGTCGCTGCTGAAGCTGGGGGTTGAGAAAGACGGGGTGGTGCGGGTGTGGGCCAAGGGCCGCGATGCGGCCCAGGTGCTGAGGGCGTTGCAACAGGCCGTGGAAGACGGGCTGGAGGAGGATGAGGAAGCGGCTGCTGTCGTGGTAGAACTGCCGGTGCTGGAGTTGGCGAGTGCTGCGATCGCAGGGGTCCCTGCCTCCCCAGGGCTAGTGATCGCGCCCCTCCACCGCTTCCGCCATACCAAGCTAGAGTTTGCCGAGACCGCTACGGATGCTGCCGCCGAGCAGGATCGTTTGAGGGATGCGATCGCCCTTGCCGACATTGATCTAACCGACCTCTACACCAGCATCAAAGCAAGATCCGGTAAGGCCAAGGCCGCTATTTTTCAGGCCCACCGCGAGTTTTTGGCCGACCCAGAACTGCGGCAGGAGGCGTTGAACCGTATTCCGCCTAACCACAGCGCCCCCTGGGCCTGGCAGCAGGTGGTCGAGGCCAAGGCCAAGGAACTGGAGGCACTGGCCGATCCTGTTCTCTCGGGGCGGGCGGCGGACGTGCGGGACGTGGGCCAGCGGGTGCTGGTGCAGCTGGCGGACGGCAGCGAGGCCGGGGCGAGCCTGCCAAACCATCCCGTGATATTGATTGCCGACGATTTGACGCCTTCGGATACGGCGGGGCTTGACCCCGAGAAAATTGTGGGATTCTGCACGGCGGCGGGCGGGGCGACTAGCCACACGGCGATTATTGCGCGATCGCTCAACATCCCCGCCATTGCTGGCGCTGGGGTTGGGATTTTGGACTTGGCAGAGGGTTCCACAGCCATTCTCGATGGCGACGGTGGCCAGCTCTACGCCAACCCGACGGAATCGGATTTAGAGAAGGCGCGGCAGGCTCAGGCAGAACGCGCCCAGCTGCGCGATGTGGAGCAGCAAACCCGGTTCCAGCCCGCCATCACCACCGACGGCCACAGACTAGAAGTCGTTGCCAATATCGGCGGGCCAGCCGCCGCCGCCCAGGCGATCAATGCTGGGGCCGAAGGGGTGGGCCTGGTGCGAACAGAATTTCTCTTTCTCAACCGCAACGCGCCCCCCAGCGAAGACGAGCAGTACGAGGCGCTGCGCCAGATGACCCAGGCGCTCAACGGCCTGCCGCTGATTGTCCGCACGCTGGATATTGGCGGCGACAAGCACGTGCCCTACCTCAACCAGCCCGCTGAAGATAATCCCTTCCTCGGCATTCGCGGCGTGCGCCTCTGCCTGGAACGCACCGACCTGTTTGAGACCCAGCTGCGCGCCATTCTGCGGGCGGCGCGGGGGGGCTACATCCGCGTCATGTTCCCCATGATTGCCACGCTGGAGGATATCCGCGCCGCCAAGACGGTGCTGGAGTCGGTGCGGGCCGCCGTCGATGGCCCCCCGGTGGAGATCGGCATGATGGTGGAGGTGCCCAGCGCTGTGCTGATGGCGGCGGAGTTTGCCCAGGAGGTCGATTTCTTCTCGGTGGGCACCAACGACCTTACCCAGTACCTGCTGGCGATGGATCGGGGCCACCCCACCCTGGCGAAACAGGCCGATGCCCTGCACCCCGCCGTGCTGCGGGCGATCACCCAAACCGTGCATGGGGCCAAGCTCTCTGGCAAATGGGTCGGCGTCTGTGGTGGGCTAGCGGGAGATGTCCAGGGGGCGGCAATTCTCGCCGGGCTGGGGGTGAAGGAGCTGAGCATGGATATTCCCAGCATTCCTAAGGTCAAAGCGCGGCTGCGGGGGGCATCGATGAAGCAGATGCGGCGGCTGGCGCAAAAGGCTCTGGCCTGCCGCACTGCCGAGGAGGTGAGGGCGCTATGACCCACCCACCCAAGAACCACCGGATCGCTACGGTGACGCTGAATCCGGCGATTGACCAGACGGTCTCAATTCCCAACTTTCGCGCCGATGCGGTCAACCGGGTGGCCTGGAAACAGGATGACGCGGGCGGCAAAGGCATCAACGTCGCCGCGTTTCTGGCGGCGGCGGGGCACAGGGTCAGCGTCAGCGGCTTTCTCGGCCAAGAGAATGACGCGTTGTTTAAAACCCTCTTTCATCAAAGGGGCATTGCCGACCACTTTGTCTATCTGCCCGGCACCACCCGCGTCAACATCAAAATCGTGGATGACGCCCAGGGCCAGGTCACCGACATCAACTACCTCGGTCAGGAGCCTATGCCCCAGGACGTGGCCCTGCTCAAGGATGCTGTGGATGCCCTGGCCAGACAATGCGACTGGTTTGTCTTTTCAGGCAGCGTGCCGGGGGGCATGTCTACCGAGATCTACGACGAGCTGATTGGCCCGCTCAAGGCCCAGGGTAAAGCCGTGGTGCTCGACACCAGCGGCGACGCCCTGCGCTTTGGCCTGCCCGCCAAGCCCGACCTGATCAAGCCCAACCGGGCAGAACTGGAGGAGGTGCTGAACACCCGCCTCACGACCCACGCCGAGATTGTCGCCGCCGCCCGCGAGCTGATTGGCTCAGGCATTCCCTACGTGGTGGTGTCGATGGGAGGCGAGGGGGCGTTGTTTATTGATCGCACCCAGGCCTTCTACGCCCAGCCGCCCCCGGTGGCGGTCAAGAGCACGGTCGGCGCAGGCGATGCCATGGTGGCGGGCACGGTGGTGGGGCTGGTCAGCGGCGAGTCGCTGCGAGACTGTGCGACCCTGGCCACGGCGTTTTCCATGGGGGCGCTGGGGGAAATCGGGCCAAGGCTGCCGCCGATGAAGAAGATCCAGGCGATGCGGAAACTTGTGACTGTGCAGGAGGTGAAGTGATCCCCCCGATTTCTTGCTCCCGTAGGGTGGGCAATGCCCACCATCCACCCAGGAGCAGGACAGCCCCTTGAATTATGGGTTGTTACCAGAAGTTAAAAGGTGGGCAGTGCCCACCCTACAACTCCATCACCCATCCACCCCTTCACTCCTTCACCCCTTCACTCCTTCACCCCTTCACTCCTTCACCCCTTCACTCCTTTCCCCCATCCACCCTTCTACCCAAACAAGACCATGACCAAAATCGTTGCCGTTACTGCTAGCGCCGCTGACGAGGCCCATACCCAGATGGCGGCAGAAGCCCTCAAGCGCACCGCCCAGGCCCTCGGCCATGAGCTGATTGCCGAAACCCAGGGAGGCGTGATCGCAACTTCCCTCCACCCGGACGACATTCAACAAGCCGATGTGGTGATTGTGGGGTCTGATGGGGCGGTGGAGCGCGATCGCTTCGCGGACAAACCCGTCTACGCCGTCTCCACCAGCGAGGCCATTCGCAATACCGAAATGGTGATTCAGAGTGCCGTGGCGCTGGTGGGCCATGGCCCCACCCTAGCGGTGATCAAGACCATGCCTCACCCTCACGACCCGTTGCCGGAGGATGTTGTTGCTCCAGAAATCGTTGCCGCCAGCAAATTCTTTGTAGGCATTACCTCCTGCCCCACGGGCATTGCTCATACCTTTATGGCTGCCGAAGCCCTGAAGCAGGGGGCGGTCAAGCTGGGCCACGATATTAAGGTGGAAACCCAAGGGTCGGTTGGGTCGCAGAATGCGCTTACCGATGAGGAGATCGCCCTCGCCGAGGCAGTGATTGTTGCCGCCGATACCCATGTGGATCTGTCGCGCTTTGGTGGCAAGCGGTTGTACGAAACCTCGACGAAAGCGGCTATTCACAACGGGGCGAACGTGGTGACGGCGGCGATGGATGCGCCCGTGGCTGGCGGCGGCGCACCGGGTAGCTATGGGGACGAGGTACAGCGGGCCAAGGCCAAGCGGTCTGAAAGTCGCTCTGGCCCCTACAAGCACCTGCTGACTGGGGTGAGCTACATGCTGCCGGTGATCGTGGCGGGGGGGCTGATCATTGCCCTCTCCTTTGTGTTTGGCATTAACCCCGCGCCAGGCACCTTTGGCGACGCCCTAATGCAGATTGGCGGCGGTGCGGCCTTTGCGCTGATTGTGCCGGTGCTGTCCGGCTTCATCGCCTTTTCCATTGCCGATCGCCCCGGTATTGCCCCTGGTCTGGTAGGTGGTATGCTGGCGGCCAACTTGGGCATGGGCTTTCTCGGCGGCATTCTCTCGGGCTTTCTCGCTGGTTATGTAGCTAAGTTTGTGCGCGACAAGATCAACCTGCCCGCCAACTTTGAGGGGTTGAAGCCGGTGCTGGTGATCCCGCTGCTGGTGACGCTAGTGGTAGGGCTGCTGCTGGTCTATGTGTTTGGCACCCCGGTGCGCCTGATTATGGAGAGTATGGCCACCTATCTGGAGGGACTGAGTGGCACCAACGCCGTGCTGCTGGGGTTAATTCTCGGCGCGATGATGGCGGTGGATATGGGCGGCCCGGTGAACAAAGCCGCCTACACTTTTGCGGTGGGGCTGCTGGCCACCAACATCTACGCGCCGATGGCGGCGGTGATGGCGGCAGGTATGACCCCGCCCCTGGGGCTGGCCCTGGCCACCTTTATCTCTAAAAAGCACTTCAACCAGGCAGAGCAGGAGGCGGGCAAGGTGGCCTCGGTACTGGGGATTTCCTTTATTACCGAAGGCGCGATTCCCTTTGCGGCCAATGATCCCCTGCGGATTATCCCCGCCTGCGTCGCCGGGTCGGCGCTGACGGGGGCGCTGTCGATGGCCTTTGGCAACACCCTGCGCGCCCCCCACGGCGGCGTGTTTGTGCTGGCGATCCCCAACGCGGTGGAGAATGCCGGGCTGTATGTGGTGGCGATCGCCGCTGGCACCCTGGTTACGGCCCTGGTCACGGTGCAGCTGAAGCACTGGTTTCCGCGCAAAAAGGCAGTAGCTGAGGCCTAGAGTCTTCCAATACCAGCATCCTGTCGTTCAGACCCCAGGGTTCTTCTAGAGGTCAGCTAACACCCCTTAGCTACTCTCAGAAGAACCCTGGGGTCTAGTCATAGCTCAACTTTTCACCACCATCAGAAAAACCAATTAGAGTCTTGATTGCTTTTTGAAGCAGGAATGCTATCGTCTTATTCATAGACTTTTGTCGATGCTAAGTTTTTTATCATTTAACTAACTCAATAAAGGATTGTAGGTGCTGCAATGGGCATCACGAATCGGATTAATTTCCGCCATGTGCGCGGAGACATGTTTGGGGGCGTTACCGCAGCGGTGATTGCCCTGCCCATGGCCCTGGCCTTTGGCGTAGCCTCGGGAGCCGGAGCCGCCTCGGGCCTCTACGGGGCTGTGATTGTCGGTTTCTTTGCGGCGCTGTTTGGCGGCACGCCGACGCTGATTTCAGAACCCACTGGGCCAATGACCGTGGTATTTACCGCCGTCATTGCCCAGCTGGTCGCCTCAGACCCCGAGAATGGCTTGGCCATGGCCTTCACGGTGGTGATGCTGGCCGGGATGTTCCAAATCATCTTCGGGTTGCTCAAACTCGGGCGCTACGTCACCCTGATGCCCTACCCGGTGATTTCGGGCTTTATGTCGGGCATTGGGATCATTCTGATTGCCTTGCAGCTGGGGCCATTTTTGGGCCATGCCACCCCCAAGGGCGGCGTGATCGGCACCCTCACCAGCCTGCCTACACTAGTCCAAACCCTTGATCCGGCGGAGGTCGCCCTGGGGGTGTTTTCCCTGGCGGTGTTGTTTTTGGTGCCCAAGCAGCTCAAGCGCTGGGTGCCGCCGCAGCTATTGGTTTTGGTCGGTGGTACCCTGCTGGCCCTGGTGCTATTTCCCAACGCTGACCTGCGGCTGATTGGCGAAATCCCCACCGGGTTGCCCTCGCTAGGGCTGCCCACCTTTCAGGCCAGCCAGGTGCAGACCATGCTGATCGACGGTTTGGTGCTGGGCATGCTGGGCTGCATTGACGCCCTGCTGACAGCGATGATTGCCGACAGCGTCACCCGCACCCAACACGACTCCAATAAAGAACTGATTGGCCAGGGGATTGGCAACCTGATGTCGGGTCTGTTTGGCGGCATGCCGGGGGCCGGGGCCACCATGGGCACGGTGGTAAATATTCAGGCGGGGGGAAAAACTGCCCTGTCGGGCCTAGTGCGAGCGGGCATTTTGCTGGTGGTGGTGCTGTGGGCCGCACCGCTGACAAAGACCATTCCCCTGGCGGTGCTGGCGGGTATTGCGGTCAAGGTGGGCTTCGACATTCTCGACTGGAGCTTTTTGCGGCGGGCGCACAACGTCTCCTGGAAGGGCACCGCGATCATGTACGGCGTCATGTTTTTGACGGTGTTTGTGGATTTGATTGTGGCGGTGGGGGTGGGCGTGTTTATCGCCAACATGCTCACCATTGATCGCCTCAGCAAGCTTCAGTCGGAGCAGGTCAAAACCATCACCGACTTTGATGAAGATGTGTCTATGAGCGCCGAGGACAAGGCGCTGATGGATCAGGCCCGAGGCCGGGTGCTGGTGTTTCACCTCAGCGGTCCGATGATCTTTGGGGTGGCGCGGGCGATTTCTCAAGAACACACCGCCATGGATGCCCATGACGTGTTGATTGTGGATTTGCAGGATGTGCCCCACCTGGGGGTGACCGCTGCTCTGGCTCTAGAGAATGCCATTCAAGATGCCAGCGATGCCGGTCGGCCTGTGTTTTTGGCTGGGGCGCGGGATAAAACTCTGAAGCGACTCGAAAAGCTAGGGGCGCTCCGGTTTATACCGCCTGAGCACCTGCTGGACAACCGCACCGAAGCCCTAAAAGCCTCCCTGCGGTTGCTGGCTGCCAAGGATGGGGTAGACCCCGCGCGCATTGCCGTTGAACCGGGAACGGCGACGATGTAGCGATATCCTTCGCTGAATAAACTGGAGAGCGGCATTGGCATAGTGCCGCGTGGCGAGGTGGGGCTGGTGTTTGCGGGCACTGGCTCGGCAGGCGGGATGCTGACCCAGCCTTTGGCGGCGGCGATTATCATTATGGTGATTGCCCCGCCGTTTTTAGCCTCGCCGTTTTTGCGGGTTGCGCTTAAGGGGAGTGAGGCGGCAGCGATCACAGCGGCTGCCCCTCAACCGGCTGGTATTGAGCCAAAAGCGACAACAAACTAACTCAATTCATGAGAACAACGTTATGGCAACCCAGCCGTATTTAGTATCACCATCAACCCTAAAGGTATCAACCCTAAAGGTATTACTTGCCACCCTAATATTGCTGGGAATTTTCTTTCGATTTGCGAACTTAGATAAAAAAATCTACTGGCATGATGAAGCTTATACCTCTCTGCATCTGTCTGGGTATTCAGTTCAGGAAATGGAGCAAGGATTGTTCAATGGCCAACTGTTGACAGTAGAGGATATTCAGCAGTTCCAGCGCCTTAGCCCTGACAGAACTGTGGCTGATACGGTCGCCTTGCTGGCCACCTATGATGCTCAGCATCCGCCGTTGTACTATGCGTTGGCACGATTTTGGGCGGGTCTCTTTGGAGATTCTGTCTCCTCTATTCGTGGTGTTTCGGCCCTGCTGAGCTTATTGGCTTTACCCTTTGCCTATTGGCTAGGGTTGGAACTCTTTCAATCCTCTGTAACGGCCTCCATCCTGACTGGATTGATCGCAATTTCTCCTTTTCATATCCTATATGCTCAAGAGGCGAGAGAATACGGGCTGTGGATGGCAATGATCCTATTTTCCTGTGCGGCATTGCTGATGGCCCTGCGCAAACCATCCCCCATCAATTGGGCAATCTATGCCCTCAGTCTCACCCTGGGGCTTTATACCTATCTGTTTACAGCCTTAGTGATGCTGGCCCACGGAATTTATGTGGGTGTGGTGCAGCGCTTTAGGAGAACCAGAGTTGTAATGGCCTATATGCTAGCCACGGGGGGTAGTGGTTTGCTTCTCGCACCTTGGTTAATGAGTCTTGTGGTCAACTCCTCACGAGTTATTAAATCGACCGCTTGGCTGACAGAGCCGCGATCGCTGCCGGGTCTAGTACGATCATGGATTGCTGATGCCACGCGTATTTTTGCTGATTTTAATGTGAGTTCCAGCGATCCGCTGATATTGTCATTCCCGATTTTACTGGTGCTGGCTGCGCTCATTGGGTATTCGCTATATTTTTTGTGCCGAAAAGCTTCCGCACGGATTTGGCTATTTGTGCTGCTGCTCGGGGGGGTGACTGCCTTATTTTTGATTATTCCCGATGTGGTGTTTGGGGGGCATCGCTCCACCATTAGTCGTTATCTTATTCCCACGTGGCTGAGTATTCAAATGGCAGTGGCTTATTGGCTAGGTTTTGGAGCAGGTAATGCATTCTATAAACCGCTGCAAAAAATTGCGATCGCCCTTGTTCTTTCCGCAAGCTTACTGTCAAATGTGGTTAGCATGCAGTCTTACACCTGGTGGACTAAATACAGTAGTCAAGATCATGTAGAAACAGCTCGAACTATCAATCAGTCCGAATATCCCCTGCTAATTAGTAGCGATTTTTATGTTGACAAGGGCGAATTGTTGTCGCTCAGTCATAGCCTCGATCAACACGTTACCCTGTTGCTTGTGCGCGAGCCCCAATCTCTCCAGATTCCTGATAGATTTAGGGACGTATTTTTGTTCAATCCATCGCCAGATATGCAAGCTAGCCTGAAGGCGAATGGGTACTCCGTAGAGTCTATAGATGGGAAGGGGATCCTCTGGAAGGCGACGTAGTTGGCGGTCCAAAACCTGAAATCCTGATGAAATCGCACGTTCTCAAAAAACTTCCCCCTGTCCAACTACTAAGGTGATGACAATCAATGCTCCACGCTTGCGTCTACGCCACGATTTTGCTGGGTTTCTTCGGCATCATCTTTAAAGAAAACCTGGTGATGAAAATCATCGCCATGGATGTGATGAGCACCGGAGTCATTGCCCTGTTTGTGCTGGTGGCGGCTAGAACCGGGGTACGCACGCCCATCGTGGGGATTGTGCCCAGGGATGGCTATGCCGACCCGGTGCCCCAGGCGGTGATTTTGACGGCGATCGTGATTGGGTTTTCGATCCAGGCGCTGATGCTGGTGGGGGTGATGAAGCTGGCCCGCGACAACCCCACCTTAGAAACCTGCGCCATTGAGGAGGAGTACCGCCCATGACCCTCTGGACGATTGGCTGGCTGGCGCTGCCCCTGTTTGTGGGGTTTAGCATCTATCTGCTGCCGGGGGCGGGGCGGGTGTTGACCCTGGCGGTCACCCTGGTGTCGGTGGCCTACGCCACGGTGCTGTTTAGGCAGCCCGCCCCCGTTGAGCTGAGCTTGCTCGACAGCTTTGGCGTCAACCTGTTGGCCGATGACCTCAGCGCTTTTTTTATTCTCACCAATGCCCTAGTGACGGCGGCGGTGGTGCTCTACTGCTGGCACAGCGGTCGGACAACTTTCTTTTACACCCAGGCGATCATTCTGCACGGCAGCGTCAATGCGGCTTTTATCTGTGCCGATTTGATCAGCTTGTACGTAGCGCTGGAGGTGATCGGCATTGCGACGTTTTTGCTGATTGCCTATCCGCGCAGCGATCGCAGCCTTTGGGTAGCCCTGCGCTACTTGTTTGTCAGCAACACCGCCATGCTGTTTTATCTGGTGGGGGCGGCGCTGGTGTATCAGACCAATCAATCCTTTGCCTTTGTGGCGCTGCGAGGGGCACCGGTCGAGGCCCTAGCCCTGATTTTATTAGGGATGTTGACTAAGGGCGGCATTTTTATCTCAGGGCTATGGCTGCCCCTGACCCACTCCGAGTCTGAGACTCCGGTGTCGGCGCTGATGTCGGGGGTGGTGATCAAGGCAGGGGTTTTTCCCCTGGTGCGCTGCGCGCTGCTGCTCGAAGAGCTAGACCCGATCGTGCGCATTTTTGGGGCGGGCACCGCCCTGCTGGGGGTCGCCTACGCCGTGTTTGAGAAAGATACCAAGCGCATGCTGGCTTTTCATACCGTGTCGCAGATGGGCTTTGTGCTGGCAGCCCCCCAGGTAGGCGGCTTCTACGCGCTCACCCACGGGCTGGTCAAAGCGGCCCTGTTTTTGACGGTGGGCATTTTGCCTAGCCGCCGCTTTAAAGAACTGCGCGATCGCCCCATCCCCACTCCGATCTGGGTGGCCCTAGTCGTCGCTAGCTTTTCGATCTCGGGCTTTCCGTTGCTCTCGGGCTTTGGGGCCAAGGTGCTGACCATGAAAAACCTGCTGCCCTGGCAGGGCATTGCCATGAATATTGCCGCCTTCGGCACCGCAATTTCCTTCGCCAAATTTATTTTTTTGCCCCACGCCCCGGCCCCAGACCTGACCATAAAACGAGGCTTTTGGCCGGCGGTGCTGTTGCTGCTGCTGGGGCTGGTGGGGGCCAACGTGGCCTACTACGACGCCTACACCCTGGCCAATATCGCCAAACCTTTGGCAATTATTGCCTTGGGCTGGCTGGCCTATCTGGGAATTTTTAGCCGGGTGACGCTCAAGCTACCTCAGGTGCTCGAAAATTTTGAGCACCTGATCGGCGTGATGGGCCTTATGGTGATGGTGTTATTGGGGATAGCGCTGGCATGACGGGCTACTTAAACCTAGTTTTGCGCCTGACGATCTGGTTTTTGCTTACCGCTGACCTGAGCTGGCCCAACATTCTGATTGGGGTGACGGTGGCGCTGCTGCTGCCTCGGGGGGTAGCTAACCTCGGCACGCTCAAAGACTGGCTGCGCACGCTCTGGGAGGTGGTGGTGGCGATTCCCCAGGCCTATAAAGAGGCCTTTGAGATTATGATCTGGCCCCACCGCCATGAAGTGGTCACGGTTGATCGCGCTAAGCCCCGGCGCAGCCCCGGCCTGCTATTTCTCGACATCTTTTTGATCACCTTCACCCCAAAAACCATCGTGCAGCGCTACCGCGAAGAGGGCTGGTACGAGGTGCACCGCATTCAACGAGAGGAAGTGCCATGGCCCTAGTGCTGATCGCCATGATTGGCGCGCTGCTGATTCCCATGATTGAGGCGCTGCGCGATGACGACATCTGGCAGCGGATGCTGGCTTTCGCCAGTATTGCCACCAAAACCTCGGTGATGATTTTGGTGATCGCGCTGCTGCAAGACGACCGGATGATGGCTGTGGCGGGGGTGATCATTCTCAGCGTGGGCAACGCGGCGCTGATGCTGCTGGCCCAAATTATTCGGCGAGTCAATGACGTGATCGAGGGATAGGAATGGTTAATTTTCTCAGCTACGGCTGTATTGGCGTTGGCCTGGTGTTTTGGTACTGGGGCACCTGGCCGCTGCTGGGCCAGCGGTCGGTGCTGTACAAACTCCACGGGCTGTCGGTGGCCGATACCCTGGGGTCGATGGCGATCATCGTCGGGCTGCTGTTGCGCATTCCCCAGCAGTGGCCGCTGCTGGTGCTGGCGCTGATCTCCCTGGCGATTTGGAATACGGTGTTGGGCTACGTGCTGGCTTACTGCTCAACGGAGGACCGAGGCTATGATGGATAGCTTTAGTCTGGACAACTCCAGCTATGTCTACGCCATTATGCTGCTGCTGCCTCTATCGGCGGCGATGGTGATCCTTCAGCAAAACCCCTACCAAGCGCTGGTGATGCGGGGCATTTTAGGGGCGATCGCCGCCCTGATCTATGCCATGCTGGGCGGGGCCGATGTGGCGCTCACTGAGGCGCTGGTGGGCACGATGCTGGCGATTACCCTCTATGCCGTGGCGGTGCGATCGTCGCTGGTGATGCGCCTGGGGGTGCTAGGAACCGAGGAGGTAAAGGACAGCCTGCAATGGCTGCCGCTGCTCGACTACCTGCGGGCGATGCTGAAGCGCTACCAGCTGCGGCTGGAGCTGGTGCCCTACGCTGACCGCGCCGCCCTGCAGCAGGCCCTGGTGGAGAAGGCGATCCACAGTACCTGCCTGAGTGAAGGTACTCTGGGTCTGGGAAACGGCGCTGAGCCAGAGAGCAATCCCCCCTACCCTGCCTCCCTAAGCCATCCGCCTTACCAGATCACGACCCGAGTGCCCCGCCTCTACGAGATTTTGACGGCAGAACTACCGCCAGTGATGGCCAAGGTGATGGCCGCTGAAGCGGCTAAAATCCCGACTAGCGAGGGCGATCGCTCCGCCCTAACCACCCCCCCCGTTCTAGAGGATCGGCCATGAAGTGGATATATCTAGCGGCAGGGCTGCTGCTGTTTGTCAAACTGCTGCTGCTGCCTGCCCCAGCGACAGAGGCGCTAGAGATTGAAATTGCTGAGGCGATCGTCGCCGACAGTGCCGTGCCCAATGCTGTATCAGGCATTATCTTTCGCAACCGCCTTTACGACACCATCTTTGAGGTGGTTGTGTTTACCATTGCCATTCTCGGGGCCAAGTACCTGCTGGCCGACGAAACTCCCACGACGTCTTTCTACGGCTTCGACGACGAGCCGTCGATTGTGCTGGCCCGGCTGGGGGCGACCATCACGGCCCTGGTAGGTATAGAGCTGGCAATTCGGGGGCATCTTAGCCCCGGTGGGGGATTTGCCGCCGGAGTGGCCGGGGGCACGGCGATCGGTCTAATTGCCATCACCGCCGCCTCGCCGGAGTGGATGCAGGCGATCTACGAACGCTGGCACGCCGCCACCTGGGAGAAGGTGTCGGTGCTGGTGTTCATTGCCCTATCCGTGCTCACCCTGGTGGGAATCGAGCTGCCCCCGGCGCAGTTTGGCACCTTACTCAGCGGCGGTGTGATTCCACTGCTGAATGTGTTGGTGGCGCTCAAGGTGGCCCTCGGCTCTTGGGCGATCACGCTGTTGTTTATTCGCTACCGGGGGCTGCTATAGCTCTAAGAGTACTCCAATAAATAATACTAACCGTGCCCCGATTCCAACCCAAATCCCGCTCGGCTTGAACGCCTCCTCCACGACCTAGCGATTGAACCACTTGCGCCATACATTGTCGGCGCTCTGTTCCTTCTTAGTTCTCGGCGGCATAAGTCAGTCAACTGTTCCTGCCCCCTGACACCCAGTACCTGACACCCCCCAGCAAGGGTTGCTCTATTTCTGCCACCCACTACTAGGTCAATCATTCTACCGATTAGAAATGGTAGGCTTAAGGGTAATTTTTGGCAGGGACATGGCTGTGGTTAACCCCAACGCAGAAATAGGTCGCCTGCGGGAGCTAATGCCCGCCACCGCCCGTATGAAAACCAAGCTCATGCTCAACGAGCGGCAGATCAATGTAATCAGGGCCGAGTTTCCACGCCCCTGGCAGCAGACCCACACCGTGTCAATCAACCTCGATCTCTGGCAGCAGCTAAGTTTGACCGAGCGCGACCTCCTGTTTTTGCGCACCGTCTGCTGGGTGACGCTGACCAACCTGCTCAAGCCCAACTGGTATCAGGCCCTGGCCGGGGCCGGTCTAGCGGGGGGCGTAGTCGAGCTGCTCCAGGGCGATGCGGTGGGAGTGATGACCGCTGGCGGGGTGGTGGCGCTGGCGGGGTGGCAGATTTGGCGCGGAGTGACCGGCCCCCAGATCGACATTGCCGCCGACGATAAGGCAGTACAGGTGGCCCTACGACGCGGCTACGATCAGTCCAATGCCGCCGAGGCGCTGATTCGCGCCATTGAGGCGGTGCCGCCCCTAGAGGGGCGGCGGGTGCTGACGGTGAAAGAACTACTGCGCTGCCAAAACCTTAGGGTACAAACCGGGCGATCAGAGTTTTCGGTGCCTGAGAGCTACCTGCGCTAGGCATTATGGTGCAACTACCATCTGATCGGGCGGGTTGGCGGGGGGTTGCTCGACTCAGCTATACCGTCAAGGCAGGGCGCTGCATTCCTACCCAGACCTATACCCGCGCGCCCCTGCGGGTGCAGCGATCACTCTACCCCGAAGGCGATGCCCTATGTCATACGGTGCTGGTGCACACCGCCGGGGGGCTGGTGGGGGGCGACAGTCTAGAGATTGAGATTGACGCCGAGCCGAAGAGCCAGGTGCTGATCACCACCGCCGCCGCTAGCAAGGTCTATGGCAGCGACGCCAGCTTGCCCTCAGCCCAGCGCATCGACCTCACCCTCGGCCCCGAAACCTGTCTGGAGTGGATGCCCCAGGAAACCATTGTTTTCAACTACGCCCACTATCGACAAAGTCTGCGGGTCAACCTGGCCCCAGGGGCGATCTGGGCCGGTTGGGAAATCACCCGCTTTGGCCGCAGCGCCCGAGGCGAAACCTTTGAGGCAGGCCAGTGGCGATCGCACCTCGAGGTCTGTCAAGACAGTCAGACTGGGGGGCAGCCCCTGTGGCTCGACCGCCAGCACCTGACCGGGGGTGGCCAGGCGTTGCAAAGCCCCAACGGCCTAGGGGGGCACCCGGTAGTGGGCAGCTTTGCCGTGATCGGGTATCATCCTGACCCCACCCAAATTGCAGCCTTGCGACAGCTCTGGCCCAGTGAACAGTCGGGAGACATGGGCGTTACCCGCCTGCAAACCGGATTGCTCTGCCGCTATCGGGGGCCGTCGAGCCAGGCCGCGCGGCGGTGGTTTGTGGCGGTCTGGCAATATCTGCGCCCCTACTACCTAGGCCGCGCCGCCGCCGTCTCGCGGGTGTGGCCCAGGTAGCCCTGGAGTCTAGCCGGTTCACCCCAGGGGCTGACGGGGAAACCCTTCCATCCTGGGGGCGACGGCTTGGCAAGAACTTTAGCGGCCCCTTCCGGACAGGAGGAGGTATGGAGCGTAAAAAGAAGCCATGAGATCTCTTAAAAGTGCTATGAAGACTCCTCACTTCTCTGGCTCAAAGCTGACTCCCGCCTCAGAGTACGCCGTCATTTTGGGGGCTGGGGCAACGGCGGCGGCCTCCATAGCGGCGCAGCAGGTGGCGGTGGCTACGCTGCCCGTCACCACCCTGGTGGCCCTGGGGCTGCTCAATCGATACCGTCTTGACCAGCGCCTGCAAGAGAGCGAAACCGGGGGGCTTACCGTAGAAGAATCGACGGCCAGATCGGTGGCAGTGGAGCCGCAGCGAGTCACTGCCCAGCCTCGGCCCGACACGATTTCGGCCCGGCCTCAGGTAGCGGCAGCGCCCGCCGCCCGCTTTTCTGAACAGCGCGACTACATCCATGAAACCCTAGCGAAAAAGCTTCAGACTAAGGCCGATTTTGCCGCCATCCAGCAGGCCAGCCTGCAAAAAATCGGTGCTCAACTGCGCCAAGCCCGGGAACAAAAGGCCCTAGACTTCAACGATATCTACCAGCAGACGTTTATTCAGCCCTACACCCTGAAGGCGATCGAAACCGGCAATTTGAAACAGCTACCCGAGGCATTTTATATTCGTGCCTTCATTCAAAAATATGCCTCAGCCCTGGGGCTGGAAGGGGATACCCTAGCGGCGGGTTTTCCGATGGCGTGAACGACAGGTTGAGGAAAGGGCCAGGGTTTGGATTTTGGGAATGGCCCGGCCCTCAAAATCTAAACCCCTTTAGGTGAGAGAGCCGCCGCAACTCGACCCGGCCCCGGCGGTGCAGCCGTAGCAGTAGGCGCGGGTCTGCACCTGCTTGGCCACATCTAGGGAGTTGGCGGCCAGCAGATCGGCCACGGTGAGGGATTGACCGCTGGAAGAGCGGCTGGGCAGCTTTTCCATTTGGTTAAAGTCGCAGTCGTAGAGGTGGCCCTCGTAGTCGACCGAGAGCTGGTGGCGACACATCAGGTTGGCGACGGTGGCGGGGTTGTGGTGGTCGGCCAAAAAGTTGAGGTAGGGCCAGTAGAGGTCTTTGCCCTGGAGGTACTGCTTGACCCGGCCAATGGGCAGGTTGGTGATGGTGTAGAGCTGGTTGAAGGCGATGTCAAAGTGCGATCGCAAATATTCTTCGTAGTCACCCTGAAGCGCCGTCTGGCTGGGGGTGAGTGAAAACTCTGCGCTGCGTGGCACCGGTGGGTTGTAAACCAGGTCGAGGCAGAGGGCGGGGTCGTGGCCGTAGCCCAACTGGTTGAGTTTCTGCAGGGCGCGAATCGACTCGCTGTAGACCCCGGCCCCGCGCTGCTTGTCAACGTTATCTTCGAGGTAGCAGGGCAGTGAAGCCACCACGTGAAGCTGGTGGCGGGCAAAATATTCTGGCAAATCTTCAAAGCCGGGGGCAAAGAAAATCGTCAGGTTAGAACGCACGATCACGGTTTTGCCCAAGGCCCGCGCCGCCTCTGTCAGGGGGCGAAAGCCATAGTTCATCTCGGGGGCACCGCCGGTCAGGTCGATCGTGGTAATCTGCGGAAACCGATGCAGTAGCTCGATCAGCTGGCCGCAGACCTCGGTTGACAGTTCTTCGGTGCGCTTAGGGCCGGCCTCCACGTGGCAGTGGGTGCAGGCCAGGTTGCATTTGCGCCCTAGGTTGATCTGCAAAACGGTGATGGGTAGCTTGCTGAGGGGTTGGTCGAGGCGTTGCTCAAACGGGGTGACGGTGGCGGTGGGAGATGGGGGCGACTGAACCATGGAGTCTAGGGAGATAAAACAGCATTTAGAGTACGATTGCCGAGCCGATTTGGCTTTCTGGCTTGCGGATGATTTTTGGGCGATCGCTGCTTCATTAGAACCCATAGAGCTGAAAACTGCCTGAGAATTGTCTCTGCGGGCGCAGTGAATTCTGCCAGAGCCAGGTCCGTAGGTAAACTTGAGGTAATGCTCTAGCGACAGCTATGGAATCCCAGCCCGTTGCACTAAGTAAATCGGGGTTTTGACGGGGTCGGTTTTGAACCGGGGGACTCCTCCACACGGGGAGTTCCCTATACTAAAACAGTACGTTAAGAGAGCTTAATCCCCTGTCTGATCTGTCGTTAATTCAGCATGAAACCCTGAACCTACTGGAGTGGCCCCGGCTGTGCCAGCACCTGTCAACCTTTGCGGCGACCAAGATGGGGACGCTAGCCGCCCAGCAGCTGGCGTCCCCTGAGACTCAGCCCGAGACCCAGAGGGCGAGCGTCAACCTGCTGGCCCAGACCCAGGAGGCAGACTGGCTAGAGCAGCACCACAACGGCCTCAACTTTAGCGGCATTCGCGATGTTGGCTCAGCGGTAGAGCGCGCCCATCGCCAGGGACTGCTGGGAGGCGAAGAGCTGCTGGCCATTGCCACCACCCTCCACGGTGCTCGCCAGCTGCGCCGCACCATCGACGGCCAGCCGCCGGAAGATTTGCCGGTGCTGCAAGCCCTGGTGGCCGAGCTCAGCACCCACCCCGACCTCGAACAGCAGATTTACCACTGCATCGATGATCGCGGCGATGTCACCGACCGGGCCAGCCCCAAGCTGGGGGGCATTCGTGATCGCCTCAAGGCCACCCGACAAGATATTCAGCAGCGCCTCCAGCGAATTTTGCAGCGCCAGGCTGGGGCCATGCAGGAGCTACTGATTACCCAGCGGGGCGATCGCTTTGTGCTGCCGGTCAAAGCGCCCCAAAAAGACTCGGTGCCCGGCATTGTTCACGACGCCTCCGCCAGCGGGGCTACCCTCTATGTCGAGCCTCAGTCGGTGGTCGAGCTGGGCAATCGCCTGCGCCAGCTGCTGCGCCAAGAGAAAACCGAAGAAGAGATTATTCTGCGCCAGCTCACTGAGGCCGTAGCCGAGGTTTACGCCGATCTCACCCACCTGCTGGCGGTGGTCACCGAGCTGGACCTAGCCCACGCCCGCGCCCGCTACTCGCTGTGGTTAGAGGCCAACCCGCCCCGCTTCATCGAGCCCCACGAGCAGACCACCCTGCGCCAGCTGCGCCACCCGCTGCTGGTGTGGCAGCAGCGCCACGAAGCCGGGCTAGCGGTAGTGCCCACCAACTTGCTAATTCGCCCCGAGCTGCGGGTGGTAGCCATCACCGGCCCCAATACCGGCGGCAAAACCGTCACCCTCAAAACCCTTGGCCTAGCTGCCCTGATGGCCCGCGTCGGACTCTACGTTCCCGCCCGCGAGCCGGTAGAAATTCCCTGGTTCGATCAGGTGCTGGCCGACATTGGCGACGAACAATCCATTGAGCAAAGCCTGTCCACCTTCTCGGGCCATATTCGCCGCATTGGGCGAATTTTGACGGCATTAGGGAATGTGGGGGATGTAGGTGATGTGGGGGATGTAGGTAGAGAGAGTAATGTAGGTAATACAAAAGGCCTAGACAACCACCCCTTGCCAGAAGCAAGCCCTACCCACCCATCTACCCATCCACCCATCCACCCACCCACTCACCCACTCCAACATCTACCCGCCCACTCCAACACCCTCGTCCTTCTCGATGAAGTCGGCGCGGGCACCGACCCCACCGAGGGCACGGCCTTGGCGATCGCCCTACTCAAGCACCTAGCTGAGCGGGCGCGGCTGACCATGGCCACTACCCACTACGGCGAGCTCAAGGCACTGAAGTATCAAGATGCGCGGTTTGAGAATGCTTCGGTGGAGTTTGACGAGGCCACGCTGTCGCCCACCTACCGCCTGTTGTGGGGCATTCCGGGGCGGTCGAACGCCCTGGCTATTGCCCGTCGCCTGGGGCTAAATACCGCTGTGGTTGACGAGGCAGCGGCCCTGATGGCCCTGGGGTCGCAGGATGATGTCAATCAGGTAATTGCAGGCCTAGAGGCGCAGCGCCGCGACCAGGAGGAGCGTTCTCAGGCGGCGGCGGAACTGTTGGCGGCCACCGAAAAGCTGCACAACGAGGTGCGGCACAAGGCCCACCTGCTGCGCGATCGCGAGCAAGACCTCAAGCTCCAGCAGCAGGCGGCGGTGCAGGCGGCCATCGCCGACGCCAAGCGCGACATCGCCAAGGTGATTCGGCGCTTGCAGCAGGGCGATGCCACCGCTCAAGCGGCCCAGCAGGCCACGGCGGCGGTGGATGCGATCGCCCAAAATCACCTGCCGTCCGCCGCGACAGCCCCCGCCAAACCCGGCTATCGACCAGCGGTAGGCGATCGCATCCGCATTCCCAGCCTGGGGCAAACTGCCGAGGTGCTCACCGCCCCAGATAGCGACCACCGCATCACCGTGCGCTTTGGCCTGATGAAAACCACCGTTAGCCTGGGCGATATTGAGTCGCTGCGGGGTGAAAAGGCCGAGGTGCCCATTAAAACTAAGCCCGCCGACACCGTGCCCGCCGCCCAGGCTGGCCCCCCCGCCCCGGCAATTCGCACCAGCCGCAACACCATCGACCTGCGGGGCATGCGGGTAGCCGAGTCAGAGGCAGTGATCGAAGAGGCGATCGCTCAGGGCAGCGGTGCCCTATGGATCATCCACGGCCACGGCACTGGCAAGCTCAAGGCCGGAGTGCACGACTTCCTCAAACGACACCCTCAGATCCAGCGATTTGAGCCTGCCGCCCAGGCCGACGGCGGCACCGGGGTCACTGTCGCCTATCTCTAGAAATTATTTTGTATCGAAATTGGTAACCACTCCACGGGGTAAGGGACACCGTGCCACAGTAGGTGATCTAACCCTAACAATGTGAGGCCCATGAAAATTAAACGTTACGCTCCCAAACGGTTGACAGCGGCGGCGCTGATGTCGGTTGCCCTAATGTCAGGGCTGAGCTTTGCCCCGGTGTTTACCTCTGAGGCGATCGCCCAGGAAACTATCATGCGAACGTTAACGGTAACGGGTCAGGGCCGAGAGTCAATTCCCACTACCCAAACTCAGGTTGACCTAGGGGTCGATGTGCAGGGCACCGATGCCGCCGCCGTGCAGCAAGAGGTGGCCCAACGTACGGCGGCGGTGGTTGAGCTGCTGCGATCGCGCCAGGTCGAAAAACTCGAAACCACCGGCATTCAGCTCAGCCCCCGCTATAACTACGAAAACGGCCGCTCTGACGTGGTGGGCTACAGCGGCAGCAACACCGTCAGCTTTCGCATGCCTACCGAGAGCGTCGGATCGCTGCTTGACGATGCAGTGAGGGCTGGGGCCAACCAAATTCGCGGCGTCAGCTTTGTCGCTGCCGATGCCGCCCTAGAGGCCGCCCGCCAGCGCGCCCTGCGCAATGCCGTTGATGACGCCCAAGCCCAAGCGGGCACCGTGCTTAGTAGCCTTAGCCTCAGTGCTCAAGAGGTAGTCAGTATTCAAATCAACGGCGCGGCACCGCCCACTCCTGTGCCCATGCCCCGAGCCGCTCAGTTTAGCCGTGCCGAGGCCGAGGCCGTCACCCCGGTGATGGGAGGTGAGCAAACCGTAGAAGCTCAGGTAACCCTGCAAATTCGGTATTAGTCAAGGCACGGGCTCAACCAAATCCGAATCACATAACCCCGATTCCCAAAAGGCCAAACCGTAGGAGCATTGGCGCTGCCTAGCCAGGGACTTTATTGCATTCGCCCAGAGGAATCGGGGATAACTGGCAGGAGAAATTGTTAAACCGTGACGTTTAGCCCACCGCTTGAGCCACACCCCGTTCTAAGCCACAGACTCGAGCTGGCTGCCGCGAAATAATCCGCACCTCGTGGGGGTAACGGGGGCGAGGGTCACCAACCAGCCACAGGGGCGGCACCATCGTTGCTTCGTAACCGTCAATCTCGTAGAGGCTGCCGGGCCGATCTAGCAACTCCACCGTTGCCCCCGGTAGATACTCAAACATCTCATCCCAATCAATCGGCGACTCGGTATGACTCATACGTAAAAATAACCCTTGTCAAGAGCCACAACACCGTGATCGGGCACCCAGGCAACCCAGGTGTCGGTCGACTCTTGGCAGAGCAGCTTGGCTTCGTCAGCCGCGTACTCGTTGGGCCGGTGAGCCAGCTTCACCCAGGTATCGCGGGTGTAGGTAATGTGACAGACAGGGTGCCATCCAGGGGCGATCGCGGTTTCAGCTTGAGAATGTAAGTGCAGAGCCATAGACTGTCTCCAAAGAGGTAAGGCCAACCATGACCACTCCATCAACTGATGGTGGAAAGCAAGTCATTCAGCCGTTTCTGTATCTATTTTTACAAAATAAACTCTACATTGCCAAGAATAGTTCATAAACCCTGACATTTTGAGGCCTGCAACTGTGGCCATTATCTAGGTTGGGCGATTTTAACTTAGGCTCTTTGAGCGGTTGCAAACATCTAGTCGCCCTGGTTTTCAGCAACGAGTTGATCAACCGCATCCTCCGCTAGCTGGCCAGCGGTAATACGCAATATAGGTCTTCTCGGTGCTGGTCAAGCCCCGTAGCAGTACGACTGCCTTAGTTACGGCGCGATGAGCAAAGCCCCTAGAACCTCATGGAGGATGCTCTAAGGGCTTTATTTTTAAGCGTTTTAGACCGACTTTATGGACGGTTATTTGAGCGCGATTAACCAGGCGGTTACGCTCGCCTTGCGATCGCTACTCGTTCTCTTCCAGGTAGGCTTCGTCTTCAACCTCGATCTCGGCGTCCTCAGCTATGCCTACGGCGGCTCCGCCAATCTCGAGCTTTTCTCTCACCTGAGCCTCTACTTTTTGGGCAAAGGCGTCGTCGTCTTGCAAACGCAAAATGGTGTTTTCGCGGCCCTGACCAATGTTGTCGCCGTCGTAGCTGTACCAGGCTCCCTTGCGCACAATGATGCCGGTTTGCTCCGCTAGGTCAACCAGGCAGCCCATAGTTGAAATGCCCTGGCCAAAGAGAATGTCAAACTCGCCAATGCGGAAGGGTGGTGCCACCTTATTTTTGGCCACCTTTACCTTGGCGCGAATGCCGTACTCCTCGGTGCCCTTCTTGAGGGTTTGAATGCGACGAATATCGAGGCGCACCGAGGCATAGAATTTGAGGGCGTTGCCCCCGGTAGTCACCTCCGGGTTGCCGTAGGAGATACCAATTTTTTGCCGCAGCTGGTTGAGAAAGATCACCGTGCACTGTGACTTGCCAATGCTGCCGGTGATTTTGCGCAGTGCCTGACTCATCAGGCGAGCTTGCAAACCCACGTGGGCGTCGCCCATTTCGCCTTCAATCTCAGCGCGGGGCACCAGAGCCGCCACTGAGTCGACCACCACCACGTCAATGGCAGATGATCGCACCAGTTGATCCACCACTTCTAAACCCATCTCGCCGGTGTCGGGCTGCGACACCAGCAGCTCGTCGACATTGACACCCAAGGCCGCGGCATAGATCGGGTCAAGGGCGTGCTCAGCATCGACAAATGCCGCAACACCGCCCGCCTTTTGCACCTCCGCCAGGGCGTGTAGGGCCAGGGTGGTTTTGCCCGAGCTTTCGGGGCCGTAGATCTCGATCACGCGCCCCTTGGGCAGGCCACCGCCGAGAGCCAGGTCGAGGGTCAGCGCCCCGGTGGAAATAGTTTCGACCTTCATGCGGGCGGCATCGCCCAGACGCATAATCGCCCCCTTGCCAAAGTTGCGCTCAATCTGGCCGAGCACCATTGTCAGGGCCTTTTCCTTTTCGGTCTGCTCTTTGCTGCTTCCGCCTTTCTTTGCCGCCATAGTCGCCTCAGTGCTGTAGAACGTGCCGTAGAACTAGGAATTGACCAAGTTAATTTTGGGAGGGGCCAGGGGTTCAAGGTTTAGGGCATACCGTGAACCTGGAACCATGAACCGTTGACCCCATTGACCTATCATCTTCGGTTAGGCCGAGTACTAGATCCCTAACGCCTTGACCAGTTGTCCTTCGAGAATCAGTATAGTACAATTGAACGCATTCGCAATAGGTAGTTATTCGGTCTAAGCAATTTGTAGCGATGGCTATAGCTACCGTCTAACTATCGTCCAGCCTCTATTTAAGGAGGGGTCAGCCCGTGGCAAACGACCAGCTCAATACCCTAATTGCTTTCCCTGATTGGATTGTGGCCGTTACCCATCGGCGATCTACAGAGTTCTTTTGCTGGGTAATCACCCCCGATCTATCTGCCCTCACCGACGGCGAGATCTATGCCACTAGCCAGGCGGCCCTAGCCGCAGGCCGCAGTCTGGTGCAATATTCCACAGGCCCCCAGGTAGACTTTAGTCACTGCCGCCTTTACCAAGATTGACAAGAAGACTTAGGATGTTCCCTCAGGCTCCCAGAACAGATAAAAGGAAGCGCCCTAGAGCATCGCAGTGTGGCTAAAAACCTGGTTTCTTGACCAGAATGCAAGTCATGCCTTTAGGGCAGCGACGAAGAAACCAGGTTTTTGTACCCGCGTTCTAGAGCACCGGTACAGTATCTAAATAACAGCACTCACCCTGGTGCCCTAGCTCCGCCTGGGCATCCTTGTTTTGCGGCTCTGCCGCTCATTTGAGGAGGCAGAGCCTCCGACGAGCATTCCAATGCAGAACATTGGAACGAGGGGCAGCGAATACTGAACCAGCATTCTAGTCGTCGTCTTCAAATACGCCCTTGAAAAAATCGATGGTGTCTTTGAGGGCGACGATAAAGCTGTCGATCTCGGCTTTGGTGTTGTAGAAATAAAGGCTGGCCCGAGCGGTGGAGTCAGTGCCTAAAATGCGGTGCAGGGGCTGGGTGCAGTGGTGCCCCGAGCGAATGGCAATGCCCGACTGGTCGATCAGCGTCGAGAGATCCTGGGCGTGGACGCCTTCGACGGTGAAGGTAGCTAGGGCAGCATGGCCGCTGCCGTCGGCTTCGGGGGCGGGGCCGTAAAGGGTGACTTTGGGGATGGTCTGGATTTGCTGGTGCAGGTAGGCGGTCAGCTCATGCTCGTAGGCGGCGATATTCTCCATGCCTAAGGCGGAGAGGTAGTCGACGGCGGCCCCTAGGGCGATCGCCTCAGCAATGGCCGGGGTGCCCGCCTCAAACTTGTGGGGCAGCTCGGCGTAGGTGGAGTGGTCGAGAAACACGTCGGCAATCATCTCGCCGCCGCCCATGAAGGGGGGCATGGCTTCGAGCAGATCCAGCTTGCCGTAGAGAAAGCCAATGCCGGTGGGGGCACACATTTTATGGCCCGAGGCGACGAACCAGTCGCAGCCCATCGCGGGCAGATTTAGCGGCAGGTGGGGCGCACTCTGACAGCCGTCGATCAGCACTTTGGCCCCGTGGGCGTGGGCGATTTCGATGATTTCTTTCACCGGGTTGACGCAGCCCAGGGTGTTGGAGACGTGGTTCACTGCCACGAGGCGAGTCTTCTCGTTCACCAGCTCGCGGTATTGATCCAGGTCAAAGGCTTGGTCGGCGGTCAGACCCACAAACTTCAGCACGGCCCCGGTGCGCTGAGCCACCAGCTGCCAGGGCACTAGATTGCTGTGGTGCTCCATCACCGAAAGAATGATCTCGTCGCCGGGCTTCAGGGTAGTCATGCCCCAGGCGTAGGCCACCAGGTTGATCGCTTCGCTGGCGTTGCGGGTAAAGACGATCTGGTTGCGGCTGGTGGCGTTGACGAAGGCAGCTACTTTGTCGCGTGCTCCCTCGTAGGCGTCGGTGGCACGGGCGCTAAGGTTGTGAACGCCCCGGTGAACGTTGGCGTTGTCGCTTTGGTAGTAGTGACTCAGGGCGTCAATCACCGCCTGGGGTTTTTGCGACGTGGCGGCGTTGTCGAGGTACACCAGCGGGTGCCCGTTGACCTCCTGATGGAGGATCGGAAAATCGGCGCGAACCTTGGCGGCGAGGGTGAGTTCTTGAGCGACGGTCATGGGATGAGGTGGTTGATGGGTAGGGGATAGATGAGATTATGCCCATTGGTTAATGGTTTCAGCGAGGTGCGATCGCAACGTCTCCACCTCTATTCTCTCTAAAATCTCCATGGCGAAGCCATAGATCAGCAGCCGCTGGGCAGCGGGGGCGCTGATGCCGCGACTTTGCAGATAAAAAATCTCGTCGGCCTGAAGCTGGCTGACGGTGGCCCCGTGGGCGCATTTCACATTGTCGGCCACAATTTCGAGCTGGGGTTTGGTGTCTACCCTGGCTTTGTCGGAGAGCAACAGGTTGCGGTTGAGCTGGCTAGCGCTGGTGCTCTGAGCCTTTTGGGCAACGGCCACGCGCCCGTTAAACACGCTGTGGGCACGACCATCGACAATGGTCTTGTGCTCTTGCTCGACGATGCCGTGGGGGTGGCTGAGGGCCACCAGGCTGTGGGTGTCGGCCTGTTGGGTGTTTGCGATCGCCGCCAATCCATAAATCTTGGTGGTGGTCTGTTCCCCGGTTTGGTAGATCTCCCAGTTGTGGCGGGCCAGCCGAGCGCCAAAGTCTACGGCGGTGCCTACGTACTGGCTGTCACGGGCCTGGGTAACCACGGTTTTGCCGATGTGAAAGGTGCCAGCACCCTTTCGCTGAATGCGGCTGTGGGTGACCTGGGCGTTGGCGTCGAGCCACAGCTCGCTAACGGCGTTAGTAAAGTGGTCGCCGGTGGAGTCACCCCAAAAATCTTCGATTAACGTGACGGCGCTGCCCGACTCGGCTACCACTAGGCAACGGGGCTGAACGATGAGAGGATTTTCACCGACCTGGGAGACATAGATAATCTGAATTGGCGTTTCCACGACAGCGTTGCGGGGTAGCCAAATTAGCGCTGCATCCTGAAAGCCGACGGTGTTGAGAGCTGTAAACACTTCATGGTTGCCGCTGGCTACCGCAAGGCGATCAGCCAGCTTCGATTGCAGTTCAGGATTCGCCCTCAGGGACCCAACCACAATATTTTCGGGCAGATTCTCCAACTGAGACAGTTCGGCGCTAACCTGCCCGTTCACCACTACGACCTGCGCCCCAGCGGTTTCAGGCAAACGCAGCCCAGCAATGTCAGCTTCAGTAACGGTAGATTTTCCCGCCGCTGCAAACTCCAGCGACAGCATCGGCGACAGGTCGGTGAAGCGCCAGTCTTCTTGGCGAGTCGAGGGGAAGGTTTGCTCATTGAGGAAAGATGCGGCGCGTGATCGCACCTCCTCCAGCCCCAGATCCCCAGGCACCGCTGCCCTCACGGTCTGCACCAGCCCCTTCAGGTAAGCATCGCGCTGGTCAGTAGCCGACAATTTCAGTTCTGATACGGAGTTTGCCATTACGCCGTCACCTCCGCCCGGTGCTCTGCCATGACTTCTTCATAACCCTGCGCCTCTAGCTGCTTAGCCAGGTCTTTGCCGCCTGTGGTAATGATCCGGCCATCGGCCATCACATGCACATAGTCAGGAATGATGTAGTCGAGCAGCCGCTGGTAGTGGGTGATCAGCACCACGGCGTTGTCTAGGTTGCTGAGCTGGTTGACCCCACCCGCCACGGTCTTGAGCGCGTCAATATCCAGCCCCGAGTCGGTTTCATCGAGAATGCTCAGCACCGGCTCTAGCAACGCCATCTGCAAAATCTCGTTGCGCTTTTTCTCGCCGCCCGAGAAGCCTTCATTGACGCTGCGATCTAAGAAAGAGGCGTCCATTTTTACGACATCCAGCTTTTCTTCAATTAGGTCGTCAAAGTCGAATACGTCGATCTCTTCGTCACCCCGCGCTTTGCGGTGGGCATTAAAGGCCACCCGCAAAAAGTCGCGGTTGCTGACGCCGGGGATTTCGAGGGGGTATTGGAAAGCCAGGAAAATGCCGGAGGTTGCTCTTTCATGGGGCTCTAGCTCTAGAATGTCTTGGCCCTTGAAGTGAATCTCTCCGGCGGTGATTTCGTAGTCGGGGTGGCCCGCCAGCACCTTCGAGAAGGTGCTCTTGCCCGAGCCATTGAGGCCCATAATGGCGTGGATCTCCCCAGCCCGCACCTCTAGGTTGAGGCCCTTGAGAATTTCGGTGCCATCTACGGTGGCGCGGAGGTCGCGCACCGAGAGAATGATGTCGCTGTTTTCGTTAATCATGGTTCTTTCGTAGAGTGGGCACCGCCCACCATGCTCCTGCGCGTTGAAATTTTAGATTTTGAATTTGGTTTTTCCGGCTCCCCTCTCCCCCTGGGAGAGGGGCTGGGGGTGAGGGCCGAGGATTTTCGGTGGGGGCGGTGCATCCGCGAAGCGATGCACCCTACGGGTTGTTCACCCATCCACCCATCCACACCTCTACCCCACGGTGTTCTCCAGCTTCAGGGCTAGCAGCTTATCCGCCTCGGCAGCAAACTCCATGGGTAGCTTGTTAAACACATCGCGGCAAAAACCGCTAATGATCATCGACACCGCATCCTCTGGCGAAATGCCCCGCTGGGCAAAGTAAAACAGCTGGTCTTCGCCAATTTTGGAGGTCGAGGCCTCATGCTCCACCTGGGCGGTGCTGTTTTGCACCTGAATGTAGGGAAACGTGTTGGCGCTGGAGGTGTCGCCAATCAGCATCGAGTCGCACTGGGAGTAGTTGCGCGCCCCAGTAGCCTTTGGCCCAATTTTGACTAGGCCCCGGTAGCTGTTTTTGGATTTAGCCGCCGAAATGCCCTTGGAGATAATAGTGCTGCGGGTGTTTTTGCCCACATGCACCATCTTGGTGCCGGTGTCAGCCTGCTGATGGTTGTTGGTCAGCGCCACCGAGTAAAACTCGCCCACGGAGTTGTCTCCCACCAGCACACAGCTGGGGTATTTCCAGGTGATGGCCGAGCCGGTTTCTACCTGAGTCCAGGAGATTTTGGAGTTCTTCCCAGCGCAGAGGCCGCGCTTGGTGACGAAGTTGTAGATGCCGCCCTTGCCGCTCTCATCCCCGGCGTACCAGTTCTGCACGGTGGAGTAGTTAATGCTGGCATTGTCCATGGCGACTAGCTCCACGTTTGCAGCATGGAGCTGGTTGCTGTCGTACATAGGGGCGGTACAGCCCTCCAGATACGTCACTGAGCTGCCAGCTTCCGCCACGATCAGCGTGCGCTCAAACTGACCCGAGTCGCCATTGTTGATGCGGAAGTAGGTGGACAGATCCATCGGACACTGGGTGTCTTTGGGAATGTAGACAAAGGATCCGTCGCTAAACACCGCCGAGTTCAGCGCCGCAAAGTAGTTGTCACCGATGGGGATGACGGTGCCCAGGTACTTCTCGACCAGCTCCGGGTGCTCTTGCAGCGCCTCGGAGATCGAGCAGAAGATGACGCCGGATTCCGCCAGCTTTTCTTTGTATGTCGTCGCGATCGAGACGCTGTCAAAGATCGCATCCACCGCCACGTTGGCCAGCCGCTTTTGCTCTGAGAGAGGAATGCCCAGCTTCTCGAAGGTTTCCAGCATCGTCGGGTCAACCTCATCCAGGCTGCCCAGCTTTTTAGGCTGGGTTTTGGGGGCCGAGTAGTAGACGATGTTTTGGTAGTCGATGTGCGGGTATTTGACGTTAGGCCAGGTCGGCTCTTCCATGGTCAGCCACTTGCGGTAGGCCTTTAGCCGAAACTCCAGCATGAAGGCTGGCTCGTTCTTTTTGGCTGAGATCATCCGCACCACGTCTTCGCTGAGACCGCGAGGAATGGCGTCGGCTTCAATGTCGGTGGTGAAGCCGTATTTATAGGGTTGGCTAACGAGGGTTTGAACAGAAGCAGTCATGACGCGACTCTTTGAACGGGCTGTAAACGAAAGCTGTAGCAGGGCGGGCTAGAAACCAAGACCCAAAACCTAAAACTTGTCGGTTTCGGTGCGAATGGTATCAAAGGCGATATCTTGCTCTTGGCCCGCAAAGGGGTTTTCGGGGGTAAGAAAGAGCATGCAGTGACATTCTTTGCGCTCCTGCATGGGTACGCAGGGGCAATTCCAGTAGATGGCTTTGACCTCGGCCTCTTTGTCTTCGTAGTGGCGACAGGGGCACAGGGGGGAGCCAAAATCATCTTTGTGCTTAGCTAGACCCTCTAGCACCACTGCCGTCACGCCTGGGTCAGAGCAAAAGTAGGTGCCGGTGCGCTTGGCATAGCTTTGGGCAAAGCTGCGCATTAGCTCTAGGTTTTTATCGGTGGCCTGGTTGGTTTTGGTGTCAGTCATTACAGAGGGGTATAGCTACACAGCCCAATAATTTTATACAATTAAGCAACACTTACGTTGTCTAACTATTCTTAGGGTAGTTTAGCAACACGAAAGTTGTCAAAGTAGATTTTGTCTGCCCAGGTGGGGATATCCAACCCGTTGTGGAGGCGAGTCTGCGGGGCAACCGGTGAACGTACTTTTTGACGGCTAGGTGGGCCAACGCCATGACCTCTGTGCAGCAACCCTCTACGAAAGACGACATCTTGACCTACCTGCTCAAGCAGGGGGAAGCTACAGCCCACGATCTGGCCGACCACTTTGAGGTCAGCGCCCAGGCCATTCGTCGCCACCTAAAAGATTTAGAAACCGAAGCGCTGATCGAGCACCGGGCGGTGCAGGAGGGCATGGGGCGCCCCAACCACCTGTACCAGGTAAGTGCTAAAGGGCGTGATCGCTTCCCCCATAAATACGACGAGTTTGCTCTGTCGCTGCTCAACACCCTGTCTGAGACGGTGGGCAAAGACCAGGTGGGCACCCTGCTGCGCAGGCAGTGGGAGCGCAAGGCCATGGAGTATCGCGAACAGGTGGGCACAGGCAGCCTGGTCGAGCGGGTGGCCCGCCTGGTGCAGCTCCGCAAGGCCGAGGGCTATATGTCAGAGTGGCACCAGGTCAACGACGGCGATATTCGTCAGCCCGGCTCTGGCTATGTAATCACCGAGTACAACTGCGCGATTTCCCACATTGCCGAGTCTTTTCCGAGCGTCTGCGGCCATGAGCTGGAGATGTTTCAGATGGCGCTGGGCAACTGTTCGGTGGAGCGCACCCATTGGCTGGTGCAGGGCGAGCATCGGTGTGGGTATTTGGTGCGGGGGTTAGAAGGGGCGTAGGTGTTGGGTCTTGGGTATACGGTGTACGGTGCACGGTGCAAGGCCGAACCGTAGACCGCGAACCGTAGACCGCAAACCGTAGACCATCTTCTTTCCCCTCTCAGGAAAAATTCAGGCGGCGTTGGTAGGGTGTTGGCCAAGCAAATTCTCTGGGTAAGGGACACTACCGATGGTTGAAAGTACGCTCACCTGGGCGCTGCTGGCGGGTTATGGCGGTCTGTTGTTTTATCTGGTGCGCCAGACTACGCCGGATAAGGTGACGCCACCGGAATTTTTTGAAGGGCAGTCGAGCACCGGGCAGGCCCCCGGAATGTGGTTGCTGGTTGCCAGTGCGGCGATTTCTTGGATTTTTGCTAAGTCGATCGACAATGCCGCCAGCCTGGGGCAGACCTTTGGGGTGCTGGGGGGCATTGGCTACGCGATCTATTACCTAAGCTTTGTGACGGCGGCGATCGCCCTCTACTACATCCGCACTCGGGGCGGCTTTCGCTCGATACCCGAGTTTTTGGTGAGCAAGTACGGCAAGGTCTGTTCGCGGCTGTTTTTGCTGGCGATCGCCATTCGCCTGCTCAACGAGGTCTGGTCAAACACCAAGGTGTTTTCGCTGTATTTTGGCCCCGAGGGCAGCACCGGCTACTGGATTGCGGCGGCGGTGGTGACTGCGTTTACGGTTTACTACACGCTGCTGGGGGGGCTGCGCAGCAGCTTGCTCACCGACGGGGCGCAGATGGTGCTGGCCGCCGTGCTGCTGGTGGTGATTTTGGCCACCGTTGGCCCTGGGCTGGCCCGCGAGGGGCTGCCGGTGGTCGATGCCGACACCCGCAGCGGGGCGCTCACCTTCTGCGCCCTGGCCTTTGTGCAGATCTTTAGCTACCCCTTCCACGACCCGGTGATGACCGATCGCGCCTTTATCACCGGGCCGCGCACCATGTTTAAGGGCTTTATCTGGGCGGGCCTGCTCAGCGGCGGGTTTATTTTTCTATTCAGCAGCGTGGGGCTGTACGCCCGCGCGGTGGGGGCCGAGGGGTCGCCCAGCCTGTCGGTACCGGCGCTGTTTGGCCTGCCGATGCTGCTGGTGTTTAACGCGATTATGTTGACTAGCGCCGGCTCAACCCTAGACTCCACGTTTTCGAGCACCGCCAAGGTGGGGGCGCGCGACTGGTTTCACCGCAAAGGTGCCCCCACCGAGGGTCAGGCCCGCCTGGGTCGCTGGTGGATTATTGCGATCGCCCTCCTCGGCAACCTGCCCCTGCTGAGCATCTACATGGGCGATCGGGTTGGCCCCGCGATCATTCTGGCCACCACTATCAGCGGCACCATGGTGATGGGCCTAGCGCCGATCTTTCTGCTGGCGTTTTTGCCGAGAGCTGGGGCGCTCAGCTTTCACCTCGCCTTTTGGCCGGGGCTGGTCTTTGGCGTGCTGCGGGTGGCCGAAAACGTCATCGGTGCCCCGATCTTCCCCGCCTGGGCGAGCCTCGGCAGCGGCCGCTACGCCGTGGATCTGGGGGTGAATATCTACGGCCTGCTGCTCTGTACCGCGGGCTACCTGCTGGGGGCCTGGCTGGGCAGCTTTACGGCTAAACCATCCAAAGCGCTGCCCGAGGCGTAGATCTACCACAACCCTCTCCAGTGAACGACGGTGACTAGGAATTCCCTAGTCGCCGTTTTTGTTTGGTTTGTAGGGTTCTGCTAACCTCAGCCAGGTCTGATGCCAAATCCTGCTTATTCACCCCCGATTGGTTAAGGGCAAACAACCGCTTGCCCCTCCGGGATACCTGTTTTGATTCGGGGTATTGGCGATGAAAAGGGGTTTTGGGAGTCGAATTTGGTATGACAGTATAAAGACAATTGCCCTCTGATTCTCTCGCCCTACCATGCTTGACCAATCACTTCAGTTTCTCACCCCCGAAGAGTCGGCAGAGGTCGACAAGGCACTGCTGTCGTCCCCCGAAAAATTTCTCGCCCGGCTAACCATCTCCACCGCCAAGCTGCTGCGAGTGATCGCCGCTGATACCCATACCCCCGCCGATCAGCTGACCGCCGTGCAGATCACCCAGTGGTTTGAGCGCGACGCCAAGCTCAAACGCGATCAGGGGGTGAATGCGTCGGTGCTGAAGTGGGATGCGGAAGATTTGGGGGCGTAGGGTGTTAGGTGTCAGGTGTCAGGTGCCGGGCTAAACCCGAAACCTGATACCCGAAACCCGGAACCATCCCATTCGCCCGATCACCGCTAACTTTCTGTAAACTGAGAAAGACCATCGCAACACCAAAGATTAAGGAAGCAGCACATCATGGGGTTATTTGATCGCGTTAGCCGAGTGGTTCGCTCTAACCTAAATGCGGCGGTGAGTTCGGCGGAGAATCCAGAAAAAATCTTGGATCAAGCCATTATCGACATGCAGGAAGACCTGGTGCAGATGCGCCAGGCGGTGGCGGGGGCGATCGCCAGCCAAAAGCGGGTGCAGCAGCAGTACGAGCGGGCCAACAACGAAGCCAACACCTGGCAGCAGCGGGCTCAGCTAGCCCTGCAAAAGGGCGATGAAGAATTGGCCAAACAGGCGCTGCTGCGCAAGAAAACCCAGGCGGAAACTGCGATCGCCCTCAAGACCCAGCTCGACGGACAAAGCACCACCGTAGAGCAGCTCAAGCGCAACCTGATTGGTCTCGAGAGCAAGCTGTCTGAGGCCAAGACCAAAAAAGACATGCTCAAGGCGCGGGCCAGTGCCGCCAAGGCCAACGAGCAGCTGCAAAGCACTACCAGCAGCCTCAATACCGGCAGCGCCATGGCCGCCTTCGAGCGCATGGAAGAAAAAGTGTTGCAAATGGAAGCCACCTCTCAGGCGGCAGCAGAGCTAGCCGGGGCCGATCTAGAGAGCCAGTTTACCCGTTTGGAAGCCGGGGGCGATGTCGATCTAGAGCTGGAAGCGATGAAGATGCAAATGCTGGGCGGCAGTGCTAACCAGGGTCAGCTGCCTGCCGGTGAGACCGCTGTTCCTGCTACCGAGTCGGCGGAGGTAGACGCCGAGCTAGAGGAACTCAGGTCGCAGATCGACCAGCTCGACTAATGTTGCTGTCTGTCTCCAACCGTAAGGGTGGGCGGTGAGAATAAGCGAACCTTAGCAGGTGACAACCTGCTAAGAGTATTCCATTTAAATAAACGTCCCTTTGGGTTGGCAAACTCGTCCCCTAGGGCCCGTTGCCGTAAAACTTTGGATAAGTTAAGTATTAAGTTGGAATACTCTAAGAAAGGTTGCTTAGCTAGCTGCTGTAGGTGGCGCCCTGGCTCTTGCTGGCATCGAGCACTGGCAGCAGCACAATCAGCCGACAGCCGCTATCGGCACTTTCCTGCACCCTAATTTCACCGCCGTGGCGCAGGGCCAGGTGCTGGCTGAGCAGCAGCCCCGGCATTTCTTGGGAGACAGGCCCCGGCTTTGTCCCTGACAACGTTAATGCGGGCACAGGTTCTGCCACCGAGACGGTCGGGTGGAATAGGTCGATCACCTGGGCTGGTAGTCCTTCCCCCAGCCAGGGGTTGGCTAACCAAAGCATCAGCGAGAGAGCCTGGCCGCGACGACAGGCGTGAATGCAGAGATGGCTGTGGTCTCCAGCCGCCTGCATGATGCCAAAGGTGAGGTGGTAGAGAATCTGTTTTACCGTGCGCTGGTCTAAAATCCAGTGGTTTTCGTCAGGCTCTAGGGTGAAGGTGACAGTCTGGGCCGATTTTTCAGCTAGGGGAGTAAGGATGGTAATCACCTGCTGACCCAAGGCCCCAATATCAACGGAGGTGGGCACTAGGTCTGGGTGCCCGGTCTGGGTTAACCCCAGCTCGATAATCTCATCGACCAAAGCCACCAGGGTTTTGCTGCTCTGGCAAACAATGTCAGTGTATTCTCGCTGCTTTTGGGTCAGCGGGCCATAGATTTCTCGGCTTAGCATAGACGCCATGCCCAGCACCGTAGACAGAGGGCTGCGCAGATCTTGGGTGAGTTGGCTCACCAGGTTAAGGCGCACGGCATTCATGAGGCCGTCTGGGGCGGCGGTGGCGGTCAAGCCCGGCCTAGCCTCGGTGGATATGGCCCACCGGCGCTCGTATTCGCTCATGCCCCAGCGGGTGGCCATGGCTAAAAAGGCCAGATCCTGCTCGGTAAAGTTGCGAGGCTGACGATCCATCACCGTTAGTGTGCCAATGCAGATGCCCTGGGAGGTAGTCAGCGGTACGCCGCAGTAAGCGCGAATACCATAGGTTTCAACCCACTCGCTCTGGGCCGTAATCGGGTTATCCGAGGCGTCGGTCAAGGTCAGCGGCCGATCGCTATCCAGAATATAGAGACTCAACCCCCGCTCTAGAGGTAGCTGCCGCTGCTGCGATAGGGGATTGCCTAGCCCCAGGCTAGATAGCCCATAGGCCGCTCGAATGTATTCGGTGTGGCCCTCAGCAAGGGTGACAATCGCTACTGGCATATGCAAAAATTGGGCCGCCAACTGGGCCGCTTCTTCCCAAGCGGGGACGCTGCCAGGTTCACTTAACCCTAAGGCCGCAACGATCTGGCTACGGCGCTGCTGGCGATCTGCCCAGGATAGCCCCTGCAGCGGACAACAGGGGCCGGCATGTTCCTGCTCTGGAGGAACATGCTGCAACTGCGGAGCGACTGTACCAACAACTCTTTCAGACTCAGCCTCAGACAGAACCGAAAACACAGAAACGCTCATGGCCAACGCTAAACCTGCCGAAACACAGCCTTAAGGTTCCCTGGAGGAGTAGTCCAAGTAACGGTGGCCGGAGTATAAAGGCAGCTTTATTCACCAGATTGTGGGGTCTAGTGGGTGCGTGTTTTGACTCGATCCGGCGATCGCCGCCGCTTGGGTAGTGCCGCCGAGCTAGGTCTCTTGCACGGGCTCAGCTAGGGACTGCTCCGCCAGGGCGATCGCTGCTTCAGCCGCCGCGCGGTCGAGCAAATCCCAGATATGTTGCAGCAGCGGTGCCGTCCCCATGCCGGCCACCGCTGAGATGGCGTATACCGGCCCCGGCACCAGGTCTGCGAACTGCTGGGTGAGTTCGGTGACGGCCTCGGGGGTAAGGGCGTCGATTTTGTTGAGGGCCAGCACCTGGGGGCGATCACTCAGGTTGCGCCCGTAGGCCGTTAGCTCCTGCTGAATGGTGTGAAAGTTTTCGGCCGGGTGCTCGGCGGTGGCGTCAACCAGGTGCAGCAGCACCCGAGTGCGCTCAATGTGGCGCAAAAACTCGTGGCCTAGGCCCAGCCCCTGGTGCGCTCCCTCAATCAGCCCCGGTATGTCGGCAAACACGCTGCCGTCACCACTGGGGCGGCGCACCACCCCCAGGTTGGGGATCAGGGTCGTAAACGGGTAGTCGGCAATTTTGGGCCGGGCCGCCGACAGGGCCGCAATCAGGGTTGACTTACCGGCATTGGGCAAGCCAACGATGCCCACTTCGGCCAGCAGTTTTAACTCTAGGCGCAGACGGCGCTCTTCGCCGGGCAGCCCCGGTAAGGCGTGCTCTGGAGCACGGTTGCGGTTGCTGAGAAAGTGGCGGTTGCCCAGACCGCCTTTGCCGCCCTGGGCGACACAGAGCACCTGGCCCTCTGTAACCAAGTCGCCCAGCAGCTCGTCGGTGTGGGCATCGTAAATTGCCGTACCGCAAGGCACCTCTAGGTACAGATCAGGCCCGGTTGCTCCGGTCATGTTTTTGCGGCCGCCCCGCTGACCATTTTCGGCCTTAAAGCGGTGGGCATAGCGGAAGTCGAGCAGGGTTTGTAGCTGCCCAACGGCCTTTACATACACCGACCCGCCTGGGCCACCGTTGCCCCCCGCTGGCCCGCCAGCGGGCACGTACTTTTCGCGTCGAAAGGCCACAACGCCGTCGCCGCCGTCACCTGCAATTACATCAACTTCAGCTTGGTCAATAAATTGCATTAGTTCCTATTACCGTTGGCTCGCGAAGACCCCCTGGACTGTTGCAGCTGCACCATGGCTGCACGAATTTTCTCAGCCAGGGCGGGGTCTTGGGGGTGAGCGGCGGTGATGCTGTTGAACCGCCGCACCGTTAGCCCGTTGGACTGCACAATGGTGCTGGCCTGGTTGCAGTAGTCAACCACAACGGTACGAACACCGGTGCGCAAGCTGCGGGGCAGTTGGTTGAGGTTAGCGGTGCCAGTACAGCTGATGTCAATGCTGCCGAGGTCTTGCCCGGTGCCGGTCAGCAGGGTGTTGATTTGGGCTAAGGCTTCGTTGCGGGGGCTATCCATTTCTAGTACCGAGGCGGCGTAGCCCGAGACTTCTTCAGGCGATATACCGCTATCTTGGGCATAGGCTGCGGCCCCTAGGGTAATGCCGCCGCCCACGGGCAGCTGCACCCCTGCGCCGCTGGCTAATACCGTGAGGCTAGCTGCCACTGCCGCCAGGGCGTAGTGAGACATGGGCAAAAAATTAATCAATCGGCGGATCATATTATCTTCTCCTGTGCTGGCTGTGGCCAGAATGGCCCGGTGCTCCAACCTATAAAGATGCTCTTTTAGAGAGTAAGGGCATTAACCCGGGTGCGATCGCTGTATTTGACAACCGCAGTGGGTTCAAAGCCCTGACGGGGCGCTGGCCTCACGAGTTCCAGGCCTAGCGCTAAACACCTGTGGGTCTAAAGATTTGACACAGTTCTATTACTTTTGTGTGTAGAGTAGCGCGTTCATCTCGACCTTGTTTTAATTCAGACTCTAATTCTAGTAGCAAAGGCAGGCTTCGTTGCAATTGGCTTAATCCCAGCGATCGCACCTCTTGTTTCAAAAAATATATGCGCTTGGGATTGGCCACCTCGGCGGCGGCGGCAATCTCGGCATCGTTTTGCACCCCGGCCTGGATCAATGTTCTGAGCCATAGCCACAGCCGAAACTGATTGACTAGGGTGGCAACGATGCGCAGGGCGGGTTCGTTGCGATCCAGCAGATCGCTGACTAGCCCTAGGGCCGTGGGGGTATCGCCCTGCTTCAGCGCCTGGGCCAGCTGCAGGCTGGTCTGGGTAGATACCGTCACCAGCGCCGCCGCTACCGTCGGTGGAATCGGCTGGGGGTTCGCGCCCCAGTAGAGGGCCAGTTTCTCCAGCTCTAGGTAAAGCTGGCGGGTGTCGTTGCCCACCGCCTCCGCCAGCAGGTCTAGGGTGGCAGACTCTAGGGCCAGGCCCTGCTGCTTTGCCACCGTCACCACCTGCTGGCGAATTTGATCTGTCTTCCAGGGGGGAATAGCAGCAAACTCGCGGATCTCACCATGGGTTTTAAACAACTTGGTAAATTTGGCCCGCCCGTCGGGTTTGGCGGTGCTGGTCAGCAGCAGCACGCTACTATCGAGCAGTTTGGGCAGGGTGCGCTCAAACTCCGCCAGCACTGGTTCGGGGCAGCGCTGGCCCAGGGTGGTGTTTTGCAGCCACACCAGCCGCCGCCCAGCACCAAAGGGTGCGGTCATGGCCTGGTTCAACGCCTGGGATGGCCCCCCGGCGGCGTCGGGCGAAATCACCTCGTAGTTGAAGCTGGCCCAGGCCTCGTCGAGGGTGCGCTGGCGCAGGGTGTGGACGGCGGTTTGGAGGGCAAAGTCGTCGTCGCCCCAGAAGTAGTAGGCGGGCATGGGGGTGGGGAGTGGATGTGGGATGATAGGGCGTCTCTCCTTGAGGAGAGGTCTACTCTTATCGAACCGGTTCTATGGCGAAGCTTTGGCAAAGCCCCATTTTAGAAGAAAGCTTTGGGTTGATAGATCAAGAATTTGGCGATCACAGGTTTACCCCGGCGGAATATGCGGTGGTGCGGCGGGTGATTCACACCACGGGCGATTTTGAGTTTAAAGAGTTGGTGAGCTTTGGCGAAGGGGCGATCACCGCCGCTCTCCAGCATCTCTCCCAGGGCGGGCCGATCATTGTCGATGTGACCATGGTGCGCCAGGGGGTGGTGGGCATGGTTGAGCGCACGTTTCAAAATCCGCTGCTGACGGCGGTGACGGTGGGCGACCCGGCAGAACCTGGGCGCACTCGCACGGAGACAGGGCTGCTGCGGTGTTTAGAAGACCATCCCGAGGCGCTGGTGGTGGTGGGCAATGCGCCGACGGCGCTGCTGGCCCTGTGCGATCGCATTGACAGCGGCCATGCCCACCCGGCGCTGGTCATCGGTGCGCCCGTGGGCTTTGTGGCGGTCGAAGCCTCAAAGCAGCGCCTGGCGGCGACGCCGGTGCCGCAGATTCGCGTGGAGGGGCGCAAGGGCGGGTCAACCGTGGCGGCGGCCATCCTCAACGCCCTGCTGGTGCTGGCCTGGGAGCAGCAGCCATGACTTCTAGCCCGATCACCCCGATCCAGGGCACCCCGATCCAGGTGATCGGCGTGGGTCTCGACGGGCGGGGTGGGCTGGCCCCCAACCTGCAAATGCTGATTGATCGGGCGGCGGTGCTGGTAGGCAGCCCTCGCCACCTCGCCTATTTTCCCGAAACGACCGCAGAAACCTGGCCCCTGGGCGACCTCAAAGACACCTTGGAGCACCTGCACCAATGGCTGCGAGCACGCGTCCCAGGCATTGCCGTGGTTTTGACGTCGGGCGACCCGCTGTTTTTTGGCCTGGGACGGCTGCTGCTGGAGCACCTGCCCGCCGAGGCGTTGACCTTTCACCCCCACCTGAGTGCGGTGCAGCTGGCCTTTAGCCGTCTCAAGCTGCCCTGGCAGGGCGCCACCCTGGTCAGCGCCCACGGCAGATCGACCGAAGAACTGATCGCCGCCCTGCGCCGGGGCGACCCGCTAATTGCGGTACTCACTGACCCGACCCACACCCCTGCCACCCTGGGGCAGCTGGTGCTCACCCTGGCATTGCCCTACCACTATCGCCTGGGCGTCTGCGAGAACCTCGGCGGCGAGGCCGAAACAATTCATCACCTGACCCCTGAAACCGTCGTGGGTAAGACCTTCGCCTCGCTCAACGTCGTGGTGCTCCAGCGACACCCTGAAGAATTTTCAGCACTACAGAATCTGCCCGTTATTGGGCTGCCCGATAGAGCCTTTGCTACCTTTGGCGATCGCCCCGGCCTGATCACCAAGCGCGATATTCGCATTCAAATTCTGGCCGACCTCGACCCCAGACCAGACCAAACCGTTTGGGATATTGGAGCTGGCACAGGCTCCGTCAGCGTTGAAATCAATCGGTTTTGCCCCACAGCCCAGGTCTACGCCATTGAAAAAACCGCTGCTGGCCACGGCTTAATTGAGCAAAACCAGCGCCGCCTGGGCAACGCCAACCTGCACGCCATTTACGGAGCCGCACCTGAGGCCCTGGCACCATTGCCCGACCCCGATCGGATTTTTATCGGCGGCAGCGGTGGCCATTTGGCAGACATCCTAGACCTCTGTGCCCAACGCCTGCGACCCCAGGGGCGCATTGTGCTGGCCCTAGCCACCCTAGAGCACACCAGCACGGTGCTGACCTGGGCCAAAGCAACAGAATCGAGCGAATTGACTTGGCAAATAGAGCTGCGACAAGTTCAAATCCAGCAAGGCGTCCAGGTTGGCTCCCTGACCCGCTGGCAACCGCTAACCCCAATTACGGTGATGACCCTGGCTTGTCTGGGGTGAAGGGACAGGGGCAAAATGCAAAGTTCAAAATGTAAAGTTCAAAACGTTCGCCCACCCACCCACCAAACCCCCACCCCCGTCAGCACCAACAACCCCAGCGGCAACATCCCCGTGAGCGGCTGATCGGGTATACCCACCAGCCAGACGGGGCCGTCTTTGCCGGGTTTAAGCAGGGCCAGGGCGTCGATTAGGGCGATCGCAAACACCCACCCGGCGTGTAGCCCCCAGGCTAGCCCCAGGCTGCCGCCCGCCGCCCAGCGGGCCAGCAGCAGCACCGCACCCATAATCGCTAGCCCCGGCAGCTGGGGTGCTCCGGCGGGGCCGTCCCACACCAGGTGAGAGACGGCGAAAATCAGGCTGACGGCGATCGCCATGGCCCAGAGGGGCAGCGCCTGCCCCAGACCGTTCGCCAGCACGCCGCGAAACACCAGTTCTTCAATCCAGCCCACAAACAACGCCAGGAGCAGCACTGCAAGCAGCACTACTCCTGGCGCAGGCCCTGACGAGGGGGCAAGAGCACTCTCATTTTTTGTCTCGGACACAGCAGAGCCAGATTTTTGGCCGGGAGGCTGCCACCGCCGCCAGCCCAAACCTAGCTGTAGGGCTACCAAGACCATCACCCCTCCAGCAGCAGCCCCAAACCCGGCGATCGCCAGGCGAAAAAAGGGCTGACTCCACGCGATACCGTAGCTGGACCAAGAGTCTGCCCCCAGACGGCGATAGATTTCAACCGCCGCCGGGGCCAGCAGATACAGGGGCAGCAGCAGGGGTAGCTTATGCTGCGGAGGAACGGGATAGGCAAGGGAAATTCGACTGATGCGGGCAACTACCAGACTGACCGGAATACCTAGCGCCATCCAGGTCAAAAAAAAACCGATAGATGGGCGATCGCTAACATATTCACCGATGAGATTGTCATGGTAGACCCGTACTATTCATCGTCAGCGTCGACGCCCAGTTGCTTCAGGTGAATGTGCTTATAGCCCAGCTTGATTTCAAACTCATCGCCAGACTTAAGGCCCATTTCTTGGGTGTAGGTAGCCCCAATAACGATCTGCCCATTTTTGTGGACACTGACGCGGTAGGTCGGTTCGCGACCCCGGCCATCTTTGCTGCTTTCAGGATCGAGGTTGATGCCTTTAGCCTCAAGCAGCGCATCATAAAAGCCAGAGAGATTGACCCGCACCTGATTGTCTTTGGTGAGGGTATAGTAGCCGCATTCTTTAGCGGTTTCGCGCTTGGTGAGGTTAGAAAGGTCTTTGACCTTTTGGAGCAGCGCTTTGCCGATCATGGGGGTGGGTTTTTCTGCCATTGTTCAGGGAAATTCCTTGGGGTAAGACGTGGAGCTAAATGCTGAAAACCGACAGGGTCAATCTTAGGAAATTACGAATAAGGTTGACGACCATTGCGGAATAGCAAAAGAATAATAGCAAATAAACTTGCCTATTCACACAGTTAATTATAGCGATGGCATCAAAAGGTGAACCAAAAAAATGAATGATTTAGATCGGCCTTCCTTGATTTTTCTCGGCCTGCCCGTTGCCGCCCCCAGGGGTAAGATAGCGCTAGAAAAGCCTGCTCCTAGGAATAATGTCGCCCCAAGGACAGCCTTAAGCCAGAAAAAGTGTCGACAGATCCTACCCCAGATCGCTGTAACACCACCCTACTGATGGGACGTAGACATAAGAGCCGCTGTTTCCATTATTCTGCCCGTTAAAAATTGCATCATGCCAGCGGGCGCAGCACTAGGGCAGAAAAGACAGGCCACGCTTTTTATAATGCAATATGCCGAACAGAAATTTGCTCCCCATATTGACTGTAAGCCGGAGCGTACGTTGGTCAAAGTATTTAAGTCAATGTCAGCCTGCAAGCTAACTTTGAGCCGAATAGGGAATTGCTAGATTGATTGCCCTGAAAGCCTTCTAGCTTCGTTGCTAAAACTGTCCAGGCTGCTGATTGCCCTGAAAGCCTTCTAGCTTCGTTGCTAAAACTGTCCAGGCTGCTGATAATCGAAACTCCCACCTTAATCTTCTGGTCTAATCTAGGCGTATTCCAGCAAAATATAGCGGCTCCTGATTTAGTTCAGTACCCCTTGACTGGGAGTGCATCCCACTTTTGTAAGTTGACGGCCCTCATCCTCTAGCTTCTTCTACCTAGGGAGTAAGGAGCTAGAGGAATTTCAAAGTCCCTCTCTTCCAGGGTGAGGGCTACAAAACTGGTATGCACCCTTGATTGGGTGCTAGATCCCCTAGTTTATGCTTATCTAAGCTCCACGCTATCCTCCCCATTATTAAATGGGCAGAGAGGATCTTTATGATGTACTTTGCGTGAGAGAGATTCCGCTACACCTGAGATTTTGCCGCGATCCACTCAAAAGACTGATGCATACCCTGAGCCAGGATAATTGAGGTAGCACACCCGGTAGCCAAGGCAGAGTCTCAGCCCTGGCGGAGTTGATCGAGCACGCTTTGATCTTCCATGGTGGAGGCATCGCCGGCGATCGCCTCACCACTGGCCAAGTTTCGCAAAAAGCGGCGAATAATTTTTCCTGATCGCGTCTTGGGCAGGGCGTCGGCAAACTTAATTTCGCCGGGCCGAGCGATCACGCCAATTTCTTTCACCACATGCTGGGCCAGCTCTTGCTTCAGCTCATCGCTAGGGTTGTAGTGCCCCTCTAAAATGACAAAGGCGTAGATATCTTCCCCTTTGATCTCATCTTTGCGACCAACTACGGCGGCCTCGGCCACCGCCGGGTGCGACACCAGGGCCGACTCTACCTCCATAGTGCCGAGGCGGTGGCCCGACACATTGATCACGTCATCGACCCGACCCATCACCCAAAAGTAGCCGTCGGCGTCTTTGCGGGCACCGTCGCCCGCGAAGTAAAGGTACTGGCCGTCGATGGGGGCAATGTGCTCCCAGTAGGTGCGGCGGTAGCGGTCGTCGTCGCCGTAGACCGTGCGCATCATGCTGGGCCAGGGGTGCTTGATCACCAGGTAGCCGCCTTCGCCGGGGGGCACCGGGGTGCCGTCCAAATCCACCACGTCGGCCAAAATACCGGGGAAGGGTAGGGTAGCGGAGCCAGGCTTGGTGGGGATTGCCCCCGGCAGCGGCGTGATCATAAAGCCGCCAGTTTCCGTCTGCCACCAGGTGTCTATGATCGGGCAGCGATCGCCGCCAATCACCTGGTGATACCACATCCAGGCCTCCGGGTTGATCGGCTCGCCCACGGTGCCCAGCAGCCGCAGCGACGACAGATCGCGGGCCTTGGGCAGCTCGTCGCCCATTTTAATGAAGGCGCGAATGGCGGTGGGGGCGGTGTAGAAAATGGTGACGCCGTACTTTTCAATCACATCCCAAAAGCAGCCGGGGTTTGAGGGCCGCGGCACCCCTTCGTACATCACCGTAGTGGCCCCGTTCGACAGGGGGCCGTAGACGATATAGCTGTGGCCGGTGATCCAGCCCACGTCGGCGGTACACCAGTAGACATCGGTGTCTTTGATGTCAAAGGCCCACTTAAAGGTCATGTGGGTGTAGAGATTGTAGCCGCCGGTGGTGTGCACCACCCCCTTGGGTTTGCCCGTGGTGCCGCTGGTGTAGAGAATAAACAGCAGGTCTTCGGCGTCCATTTCTTCAGGTGGGCAGTGGGCCGAGGCGGTAGCCTGCAGCTCGTGCCACCAGTGGTCGCGCCCCTCTACCATGGTGACCTCAGACTGGGTGCGCTGCACCACCAGCACGCCGGTGACGCTGGGCACTGCCCCCTCGGCGAGGGCCTGATCGACCGCAGATTTAAGCGGTATGACCTTGTCTTTGCGGAAGCCACCGTCGGCGGTAATCACCACCTTAGCCTCGGCATCGTTGAGGCGATCTTTGAGGGCCTCGGCGCTAAAGCCGCCAAAGATCACCGTGTGGGCGGCACCGATGCGGGCGCAGGCCAGCATGGCGATCGCCGCCTCGGGCACCATCGGCATATAGATGCCAACGCGATCGCCCTTCTTCACCCCCAGCCCCTTTAGCACGTTGGCCACCTTGCACACCTCCCGGTGCAGCTGGGAGTAGGTGAGGGTGCGGCTATCGCCCGGTTCCCCTTCCCAGATCAGGGCGGCTTTGTTGCGTCGCCAGGTGGTCAGGTGGCGGTCTAAACAGTTGTAGGAAATATTGATTTTGCCCCCCACAAACCACTGCGCAAAGGGCGGCTGCCAGTCGAGCACCGTATCCCAGGGTTTAAACCAGTGCAGTTCCTGGCTGGCCAGCTCAGCCCAAAATGCCGCTGGGTCTGCCGCCGCCCGCTCCGCCAGGGCGTGATAGTCCTCTAGGCTCTTAATAGAAGCATTTTGAACAAACTCGTCGCTGGGGGGAAACAGACGGTTTTCGTGGAGAATTGATTCGATGGTGGGGGAAGCCATAGACAATGCTAAGTCTCTTGCAAACACAAATAGAGCGAGACGAAAGCCAGTGCAAAGTGGCGGTGTCCTATGAAGACCATACGATTTTTGCGACCTTTTGAACAGCGTCTACGGTTTCCTTAACGTTTTTTTGAAATATCAGCCTGGGGCAAGAAAAACTCTATTTCTAAGCCTGTGTGGTTAAACTAGGGTAGCGTTCAGCCCTAGTCTAGAACCTATGACAAAAGCCGCTGCTCACTAGTGAGCAGCGGCTTTTGTCATAGGCTAAAGCAACCGTTTGTGAGCAGCTCTGGCTGACTCCTCAGCGGTCATTGGCACAGGGACGTTACCCCGTGGGTATTACCACAGTGCCCGAGGGTTTTGATTCTGTGGAGCTCCGCTTGGTCTACCTTCTGTAGGAGGCGTAGGCCGGCTCATCGGAGATGCTTCGGTTAAAACAGGGCCGAGGAGGGCAAGTACTTCCGCCTGAGTTGCATAACCGTCGAAGGCAGCAGAACTAAAGGGAATGGGAGACCCCATTCGGTTCTCGTTGTATATAACTTCGACATTGCTGGTGTTTTGCTTAGTCACGGCATTATCTGAAATCCAAGGTCTAACATCAGCGCCCAGCAGTGTCTGACGCAGGAACCTGACACCAGCGGCATGGCGAGCCTCAACGCTGTGAATTGCCAGCGCCACTGCCAGTACGGGTTTACCGGCTTCGCCCGCCGCCAAAAGGTTTTGAACTTGACCTTTATAGGCGGCAACGCCTAAATCTTCGACATACTGCCCCGCCAGCAGAAAGTCTGCCGGATTGGCAAATGGGTCGCGGCCCAGAATAGCCGCATAGTTGGGGTTGGCCGGAATCCTAACTGCATTTGGATTGCCCCCTAAGGAAGGCAAAACCGCTGAGAGATCGGTAACGTGCTGAGCTTCGTCTTGACCGTAGGAAACAATAATGTCTTTAGCGGCCTGGGGAACGCCCGACAAGCCACCATTTTGGGCTGCCATAACCGCACGACGATAAAAATCAGCTTCTAGCTTTTCTAGGGTTAGGGCATACTCAGTAACCTGCCGGGGTGTTAAAACAGCATTCTGAGCCTGAACTGCGGCGACCGGGCCTATGGCGAACAGCAGCACGGCCAGCGGCAGGGCCAGGGCCACGGTCTGGACGGGGTGCCGCATCTGGATCATTTGCTGACCGCAGCGATTTAGAAAAGTTGTGAGGGGGCCGAGTAAGGACAGCAAAGCCTGACTTACCGGCTGGATGATTGAGCTAAAGCGTATTTTCACTGATAATCTCCTTAATTATGCAACGAGTGTGCCGTTAATGGGATTGTTTAGAATGTCGAGGGAGCCGACGATGGCTACGATTTGTTTGGGAGTGAATAGCTCGTCGTAGGCGCGGCCCTTAAATGGGTTGAGACTAGCAACTAGCTCTGCGTCACTCACTAAGCGATCGCTGTCTGGCTGAGTGGTAGGCCTTCCCAGGAGGGCTCGTACACCGCCAGCGTGGCGGGCTTCGACCGAAACAATTGAGCCTGCAGCTAAGAGGTAGGTAGGGTTAGTTAGGCTAGGCCCAGCACCGTTGTAGGCATGAACACCCACATCTTCTAGCGTGACGGCGGTGTTGAGAATGGTGTTGCGATCCTTCAAAATGGCGTTCAAACCCGATGGATTGAAGCGGAGATCTGCGGTTTCGAATAGTACCTGATCTCCTAAAACGCTCCGTAAAAATGTGACATGAGCCGCTTCCTGAGCACCTAAAACTGTCACGTACTCCAGCTCTTTGCTGTCTGAAATTTGGCCTGAGCTAACCGCTCCAGCATAAAAAGCAGCCTCTAGCTCTTCTAGCAGAAGGGCAAAGTTAAGAATGCCTATGTCGTCGGCATTAAAGGTCAGGGTGCTGCCGCTAGATTGAGCGCTGACTGCTTTGGGCACAGCCGCCATCATCAATCCTCCAAACCCTAAAAGCCCCCACTTCATTAGGCCTCGGCGCGAAGCAAACAGAGATTTCCCTTGCGTCATAATGGTATCTCCAATGGTTGTATTAAGTGTCATCGCAAAATATGCTTGCGGTAGACCCTATATACATAACGAACAAGGTGCCCGTCTGGATGTATGCCATTAGGTGGATAAAAGCTTTCTATTCCCCTTCTTAGGAGAGAGAAGACTGTTTTCGGTTCGCGATTTACCTGGGGCGCAGGTAGAATACCCGACCCAGCGCAACGGTTTAAGCACAAGCTCAAACATGCTATGGCTCAACGATAACGCGGGTTCCTAAGGCCACGAGTTCGAATAGCTGGCGGATATCCTCGTTGTACATGCGGACGCAGCCGTGGGAGGCTGCTCGCCCTACAGAATCTCGATTTGGCGTACCGTGAAAGCCGATGACGTTATTTCCATCCGTCCAGAAGCCAATCCAGCGATCGCCGAGCGGATTTTCTGGGCCAGGTGACATCACTTCGTTGGTGAAAGGATTTGTCCACCCAGGCTGACTAATCTGTGAAAATACCTCAAACTCGCCAGTGGGGGTCTCCCAGCCAGACTTACCCACGGCCACCGGAAAGCTTGCTTCTACAACATCGCCTCTCGAGACATAGACTCGGCGATCGCTCAAACTTAACCGCAGTTGTACCGGCTGCTCTACGGGCTCTGGCAAGAGATTTGCCTCTGAGGGAGCGAGTCCGGTCATTGAATTAACCGATGGTGAAACTATTGGACGAATCAGTATGGGCTCTGGCAAAACTCGTAAATTAGCCTCAGTCTGCTCAGTTGTCCTCCACTGAGGTATTTTTACTAAGACATCATCTTGCGGCCCATCACCTGCCCTTGCTGCTCCAAAATTACCTAGCAACAAACTACCCAGACAAACACCTATTGATTTGTAAACTAGCTTTTTGGAGAGGAACAGAGAGGAGTTCATGGGCAATGACGGATTTATAAAACTATCTGAGCCGGGTTGCTATAACCCTAGCTTAAGCTAACGCTCAAGGTATAGCCATAGTCGACATCATTAGGATGTATTGCTCGCAACGATCCCTGCCTGTCACTCCCGTTTCCGCATCGGTGACGGTACAGCAGCGAACGAAGTTATAGCGGACATCGCTGCTGATATGGTTTTTGTAGCCGTAGTTAAGACACCCCATTCTTCTTCGTCCAGCGGGCATCGACATCTTTTTGGGCCGCCTTATGAGGCTGATCTTGCTACTCAGGCGGCACGTATCCCTGTTTAATAGTTTGGTTCTCGGTGCGAGTATTGCGCTGCTTGGGCACCGGAATCAAGGTCGCATCGACAATTTGCCCATCCTGGGCCGGATAGCCTGCGGCTACCCCAAAACCCTTGTTGCCCCCTGGCTCGGTCGAGCTCATGATATCTGCTGCACCATGATCTCATATTGAGACAGCCTTTGTGGATTTTTCGAAGTACTCTTCAAACGCTCCGTTTTGAGATCTTTCGGTATAGTTTGGGCAAATTGAATCCGGAATCAAGCGCTACTGCTTTGTAACTAGTTTTGTGTGTATCAGTGTCCTGTAGCATTTTTGCCACAGCCCGTCGATCATATCTGTAAAACCAAGTCACAAAAACCACTATGGAATTTGCCATCGTTCTCCTCTTGGTCTTTATTGTGTGGACCAATGAGAAGCTGTTCGGTAGCCCACTGTTTAAGGAAGTGCCCAAAAAGACCGCAGAAGACAAATTTGCTGAAGCCCTTAAAGACTACCTCAAGGAGGGCATTCAGGTGAAACTTAAAGATAAGTAAGCTCCATTGCCCAGGGTAAATCGGTTTACCCGAGACAATTTGTCGCTGCCATCATTTGGGATAGATGGGATAGAATCCTCCTGCACAGTGTTGAAGGATGCTCACCATGGCCCCAGAAACTGCCAAACCGGCCCAGCCCAGCCCATCTCCTAGCCCTAAGCCCTCTCAACCCTCCACAGAACTCTCCCCCAGATTTGGCTGGAACCGCTATGCCGAGCGCATCAACGGTCGCTTTGCCATGGTTGGGTTTGTGGCCCTGCTGGTGCTAGAGCTAGTCACAGGCCAGACCTTTTGGAGTTGGCTGGGGCTGCGCTAGCCCAGGCTAGAGTCGCAGGTATCTGCCCTAAATTACTCCGCTAAATAAATCGTCCCTCTACTGGACGAGCTGTCAGCAACTGGGGCCGGTTGGCTGCTGCTGGCTTCCGCCCCCGCTGCTCAAAGACGTCGTGAATTGGGCCGTGCTCCAGTTCATCCAGTCCTTTACGAATGCTATCTATACCTTTAGGCAGCAACAAGCTATGCCTTTAGGGGGGCTTGGCTGTTTGACCTATTAGTTATATTATGAACATTGCGACTGAGTGAAGAAACATTCAATTGCCTTTCAGCATTTTTTTTGGAGACTAAAGGAGAATCATGGGTAATATCATAGCGTGGATTGTGTTGGGGTTGATTGCTGGCGCGATTGCTAAGGCTATTTATCCTGGGCATCAAAGCGGTGGCATTATAGGTACGCTTATTCTTGGCGTGATCGGTGCATTTGTTGGAGGTAGCCTCTACACCTTCTTAACCACAGGATCTCTGGCTTTGACAGCAACTGGTCTTAGTATCGGTGGTGTAGTTATTGCTGTTTTGGGCGCAATCGTTGCTCTCTTTGTGTACTATGCGATTACCAAGCGCACTGCCTAGTTAGGGTTGCTTGTTGCTGAGTCTTGCTTTAGGGCTTGCTGTATCCATAGATTAGTGCGCTCGGGGTAAATGTTTTAACGCATTTTAAGAACAGCTAAAGCTGTGGTTCTCCCCATGGTGAAGTGGAGCAACTTTTTAAAAAGTTGCTCCACTTTTGCATTCCCTAGACTTATACCTTATAAAAGGTGGCTGACAAAGCTATCAATATTGGGCCGGATTTAGTATATTCTAGGTTAACCTTGTGCCAATAAATATTTTCATGAATAAGCAGCCTCATGGATGAGCCGTTAGATCGTTCTAAATATCTCAAGCAGTCGCTACACGGCTTTGTGCTAGATGCTGAAGGTGATTTAGCAACTGCTTTAGAAAGCTATAGCGCTGATCGTATGAAGCATTGGTCGATAACTAATCTCCAGGGCATTAGCCGCTCAGACCTAGCGATTGATATGTTTTTGACCACAGGTCAAGTCGCTAATAAATCAGTATTGGATATTTTTATAGAGAACCAGCCTAGCTTGTCCCAGGATGATCAGGCTTTAGTCAAAGGTTGGGGAAATGCCTTCAACGGCCTGTTTAAGGTTCTGCAGGTAGCCGAAGGGCGCTATGAAGTCATGAACTGGCTAACCGCAAAGCACTATTGGGTTGAACCTAATGGCTTGCAGTCGGCAGCAGATTTGTCTCGGCTGAGTTCGGATGAGATTATCGTCACTCGCCTGTTGCCAAGTGCAGTGCCGAGTACAGACCATACGTGGACATTTTCCGGCCCCCTAATGCTGCTGGGCAAGCTGGGTAAGCCTAAGTTGGCCGTTGCCATTGGTAACTTTAAGACCTGGTTTCCTGACCAGTTGTATGGCGATGCCCCTGAGCTTTTAGCAGAAGCTTGGAAATCTGTAGAACATTATTATGACGATTTTGTAGATTTTTTTGGGGAAGGCCGAGTCACCCTCTCCGGGTATGAGCTAAATAAAAAACTTAAAGAATATCAGGCTATTGCTACCCAGCGCCGATTGGAGGCGCTGGGCATTGACGGTTCTAAATCGCTTAAGGAGCTAGCTGCGAGCGCTGGCGTTTCTCAAGAAGAAATTGCTGAGTCTGCTGAGTCGTTTGGGGGAGAAGGGCGCGAGGTAAGCCGTCTACTTAAGGATGATAAGGCGCTCAACATGGTGATGCCGCCAATTAATTTGCCGGACGAGCTGCGTCGGGCAGAGGCCGTTACGGTCTTTGTGCATCCTCGCTGGGGACAAACGTTTTTAAAAGACTATGTGCGACTGACTCAGTTATTTGACGAGAAAGACGAAGAATCTGCTGTGAAGGTGGATAAAATTATTCAAAAATATCTCAAGGAAGATGCGGTTAATTGCTATATCTGGTGCTGTCTTGCTGAAGATAAAGCGGCGCCGTTGATGGCGTCTTTAGGACGATGCCTCAACCGTTCAGAGCTGACAACAAGTGATCTGGACGACATTTTACTGCAGGCTGGAAAACCACTGGAAGCAAAGCTCCCGGAAATTGCAAGCGTGCCTATACATTTGCAAGATCTATTTCAAGAAGCGCTGCAAGAGGTGGATCAAAATTCATCTAAGAAGAAGTCAAAAGGCAAGCGGAAGCCAAAAACAGGCTTTGCGGTCTAGTTTTTGCAGTTTAGTTCATGACGTGCACCGGGTGTTGCCGAGGGTGCTCATCCTGCGCGGCACCCGGTCAATGTCTGCCTGTCACTGCCCCGGGGGCCAGCATGAGTCTATTTGGTAGTGCTGAATAGTAATAGAGGGCGATCGCCCTCTATCGCCGATTCTAGATCTGAGATTCTTCCCTTTAGTCGGAATGACCATCAGTTCATTATTTTTCTCCAGGTTCCAAAGCTGCACTAAGCACTTTAAAGACTTATCAAGGCTGAATCCAAAAAGCTTTTTACCTCAGGAATAGAGTGATATAGTCATCCGGAATGATTTGTGAAAGCAGGGCAGTATAATTACTTAGGATCCAGGATTCTTATGCCGAGGTGTGATGACCATGCCTATTTCCCAGACTAAGCCCGCCAAAACTATTGCTATTGAAGAACTCAAGGC